>JAFGIS010000477.1 GCA_016929495.1 Polyangiaceae bacterium | reverse complement strand
GTCTTGGACCGGAGCTATGATGGGGCCGGTCGTTTGGACTTGTTGACCATGCCGAGCGGGACGATCGACTACGAGTACTACCCGGCCGGGTGCAACATCTCGGCGGGGTGCGCGCCGGGCAAGCTTGCGTCGATCTCGAGCCCGAGTGGCGTAACGCTGGGGTACACGTACGATGGGATGCTCCCCGTATCTGAGACGTGGAGCGGCGCTGTGGCCGGAAGCGTGAGCAGGACGCACGACAACAACTTCCGGACCGTCGGAGAGACCATTGCGGCGGCCGGAAGTACGGTGAGCTCGGCGTTCGGCTATGACAACGACGGGCTCTTGACGTGTGCTTCGGCTTCGACGTGTCCGTCGGGGGTGGGGGCGATGGGGATTGCGCGGAGCTCGCAGAGTGGGTTCGTGACGGGGACGACGCTGGGGAGCGTCAGCGATACGTACACGTACAACTCGTATGGGGAGCTCGCGAGCTACACGGCGAGGTACGGGAGCACGGAGCTGTATTCGGTGACGTACGACAGTGCTGCGGTGCCGAGGGACGAGCTCGGGCGTGTGGCGCAGAAGACAGAGTCGCTCGAGGGGGCGACGCGCGTCTTGGGGTACTCGTATGACGAGCAGGGGCGACTGACGGATGTGACCGAGAACGGGTCGCTCCTCGAGCACTACGAGCACGATGCGAACGGGAATCGGACGCATGCGGTCGTCGCGGGGCAAGAGAGTGACGGCGTCTACGACGACCAGGACCGGCTGCTCTCGTACGGGGCGTATACGTACACGTACACGGCCAATGGGGAGCTTCTGACGAAGACGGGGCCGGAGGGGACGACGACGTACGCGTACGACGCGCAAGGCTCGCTCGTGGCGGTCGACTTGCCCGACGGGCGGCTCGTGGAGTACGTGACCGACGGCGTCGGGCGCAGAGTCGCGAAGAAGGTTGACGGGGTCACGGTGAGGCAGTGGCTGTATCGTGACCAGCTGGCGCCGGTGGCGGAACTCGACGGCACGGGCATGCTGGTGGCGCAGTACGTCTTTGGGACGAAGCCCAACGTGCCGGAGCTCGTGATTCGGGGCGGGCAGACGTATCGGGTCGTGAGCGATCAGCTCGGATCGCCGGTGCTGGCCGTCAATGTTGCGAACTCGGGGGATATGCCGTTCAGGGCGGAGTATGCGGCGTTTGGCGAGGTCACCGGGGAGGGGCTCGGGTGGATGGCGTTCGGGTTTGCTGGCGGGCTGTACGACGCCGATACGGGGCTCGTGCGGTTTGGGGCAAGGGATTATGATCCGGTGGTGGGGAGGTGGGTGAGTAAGGATCCGATACTGTTCCGCGGGGGAAGTCGGCTGCTCTACGGCTATGCTGCCAACGACCCTGCGAACAAGACGGACGCCTATGGGCTCTTCGTCTACGAATGTACGCGATGGGGGACCGGTAGCACGTCGTTCGTACGCCATCGGTACAATTGCGTATACGAGCCTGGAGGCCAGACGACCTGCTTCGGCTGGGGAGGTGAGCCCGCGGATGACGTCCTCAACTCGGGGGATTGTCACATCGTCGACTCCGGCGAGTGCATGGATAGCTGTATGCTTTGGCAGTTCGAAGACTCGCTGAACAAGCAGACTCCGTACAACCCATTCACAAACAACTGCTATCACTGGTCGGATCGCTCGCTTGAGGAGTGCAGAGCTGCATGTTCCGGGTGATTCTGAAGCGACATCGACGGATGCTGACAGTGATCGCCGTCGTTGTTCTGGTTCTCGGAGCACTCGTCTGTGCGTCGATGGTGTGGTCGCGCCAGGTGACCAACTCGATGCGCGTGATGATGTGCTCTAGGAAGCTGGAGGCTCAGCTGAAGGCGGGCGATCATCACGCTTCACCAGCCAGGAGCGACTGCACTGACGTCTGGAACAGGCCAATCCACTACTTCTCGAACGGAAAGGGCTTCGTAGTGGTCAGCTACGGGCGAGACGGCAGGCCGGACCGGGGTGACTACTTGGTGCTGCTCAGAATGGATAGGGCTCCCGAGCGTCATTCCAACTGTTTCAGCTTGGACGGCGACACGGTCTTTGTCAGCGGTCACACGTACTCGGCTTGCCTGAAGTGACTGATTAGGGGTGCCGATGACCAACTACGCACCACGATCCTGTCGAGCGGTTTGATCAGGCGTCGAGTTTCCGAATCGCAGTGTGCTGGTGCAGCGATTCTTGGCCGACAAGATCGCCCGATTCTGAGCACGGACGACGGAGCTCGACCGGCCGCAAGCGCCCTTGCGATGCGCCCAACCGCTGCACACCCATTCAGCCCGCGCCGGCGCAGCACAAACCTGTCCCGATGGCGAGCGCCGTTTCGCCACTACAAGTTCCTACTGCTCACGCCGCTCGTCCGAGCTCGACGATCGGCAGCTCCTTGGCGTCCTCGAAATGCGACACGACGAGCTTCAACTCGACCCCACGTCGACCTCGACCCCTCCGCACAGGATAGCGCACCCGTGTGCTGGTGCACCGGTTCTTGGCCGACGAATCTCCCAGATTCTCTGGACCGATGACGCCACGCGGCGGAGCTCACGTGGATCGCCTTGTGCGCGCGAGAGCTGCACACCCATTCTGGTCGCGGTAGGGAGGGCCCTTCGTCGTGAAGACTCGGGCTGCCCCCAGTCGCGTCTCAATCGGGGGGCCGACCTATGACTCGATAGGTAGGCCGCCGCCTGTGGCGGCGCGACTCGGAGAGGCTCTGCTGCCCCGCCGTGCAGTAACACGGGACCCGAGCACACCGCGAGGCGACCGGAGTTCCGGGTTCGATGTGGTTACGGCCGCGCGTTGGGCTCTCGAGACGTGTGCCACCGACGCTGGATGGAATCGGAGGCGAGCACGCGGATGCGGTCTGGTCTCCGATGGCCCCCTCCGGGGGCCTTCCCGCAACGCGGTCCCGTCAGGGGTGCCCGCCGCCTTGTCGAGGTCGCCAAGCCGATGTAAGACAAACCATATGTCTTCGTCGTACAAGTCGCATCGCCGCACACGAGCCGTGAGCGTTCGCGTTCCGGAGGCGACGCTCCACAGAATCATGCGAGCGCGCAAAGTCGCGACTCAGTCACAACTGATCAATACCCTCCTGGCGGAGGAGGAGGAGCGGCTCGAGGCAGAACGTGTACTCCGAGAAACCACCGGCGCCGCGGCCGGCATCGACTTCGATGATCGGCTTCTTTGATACGAGCGTTCACGTTGCCTTGCTCCGGGGTGAGATCACGGTCGATCATGTCCTCGAGCGCGCGCCCGTGGGGCCAATACGCTTGTCGCCGGTGGTAGCGAGCGAGCTGCTCCGCGGTGCACGGGGGAGAGCCGTGGCGGCCGTGGAACGTATGATCAAGGCGCTGGTGCCACTCGAGCCCCCGGGCTGGGGCGCGCGTTGGTTGGAGGCAGGCAGACTGCTCTCTCGTGTCTTTGCGGATCACCAGAACGTAGGGCTAGCGCGCCTGCAGAACGACGTTCTCATCGCGCTGACGGCGCGACACACGGGCGCCCTGCTCGTCACGCTCGACCGGCATTTCACCGCTCTGAGCCGCGTTGTGCCGTTCGGGCTCGTTGTTCTGCCGGTGCCGGCCTGTCGGCAACGCTCCGCTTCGCCTCATTCGCCTCCGGCGGGCCGGCTCCACGTCTCCGTCGGTCCGGAGCCTGCGGTACGTCAAATGCGGCGGGCACCCGCCCAAGACCCCCCGGGCCTTCTTCGTGTCTGCCTCCAGCGCCGAGCGAGAGGGCGCGAGCCGCGCTAGACTTCGACCATGACTGCGGTCAAGGCGCTCGTGAACAACGGCCGGTTGATACTCGACGAGCCCACGGACCTGCCCGAGGGCACCATGGTGCCGCTCGAGATCGCCGACGACTGGGACGACCTCGACGACGAGGAGCGCGCGGCGCTGCACGAGTCGATCCGCGAGGGCATCAAGGACATGGAGGCGGGTCGCACGGTGGATGCCAGGGCAGTCGTCGCTGAGCTACGCTCGCGGCTGTGAAGGTCGAGCTGTCCCAGCGAGCCGAGCGCGAGATGCAGCGCATCGCTCACTGGTGGAGACAGCACGCATCATCTGCTGCCGTTTTTCTCGACGTATCCATCTGGGGCGCGCGAAGGCGCCGCGGGCCGAAGTTGCGGTGAGTCCGCGGTATCCACGCACCTGCCCAACTCCCCCAGCGCTCGCTGCGCTTCCCACCGCACCTCGGCGTCCCGGTCGCTCTGTGCCGCACACCTGAGCGCCGCGCGCGCCTCCTCTGACCCGAGCCTCCCGAGCGCCCACGCCGCATGCCCTCGAACGAGCCCCGACGAATGCACTCTCAGGGCCTCGGCGAGCGCCGGAACCAGCCGCTGATCGCCGGAATTGCCGGCAGCCACGGCCGCGTTGCGCCCGAGCTGACGCGCGCTGACGCGCTCGAGCGCACTGCCGCGCACCAGCTTGCGATACTGGGCCGCCCCCAAATGGAGTAGCTCGCCGAGCGACAGCGCCGAGAGAGCGTCGTTCGTGCCGAACATCGACACCGCCTCGCGTGCGCCCCGGCCCGCGTTGAACGGGCAAACCCTCTGACACACGTCGCAACCGAAGATCCAGCTGCCCATCGAGCTTCGGAGCCGCCGCGGGATCCAGCCGCGATGCTCGATGGTGAGGTAGGAGATGCAGCGGCGAGCATCGAGCTGGTAGCTGTCCACCAGGGCGCCGGTGGGGCACGCGTCCAGGCAGAGCCGACAGCGTCCACAGCGCCTGCGCTCGGGCCGGTCCGGGGCGATGGGCACGTCGACGAGCAGCTCTCCGAGCACGACGCCGCTGCCGAGGCCGGGACAGATGAGCAGCGTGGACTTGCCAATGAATCCAAGACCCGCGCGAGCACACGCCTCACGCTCGAGCAGCGGTGCGGTGTCGACACAGGCCCGCGCCTGCACCGGGCGCCCGAGCCACGTCGCGATCTGGTCGGCCAGGATCCTCAGCTTGTCCTTGACAACGCGGTGGTAGTCTGCGCCCCGAGCATAGGCTGCCACCGTACCGGCTGCGCTCGTGAGGGACGCGTTCGCCGCGGCGAGCGGCCCGTACGGCATGGCCACGGCGACGACGCTCTGCGCCTCGGGCAGCAGCGCGTGAACGTCCGCCCGATCGGCTGCAGTATCGAGGTAGCGCATGCCTGCAGCGCGTCCCCGGGCGATCCAGGCCCTGGCGCGCGTTCCAGCGGGCTCCAGCCGCTCGGCTCGGGCGAACCCGACACGGGCGAATCCCAATTCGCAAGCAGCTGCACGAATGAGTTCGGCTAGCCGACCGTCCGTTTCAAGAATCGCCGCGCGCTGACCGGTCGGCGGCTGATGGCAACGAACGCCCGGCGCCGCGTCGAAACGGAACGTCGTTGCAGAATCAGGACGGGGCTCTAGCCGGTGGAGTCTCACGACCGCTGGGATGGGCTGGGCGGAACTCGGAGCCTAGCAGAACCAGCGCAGCCACCAGCGTGTCGCCAGCAGTGGCGCCGCCGCGGCCGCGCGACCAGGCCGTTCGGTGGCGAGGGGCGGGGAATGTATCGCCGGATGGTTTGTTGGAGCCGCATCCCTCATTTCTGTGGTAACGGCCACTGCGCTGCAGGGCAAACGCCCGGCAGCCCAGAGCTCTGGGGACGTCGTGATAGAGATCACTGATCTGTACAAGTACTTCGGCACTCGGCGTGCCATAGGGCCGTTTTCGGCCACGATCGACAAAGGCCAGATCGTGGGACTGCTCGGCCTCAATGGCGCGGGGAAGACCACCACACTCAGGATCCTGGCCGGCGACCTGCTGGCCACCAGCGGCTCGGTGCGCGTCGATGGCACCGATCTGGTCGAAGGCCAGGGCAGCGTGCGCCAGCGCATCGGGTACCTGCCGGACCGCCCCCCCTTGTACGACGAGATGCGCGTGCACGAATACCTCGTGTTCTCTGCGCGCTTGCGGGGACTCAAGGGCAAAGAGCTCACCGAACGGGTCGGCGCCGTCGAGGAGCTCACCACGCTGGCGGAGTACCGGGACGACGTCATTGCCGGACTGTCGCACGGGTTCCGGCAACGCGTGGGCATCGCGCAGGCCATCGTGCACCGCCCCGAGCTGGTCGTCATGGACGAGCCCATCGCCGGGCTCGATCCGGCACAGATCGTCGAGATGCGCAAGCTCGTGCGCAGCCTGGGCCAGGATCACACGGTCGTGGTCTCGAGCCACATTCTGTCGGAGATCAGCGAGACCTGTGACCGCATTCTGGTCATCCGAGACGGCTGCGTCGTGGCGTCGGGTTCCGAGCGAGAGCTGACCGAACGGCTGCTTCAGGGGATGCGTATCCACGTCACGGCGCGCAAGCGCGGCGCTGCAGATCCCGGTGGCGAGGCCGCCGCCCGGCTCAGCGCGGTCTCGCAGGTACAGCGCACCGAGACGCGTCCACCCGCGGAAATGGGAGACGGGATAGCGACCCTGATGGTCGTTGCGTCGGGGGACGTCCGCTCCGAGGTGGCTCAGGCGCTCGTGGGCTCGGGGTTCGAGTTGCTCGAGCTCAGTCGCAGTGCGCGCGAGCTCGAGAGCGTGTTCCTCGAGCTGTCCGGGGCCCAGACGAGCGAGCCGGCCACGACGAACGAATCGGCGGACAAGGAGGCTGGTGAGGCATGACCAAGGCACTGCTCATAGCGCGACGCGAGATGCACGCGTACCTGCGGTCGCCGCTGGGTGGCGTGGTGATCGCCGCCACGCTGCTCATCGAAGGCATCTACTTCTACGCCGAGGCGCTCACCAAGAAAGGCCTTTCGGCCGACGTGCTCACGGAGTTCTTCTACGGCTTCACCGCGGCGGAGATGATCGTGCCCATCGTGCTCACGATGCGGCTCATCGCCGAAGAGCGTCAAACCGGCACATTCACCCTCGTCAACACGGCGCCCGTTTCGGAAGCCGACGTGGTGGTAGGCAAGTTCTTGTCGGCTTTCTCGGTCATCGTCATCATGACCGCGCTCTCGGTCTACATGCCGCTGCTCATCTTCGTCAACGGGAAGGTCAGCGTCGGTCAGATCGTGGTCGGCTATCTCGGCCTTCTGTTGCTCGGCTCAGCCTGTGTGTCGCTCGGGCTGTTCGCCTCGTCTCTGACGCGCTCTCAAGCCGTGGCCGCCATCGTGGGCGCGGCCATCACTCTCGCGATGATCCTGCTCTGGGTGGTCGCCCGAGCCACCGATCCGCCGCTCAACGAGTTCTTCTCGGCACTGGCCCTGCACCACGAGAATCAGAAACCCTTCATGCAGGGTTCGCTGCAGCTCGGCGGGGTGGCCTACTACCTCGCGGTCACGTACGTCTTCTTGCTCGGGGCGATCAAAGTACTGGAGGCACGACGATGGAGGTGAATCGAACTGGGCCCGAGGGCTCCGCTCCCGTGGCGCCCGCCAACACCGACTCGTCCGCTCAGGCGAACGGCGCCGGGGCGAACACGCCCGAGCAAGCCGCGAGCAACAAGCGCAACGGCGCGCCCGCGTGGGTCCTGCCGGTCTACCTGGTCGGCTTGCTCATGGTCTTCGTGGCCGAGCGGGTCATCAGCACCCACGAGACCGCGCGCTGGGTCACTGCTCTCGCTGGCCTGACGGCGATCGTCGTGGCCACGGCTCTGCGCTTGGTCATGCTACCCCCATCCCGTGGCGACCGTCGGGGCATCGAGCTCCTGCTGGGCGGTCTGTCGGCCGCGGGGCTCGTCGCCCTGGTTCTGTACTACGCCACGGCCGCTCCACTGGAGGGTTGGCTGGGTCTCACGACGGGTGAGGTCGCCGACCAGCAGAAGCGACGCGCCGTGTTGACCGTCGCCTGGATCGTGCTGCTCACGATGGCGGTCCTGCCGATGGTTCTGGCGGAAGCGGCGCTCTTGCCCATGCGCAGGGCGCCTCGCCAGGAGGGCCGCAGGGTCAGGGCGGCTGCGGCCAGTGGCTTCGTGGTCGCGGCAGCGCTCGCCTATTCGGCGCTCGTCGTTTACGCAGTGGGCGCACTCGACGTCAAGGTCGACTACTCGTACTTCAAGACGTCCGAGCCCGGAGAGTCGACGCTGCGTATCGCGCGAAGCCTCGACCAGGCCGTGACCGTGTATGCGTTCTTCCCGCAGGTCAACGAGGTGAAGAACGAGGTCGCGGGTTATCTCAAGGCGCTGGCTGCCAAGGCCCCCAAGTTGAAAGTCCAATTCCAGGATCGGCTGCTGGTGCCCGAGCTGGCCCGCAAGCTTCGTGCGGCACGGGATGGCACGCTCATCCTGAGTCGCGATGAAACGACCGAGAGCCTCCAGATCGGCACGGAGCTCGACGATGCCCGGTCGACGCTCAAGACGCTCGACAAGAGCTTCCAGAAGCTGCTGCTCAAGGTCGCCCGGTCGGCGCGTACGGTCTACCTCACGGTGGGCCACGGCGAGCTGAACGATTCGAGTGGGCGCGGTGCCAATCCGGAGCGCGCCGTCAGCATCCTGCGCCAGCTGCTCGAGTCGCAGAACTACAGGGTCAAGGATCTGGGCCTCGCCCAGGGTCTCGCCTCGGCGATCCCCGACGACGCGACGGCAGTGATGGTGCTCGGGCCGACTCAGCCGTTCGCACCCGAGGAGATCGGCACGCTGAAACGCTACCTCGACCACAACGGGCATCTGCTCTTGGCTCTGGATCCGGGCTCGCTGTTGCCGGCAGGTGTCGCGGATGTGGAGGCGACACGCAAATCACCCGGCTCGGCAGAGCAGCCCGTGCCGGCAACCGAAGCCGAAAACGCTGCTCGAGACCAAGGCAGGGAATCCGCTCCAGACAAGAAGCCGGCGCGCGTTCCCTCCCAGGCGGACGCGCCCGCAGCGTCGGGCATGACAGCAGGACTCGAGGCCTTGGCTGGCCTGGTGGATCTCAGGCTCGTCAGCGATCCGTTGACCAATGACGATGACCAGCGGCACCTCGTTCGTCGGTTCAACAAGTCCGACCGGGTGCTCCTGTTCACCAACCGTTTCTCGTCCCACGCCTCGGTCTCGACGTTGAGCCGCAACTCCACTCGCGCTGCAATCGTCTACTTCACCGCGGGCTCTCTCGAAAGTGCGGGGGGTCAGCTGCCTACGGATTTCGCCGTCAAGACGATGCCCAACACGTATCGCGACGCCAATCGCGACTACGAACACCAGGAAGGGGAACCCTCAGGCGTCTTCAACATCGCCGCCGCGGTCAGCAAAGCCTCGACGGATTCCAAGCCGGCAGCCAAGAGCGACAAGGGCGCGAAGAGCGACAAGGGTGCCGATGAGATGAGGGTCTTCGTGACCGCGGATGCGGACATGTTCGGCGACTTGGTCATGGCGCGTGCCATGACCAACCAGCTGTTCCTCGTCGACGTGTTGCGATGGCTCGGGGGCGAGGAGAGCTTCGCTGGAGAAATCAACAGTGAGGAAGACGTGCGCATCGAGCACACTCGAGAGAAGGACGTCGTTTGGTTCTACGCGACCATCTTCGGCGCGCCGGCCCTCGTGCTGGGCCTGGGGCTCGTGGTGGCGCGTCGCAGTCGGCGTCCAAAAGGAGGGCAGCGATGAAACTCCTGCGCAGCCTGGCAACGCATTCGGCAGTACTCGTCGCGGCAACCGTCTTCGCGCTCAGCGTCTGGAACCGGGAGGACGCGAAGCGACCCGATTCCGAGGCCACGGTACAGGTGTGGCCTGGGCCGGCCGAAGCAGTCGAACGGATCACCTATGACTCGGAGAAAACCAAGGTCCGGATCGACCGGCGGAAGGATGACGCGGGCCGCTACTACCTCGTCGAGGTCAACAAGCAGGAGTCGACTCCGGCGAAGGCCCCGGAGTCGGATCCCGACGATCCCGACGCCGGGGCGGCGGCAGCCGGGGGCCGGTCCGAGCACAAGGTCGTTCGCCTGGTGGCGGTCGACAGCGCCAACGACTTGGTCGACCTTCTGGCCCCGCTCAAGGCGCTGCGCGCCATCGGGCGAGTGGGGCCGGGACGTGCCGCGGAGTTCGGCTTCGACAAGCCGGAGGGCAGACTCTCCGTCAACGTGGGCGGCGCCAGCCGTGAGCTCGTTGTCGGCGGCGTGACTCCCGGTGGCGCTGACCGCTACGTCAAGGTTACCGGATCCGGCGAAGTCTACGCGGTCAGTGGCCAGATCGTGCGTATGCTCGCGTTCGCCGAATCCCGACTCGTCGAACGCGAGCTGCACAAGTTCGAGCCGGGCCAGCTCAAGCGCGTGCGCATCACTTCTCCTGCTGGAACCCGGGAGTTCGTCGATCTCGGGGGCGAAGGCTGGGCGCGCGCGAACTCGCCCAAGGCCAAGGACGAAACGGCCGGCAATTGGATGACCAAGCTCAATGGTCTGAGTGTCACCGAGTACGTGGAGAAGCTTCCAGCGGGCGCCGCGCCCGTTCTGCACGTCGACTTCATGGGTTCCTCCGGCCGGATCGGCTACCTGGATCTCTCCAAGGTGACCGAAGCGAACGCCAAGGCCCCGAGGTACTTCGCACGTTCCGAGCGGACCCGATGGTACGGGCAGGTGCTCCAGAGCGCCGCGGATCAGCTCGAACAGGATCTACCGACGCTCATGCGGTAGGGCGGAGCCCGATGGCGCGTAGAGCGCCACGAGCGCGGACTCGTACTTCGCGAGCACATTGCGCCGCTTGAGCTTCAGGGTCGGCGTGAGCATCCCATTGTCGATGCTGAAGTCGTCGAGAGTCATGATGAAGCCCTGCGGACGTTCGTAGCTCTTGAAGCCGCTGGCGTACTGCCTGAGCTCGCCGGCGATCAGCTCCCGCACGGGCTCCTGCTCGGTGAGCTTGGCGCTCGTCAGCCCTCGCGCCCGAGCCCACTCGGTCACGGCTGGCTCGTCGAGAACGACCAGCGCCACGTTGTGTGGTCGATTGGCCCCGTACACGAGCACATTGCCGATGAACGGCGATCGTTTGAGCTGCTCTTCGAGGGGGCCCGGTGCGACGTACTTGCCGTTCTCGAGCTTGTATTGCTCCTTGAGCCGACCACAAACGTAGAGGTATCCGTCCGTGTCGATACGCCCCTTGTCGCCGGTGTGCAGCCATCCGGCGCTGCAGAGCGCGGCTCGGGTCTCGTCCGGTCGCCGATGATACCCTTGCATCACGATCGGCCCGCGGACGAGGATCTCGCCCGTGCCAGGCTCGTCGTTGCTATCGGGCTCGATCCGCAGCTCGATACCGGGCAGCGGGCGACCCACGCTGCCCATGCGATGATCGGAGGGGGTATTGATCGAGATGACCGGGCTCGTTTCGGTCAGGCCGTAACCCTCCAACACCAGGATGCCGAGGCCACTGATGAACTCGGCGACCTCCTGACTCAGGGCGGCGCTGCCGCAGATCGCGTAGCGAAGCCGCCCACCGAGCTTGTCGCGCACCCTGGCGAACAGCAGGCGATCTGCGGCCGCCCAGGCGAGGCTGCGCCACAGCCCGAGCGTCTGACCCCGGGAGCGGTCCATGGCGGCAGAAAGCCCCTCGTTGAACAGTCGCTGCACCGCGGCCGGCCGCGCGCCGAGCTGGCGTCGAACGCCGTCGTGGAGCCTGTTGTACACGCGGGGAACGCCCACCAAGAGAGTGGGACGGACCTCTCTCAGGTTATCGAGCAACCGGGAGAGATCGTCGTTGATCGCCACGGATCCGCCCATGCTCAAGACCGACAGAACCTCCCCGACCTGACCCAGCGCATGCGCCCAAGGCAGAAACGCGAGCGAACGGTCCTCTTCGGTCAGAGGGAAGACTCGCCGGACCGCCACGACCTCGGAAACGATGTTGCCGTGGCTCAGTACCACGCCTTTGGGCTGACCTGTCGTGCCGGAGGTGTAGATGAAGGTCGCTGGCGTGTCCGCCGCAGGCGTTTCGGCGGATCGCGGCTCGGCGAGTCCGCGCCGAACGAGCGCGGTGAACGAATGGGGTTGCTGCTCCGAGCCCTGGAGGTCGACGACGGCCCGGAGCGAACCGAGGCGCGGACGAATGGCTTCGAGTTCGGCGCCGATGCGTGCGTTGCCTGCCAGCACCGCCTGGGCGTCACAATCGCGCAGAATGAACTCCCACTCGCGAGCCGATTGCGCCGTGTACATGGGCACGAAGATGGCCCCGAGGGTGTAGGTGGCAAAGCTCGCGAGCATCCACTGTAGGCAGTTGTCCGCGACGATGCCGATCCGATCGCCCGGCCCGAGTCCCAGGCTCGCAAAACCTCCACGCAGCTCGTCGACCCGACGCTGGAACTCGGCGTAGGTCACCCACGCCCACCCGGACCTCGCCCGCTCACCGAACAGGGGCCGCGAGGCGAACGCGCCGCAGCTCTGCTCGAGCAGCTCCGTTAGATTGCTTGGCTGCTGGGACATCGCCGGCTATCGCTGGTTTGCCGCACGCTCGCGGCGCCCGACATCGGCAATAGCACAGATCCGCCTTGCCCCGAGGGCGGATGGTCGCAGACTTGGCTCGCCTGAAGCGTTTCGGCTGATGGGCCCGGTGACCGTGCTTGGAGCCGGACGACCAGACCCGCAGCCCATACCACGAACCTAGTGGCGTGTCTCCAAGACACGCCACATAACTGGAAACCCGTGTCCTGGCTCAGACTGTGGGCATTCGCCGCGGAACTCGACGGCTTCGCCGTCGCGCACATCTCCAGTGCTTGGACGGCCACCGCAACTGTGGGCATTCGCCGCGGAACTCGACGGCTTCGCCCCGTTCGAGGCCGTCGAGTTCTGCGGCGAATCACGGAGACAGGGCACTAGCCCGGCATGACCCGTTTCGTCGTTGTCACCTTCGGCTGCCAGATGAACGAGCACGACTCGGAGCGGATGGCGGAGGTCCTGCGCGACGCAGGATACGAGCGCACCGACCGCCCGAGCGCGGCGGACATCGTCATCGTGAACACCTGCAGCGTTCGTGACAAGGCGGAACAGAAACTTCTCAGCGAGCTCGGGCGCCTGTCCAAGCTCAAGCGCACTCGACCCGATCTGGCCTTGGTTGTCGCGGGCTGCGTGGCACAGCAGCACGGGAAGCGACTGCTCGCTCGCGTGCCCGCTCTCGATCTGGTGGTCGGTCCAGACCACATCGCCGAGCTGCCTGAGCTGCTGAGGCAGATCGAGCTCGGAGGGCCGCCTCAGGCGCACACTGGCTTCGATCTGGACGAGCCTCGGTTCCTCAGTGCTCGTCCCGGTCGGGCCGGAGCTGCTCCGTCCGCGTACGTGACGGTCATGAAGGGGTGCAACGAGCGGTGCTCGTTCTGCATCGTGCCGCACACACGGGGACCCGAGCGCTATCGTCCGTCGCGGGAGATCGTCGACGAAGTCGCACGTCTGGTCAGCGCCGGGACGCGGGAGATCACGCTCCTCGGCCAGACGGTCAACAGCTACGTCGACCCCGGCGCGGGTCAGCTTGGTGCAGCGTCGGCCGAGCCTGCCTCCGGCTGGCGTCATCACCCGCCGTCCCAAGCGCGCCGCGACCAGAGCCAGTTCGCCGAGCTGCTTCGGCTCATCGCCCGGGAAGTGCCTGGCCTCTGGAGGCTGCGCTACGCCAGTCCACATCCGCGCTATCTCACCGCGCCACTCATCGTCGCGCATGCCGAGCTGCCTGTGCTGGCCCGGCACGTGCATCTTCCGGTGCAGTCCGGAAGCGACCGGGTGCTTCGGCGCATGATTCGCCGCCATAGCGTGGCAGAGTACCTCGAGCGCACGGACGCTCTGCGGGCTGCCGTTGCGGACCTGAGCCTGTCTACCGACATCATCGTGGGCTTTCCCGGCGAGACACGCGCCGATTTCCAGAAGACGCTCCGCCTGGTCGAGCGCGTGGGATTCACTGGCCTCTTCGGCTTCAAGTACTCGCCCCGACCGTGCACGCCGGCGCTCCGCTTGGGAGATGACGTGGCCGAGGAGGAGAAGTCCGCACGCCTGGCCGAGCTGTTCGGCCTCGTGGAGTCATTGCGCCAGAAGCACCTCGGTCAGTGCGTGGGTACGACTCAGCTCGTCTTGGTCGAGGGTCGAGGGCGCAATGGCCGCTACACCGGTCGCACCGAACGCAACGAGATCGTGCACTTCGACGCTGACGAGCCGCTTGCCGGCCAAATCGTACCGGTGACGATTGTGCGAGCCTTCAAGAACTCCCTTGACGCCGAGCTGCCCGGCTCGCCCCGTCGTGGTCAGAGCACGCCGCGGCACGCGCTGCCGGTTCTCCCTTGCTGATGCATCGCTTCCGAGCGAGGCTCGGGCCACCAGGAGCGCTCCGCATGTCCGTCATTCGCGCCTACCGAGACAAGACGCCACGTGTCGCCAGCGACGCGTTCATCGCCGAGACCGCGACCCTGATTGGGGACGTGAGCATCGGACCCGGTGCCAGTGTCTGGTACGGAGCGGTTCTGCGGGGCGACGTCGGGTGGATCCGGGTGGGCGCGCGTTCCAACGTCCAGGACTTGGTGTGCGTGCACATGACCACCGATCTGTCCAACACGGATATCGGAGAAGACGTCACGATCGGGCACGGCGCCATCATTCACGGCGCGGTCATCGAGGACGGCACCCTGATCGGCATGGGCGCCATCTTGCTCGACAATGCTCGCATCGGCACCGGAGCCGTCATCGCGGCCGGGGCCGTGCTTCCGCCAGGCACCGTGGTGCCTCCAGGGACCCTGGTGCGCGGCCCGGCCGCGAAAGCCGTTCGCGAGCTCGGCGCGGACGAAATTGCCCGTCTGCGCCAGACGGCCGCGCACTACGTGGAGCTCGGGCGAGAGCACCGGTAGAACGACCGCACGCACCAGCAGACGCGCCCACGGTGCTGCACGCAGCGCGGACGTACTGGGTCCTCCTCCGAAGGCGGCGCCAGCGTGGGCGGCCGTGCCGCCGGCGGCAGTCGTACCGGCGGAGCCGAGACGGGCGGCCGCAGCGGCGCAACCGTGTCAGACGGCGTCACGAGTAGCACCGGCGGTTCGAACGGCGCTACCGGTGACGCCACAGGCGGCAAGACTCCGCACACTGGCGATCGTGACAGCAGCCAGCGCGCGATCGACTTGACTGACCATTCCGGGTGCGGATGCCGTACTGTCGCTGAGCGCGGCCCGAGCGCGTATGGCGTATGGATGCTCGTCGGTCTCGCGTGGCGCGGCCTCAGGCGCCGTGCGCGCTCGCGACGCGGTGGCGAGCGCCGGTAGGTAGCCGCAGCGGTGGGTCGTCGCAGGCCAGCCCGCAGGAAGCTAGCCCGCCGCCGGCTCGGTGACCGACCGGCCTGACTGACGTTTCCGTGACTTCCTGTCCGCTGCCGCCCTAGGCTTCCCTGGTGCGACGCGCCATCCTCGCCGTGACCGTGTTGCTGGGCGCCGTGGTCGGGGGCGCGGTCGCGGCGCTTTGGCACGCTCGATGCTTTCCGTCGGCTCATGCCTTGCCCGGAACGCTCGTCGGGGAACGGCTGCCGCCGTCGGCGAAGCCGCTCGGGGATTGGCTCGAGACACGCCGACTCCGCTTGCTCGACCGCACCGCGTACCTGAGGCTGCCGGACGACACGGTCGAGGTTCGCTTCGGCGACCTGGGACTGGAGCTCGACGTCGCGGACACGCTGGCACGGGTGCTCGAGCACTCACTCGGCGGAAGCTTCTGGCAACGGCTCAGGCGCGCGCTGTCGGCGCGCGCTGGAAACGAGGACGTCGAGCTCACCTGGACGCTCGACGAACAGAAGGCCCGGAGCGTTCTCGAGCGATGGGTGCCGTCGGTCGCACGCGAGCCCGAGGATGCACGTCTGGATCTGCGCGCCCATCGGCGCGTCGACGACGTGCCCGGACGTCGGATGGATATCGACCGGACGATCGAGGAGCTGCTCCGCGGACCACACCAGGACGCACGCTTGTTCGAGGTCCGCACGCTCGAGATCCCCGCACGGGTGCAGAGCGATGACTTGGCCGATATCGACGTGTCCAAGGTGCTGAGCAGCTACGAGACCAGCTTTCGTGGGCGCGCCGGCGCCCGTGCCATCAACATTGCCAGCGCCGCCGCATACCTGAACGGCACCGTGCTGCAGCCCGGCCAGACCATCAGCTTCAACGCTGTCGTCGGGCCCCGAACCGTGGAGCGAGGATTCACGCCGGCGCCGGTCATCGTCCAGGACGAGCTGGAACAAGCCGTGGGCGGCGGTGTCTGCCAGGTGGCCTCGACGCTGCACGCTGCGGCCGTGTACGGGCTCCTCGACATCGTACGGCGACGCAGCCACAGTCGGCCGAGCGGCTACGCGCCGCTCGGCCTGGACGCGACGGTCGTCGAGAACGAAGTCGATCTTCGGATCAGAAACCCGTATCCCCAGACGCTGATCGTCCAGGCCTTCCTGCCTGGAAACGAAATCCTGCGCGTGGAGCTCTTGGGGCGCAGCCCCGAAGGCAAGGTCGTCCACAACTATACCGTCGACAAGGTCACGGACTTCAGCCGTCGCGTGTATGTCAAGCCATGGCTCAAGCGAGGCGATTTCGTGCGCAAGCAGAAAGGCATACGCGGCTACGACGTGACGAGCTTCGTCTCCGTGCGTGACGGCGACCGGAGGACCCGAGCACGAAGCTACAAGAGCAAGTACTACCCGGTACCCGAGGTGTACTGGATCGCGCCCGACGAGCCCCTCGACGCACTGCCCGCGCTCCCGGAAGGTGGCTCGGGCGTCCAGGTGCAGGACGAGGACGGGACGCCCGCCACGCCCGACTCGACGGGATCAGGCGCTTCAGATTCCGACCGGTCCCCCTGGCGCAGCCAGACGCCCGTTGACCCGCCGCCCGATCCGTACGAGAAGCCAGGTTGAGCGGACCCGGGCCGCCCGAAACCAGTGCTAGATCCCGACGCACCCATGGTTTGCGGCAGAACACGAACAGCGTCATGGCTTCGGTGGTTGCGGCATTGTGGCAAGCTGCCTGGTCTGCTGGTCGCTCTCGCGGGTTGCAGCCGCGGCTGCGGGTCGCCGGATCACAGAAACGCGTCGCTGGGGCCGGCGACGCCCAGAGCCACCGCCCCGGCGCCCATCTCCTCGGTGGTGGTCAGCCACGGTGAGCTGGACACCCGTGCGCCCGACTCGGCTCCCGAGCTAGCGGCCACCGTCATTGCCGCCACCGTTTACAAACTCCCGAACACCGAAGCTCGGAAGCTCGGGTATCTCCGACTGGGGGGAAAGGTGCGGCGCGACGCGAGTCCCGTCAGCGGCAAGGGCTGCAAGAAGCCGTGGTACCGAGTGTACCCGATGGGGTACGTGTGCACGCAGGAGGCCACCACGGATCTGGAGGATCCTCTCGTTCGAGCGGCAGCTCGGCGTCCGGATCTGAGCAAGCCGCTGCCGTATCGGTACGGTTTCGTGCGGGCCACGGCGCCACAATACCTTCGAGTTCCGACGAAGAAGCAACAGCTCGACTCGGAGTTCAAATTGATGGAGCATCTCGATTGGTTTGCCCAGAACGCGGCGCAGGTGCAGAGCGTCGTTCTGGGAGCCAACGATGTGCCCCTCGATGCCCGGGGTGTGCCGCGACCCGGATTGAAGCATCCGCCGGGCTATCGTCCGACGACCGAGCTCAGCCGCAACGAGCTGCTCGGAGGTGATGGCCCGAACGACCCGATCCCCTTCTGGCTGGAGGGCGGCAAACGGCTCATCCCCAACGTCTCAGGCTTCGACGTGCCAAGCTACGCGGTCTTCGCCGACCGGGTGCGGCGCAAGACAGGGCTGAGTCTGATCGCTGCCTTCGAGACCGATAGCGAGGGTCTCAAGCGCCGTTTCTCGGTCGCCGTCGATCTGCGCCTGGTGCCAGCGACGAAGATAAAACCGGACACCGGATCACCCTTCCATGGCGTCGAGCTCACGGACGCGCTGGTCATGCCGTTCGCCTGGGTCGTCCTGCGCGATGCTCACACCTTCAAGCTCATCAAGGGCAAGGACGAGGTTCGCCAAGCCGAGGCGGTCCCCAGGAGGGCGATCGTGCCGCTCACGGGCAACGCGCGCATCAAGGCCGGCGAGCGCTACTATCAAACACGCAAGGACCCGACCCGCTGGCTCCGGGCCAGGGAACTCGCCGTGGTGGCGCCCCCGTCCGACTGGCCCGAGAGTGCCGACAAAGGTGGGAAGTGGATCGATATCTCCCTGCGGCAGCAGACGCTCGTGCTCTACGAGGGCAAGCGGCCCTGGTACGCGACCCTCGTCTCGACCGGGCGCGATCGGCTCGGAGACCCCAAGACCACCCTCTCGACACCGCAAGGCATCTTTCGTTTGCGCAGCAAGCACATTGCGGCCGCGATGGACTCCGAAGAAAACTCCAGCGTCTCGGGCGGACAGCGCACATCCGCCGGCTCGAGCTACGGGTCCGATGCGACCGTGACCGTCGAGCGCCTGACGCGGGCGGTCAGAAGCGGGGCAAGGCTCTCGGAAGAAGACCAGCGACGCTGGCTCAACGTCCAGAAGGGACGCGACCCGGAGTATGGCGTCACCAAACGACGGGGGTCGGCCGACTTCGAGCTCCGGGACGTCCCCTGGATCCAGTACTTCGCGTCGGGCTACGCGCTGCACGGTGCCTACTGGCACGATGTGTTCGGGATCCCGCGCAGCCACGGGTGCGTCAACCTGGCGCCTGTGGATGCGCGACTGGTATTCGCGTGGACCGACCCGCCCGTGCCCGACGGCTGGCACGGAATCAATGTCGGTCAGGAGATGGGGGAGGGCACACTGGTCAGGATCCGCGAGTGATCGCCTGGAGGGGCCGCCTGCAGCCCGCCGGGTACCGGCCGGCGGCCCGGCGCATAGATCGACTCGTTGTAGGCACCGCTTCCCCCACGGCCGAAGCGCGACATCGGACCGGTGGACGTCGGACTCAGCTCTTGGAAGTCCCACGGCGGCTGTGACATAAACGCGGTGCATGCAAACTCCTGGGCTCATTGTGGCGTCTGCCCGGCTGCCGGTCTCGCTCACGCAGCGCGACGCGGGATGGGAGGCCGCGCCGAGCCTGGGCGGTCTGGTCACCGCGCTGCTGTGGGTGGCTCGACGTCGCCCGTTCACGTGGTTCGGCTGGCCCGGAACGTACGTGCCAGACTCGGACCACGCACAGCTCCGCGCCGAGCTCGACAAGCACGGCAGCAAACCGGTGTTCATTCGCCAGACCGATATCGAGGGTTTCCACCAGAGCTTCTCGAATCAGACACTCTGGCCGCTGTTCCACGGCCGAATCGAGCGCACGCGCTTCGATGCGGGAGGCTGGCACTCCTACCGGGCCGTCAACGATGCGTTCGCCGAGGCCATTGCCGCCTCTGCGCAGCCGGCGGACGTAATCTGGGTGCACGATTTCCAGTTGACGCTGCTTCCGGCACTGCTGCGCCAGCGAGGTGTCACCAACCCCGTCGGGTTCTTCATGCATACCCCATTTCCGGCGCCGGAGACGTACCGCGCATTGCCGCAGCGGGAGCCGGTGCTCGAAGGGATGCTCGGCGCGGATTTGGTCGCGTTCAACGCGCATGAATACGCGGCCAACTTCCGCAGCGCCGCCGTGCGCGTGCTCGGCGCCGAGTTCACGCACGAAGGAGTACGGTTCGGCGCTCGCCAGACCCGTGTGGCGGCTCTCCCGATCGGCATCGATCCGGAGAAGATCGCCGAAATGGGCGAGAGCCGGGAGGCCCGTCAGGAGCTCGCGAGCCTTCAGGTTACATACGCTGGTCTGAAGATCATCGTCGGAGTCGATCGGTTCGACTACACCAAGGGCATCGTCGAAAAGCTTCGGGCGTTCGAGCAGCTGCTCGAGACGTATCCGCGCTGGCGTCATCGCGTGGTGCTCATCCAGGTGGCGGCTCCTTCCCGCATGACGGTCAGCGACTACCAGCATCTCAAGCGCGAAGTCGACGAACTCGTGGGCCGCATCAACGGCCGCTACGGCACCTCGAGCTTCATGCCGGTCGTGTACGTCAACCAGAGCGTGTCGCCCGCGAGGCTGACAGGCCTATATCGCGCGGCTGACATCGCGCTGATCACGCCGGTTCGCGACGGCATGAACCTCGTAGCACTGGAGTACGTCGCCGCGCGTGCCGAGCGAGGTGGCACGCTGATTCTGAGCGAATTCACCGGTGCTGCTCACTGCCTTCCAGGCGCTCGCCTGGTCAATCCGTACAACACGGACGAGGTCGCAGCAGCCCTGGCCGAATGCCTGGAGCGTCCCGGCACCAGCCCCGAGCAGTTCCGAAGCATGGTCCGTTTCGTCTCGGAGAACACCGCCACCTGGTGGTCAGGGCATTTCCTCGGGCAACTGGAGCAAACGGCCGGCGAAAGTCGACACCCGACGGCCAGGCTGCGACTCGGAACCATGCCGCTGGCTGGGATGGCCCACAAGGCCCGACGGCCCTTGCTGCTCCTGGGAGACGGCCTGCTGCACCTGCCGGCTCCGGGCTCTGCCGAAGGGCGTCCGGATCCGCGACTCGTCCGGCTGCTCACGGATCTGGCATCGTTCGCCACGACGTATGTCGTCAGCGGGCACACGGGCGAGACGCTCGAGGAGTGGTTCACCGACCCGAGAGTCGGGCTGGTGAGCGAACACAACCTGGCCACGCGGCCCCCGGGCGGAACCTGGCAGCCGCACGTGCTGGCCAGCTCGAGCTCGCTCAAGGATCTCGTCGATCCCTTGCTGCGCGAGTTCGTGAGGCTGACCCCCGGTAGTGCCGTGGAGTACCGCGCGGCGGGCGCCCTATGGCACTTCCGGTCTGCCGAGCCCGATCATGCGCACCTTCAAGCCCGAGAGTTGTTGATGTTGCTGGAGGAGCAGCTCAAGGGCCAGCCCTACACGGTGCACCGAGGAAAAAGGACGGTCGAGATCCGACCCGAAGGGTTGAGCAAGCGGCATGCCGTGACGCGCCTGCTCGACCAGTACGCCGACGCGGACTGGCTGCTCGTCGTCGGCGACGAAACGACGGACGAGCCGATGTGCGAAGCCGTTCCCGCGTCGTGGCGTGATCGCACCGTTACGTGCGCAATGGGCGCGCAGACTCCTCTGGCCACGACGTGGGTCGAGTCGCTCACGGAGTTGCTCGACGAGCTCGAGGGCTTGGTCCAGGCGTGGCGTCGGCGCAGTTGACCGGCTGCGCAGCGCCGCCCGAAAGCGCCTTACTGCAGTGTCTGGTTGCCCCGCAGGGGAACGAGTCCGCTCCGAGCGAGGGCCTCGGCCAAGGCCACACTTCCAGTTCTGAGCCAACCCTCGTACATCTCGAGCAGCTTCTTGTGCGACGAGAGCGCGCTGGCGGTCAGCGTATCGGCGACGTCGTGTACCAACGCAACGAACATCGGAAACCTGTCCGCAAGCTCGTCGAATAGCGCACCGGGGCTGTCGGTGAAGAGCATCCGGCCGGCGGTCGCATAGGCACGCGCACCGAGCTGTTCGACGTAGTGCTGCTCGATGCCGCGGCTTTCGAGATGCTCGACGAAGAAGCCCGTCGTGTAGAGCACGTCGTCGCCGATCTGACGCAGCCGCTCGAAGCGTTGCAGGCCGACCTTGTCGAGTGCCTCGGCCAGAATCAGAGTCAGGGGGCGATCGAAGCAAGTTTCGCCTTCGCCCGCACGGGCGCGGTCGGCGAGAAGACCCGCTACGTACGTCGCGGCGCCAGCCGTTGCTTCGTAGACCCGCTGCCGGCGCACGGTCTGAACGACCTCGAGGAAGAACTGGTCGAGGTCGCGGCACACGTCAATCTCGGGGCATCGGTTGGCGGGCTCCTGGTTCATCCCGGGTCTCCTTCCCGTGCGGGGGGCCGCGCTACCCACCTTGCATCACCCGTGCCGAACGTGGATCCTTGGTCATGCGCCCGCATCACGTTCGCCGTACGAGCCAAAGCACGCCGTACCGAACTGCGTGGCGAGCGGCCCCCGGTCGCACCCGGGTGGCAACCGGTGACGGGGGGCGTCACACAGCGCGACAGCGGTGTCATCTGCGGCAACGCTCGAAAAAAACCCTCCAGTCCCTGCGAGCGCCTGCGCGCGACTCGTGGCATACTGAGAATTCCCAGGCGGGGCGTCGATACGGCCTTTCTGAAGCGTCCCTCGATGTACTGCGGTGGGCCTTTCCGGGCCCAGCCAGTGCACTCGCCGTGGGCACGCAACCAGGCGTAGGCGGCCTCTGTCGGCGGGCGACGCCCGGATCTTGTGTCGCGCTGCCGAACGCCGCATGCTGCCGGCATGCGAGGGTTCCTGTCAGCCCGCTGCTGCGCGATCGCGGTGCCGGCTCTGCTCACCGCGTGCACCAGCCCTGAGCCTGTCAGCCACAACGCCGCGTCGAAGCATCCCCTGGCCGGAGCGCGCCCGACCGGTAGCTCTGCTGGCGCGGCCTCGGCCCGGCGCGGACCGTTCGCGGCGCGCGTCGCAGAGCGTCGCGCGCTCGTTCGCCAGCTCGCAGAAGAGGGCATCGCGGACCGGCGCGTGCTGGACGCCATGCGCACGGTGCCGAGGCATGCGTTCGTGCCCGCAGCCCTGCAGGCTGAGGCGTACGCAGACCATCCTCTGCCCATCGGGCACGACCAGACGATCAGCCAACCCTTCATCGTGGCGGCGATGACTGAGGCCGCCCGCCCGAAACCGACCAGCAAATGCCTGGAAATCGGCACCGGCAGCGGCTACCAGGCCGCGGTGCTCTCCGAGGTGTGCGGCGAAGTCTACAGCATCGAGTACCTGCCCGACGTTGCCGCATTCGGCGAGAAGAACCTGCGCAGACTGGGCTACGGTCCCGACCGGGTGCATCTCAGGGTAGGCGACGGCTACCAGGGATGGCCGACGGCTGCGCCGTTCGATGTCGTCATCGTGACCGCAGCGCCCGAGGAGGTTCCGCCGCCGCTGCTCGAGCAGCTCGCCGTCGGGGGGAAGCTCATCATCCCCGTGGGGCCAGGAAACGACGTGCAGTATCTCGAGCGCTGGACGCGGCTGAAGCCCGGCGCCGACCCGGATGCCTTCGATCGCGACGAGCTGATGGGAGTCAACTTCGTGCCATTCCTCGGCCAGGGCGCATCGGAGCGGGACTGAGTTCGTGTTTTGGCCAGTGCATCGTTTCAATTGAGACGATGCCCAAGAACAAGGGGTGCCGCGGATCAGATCGCTGGGAAGCGGCGGGTTTTTCGCCGCCCTCGCCCGGTCGGGGGCGTAGGCGGCTCAATCCTCCCCGCCCGACAAGGTGATCGGGATCCAGAGCGCGCGCACTCTCACGAGGTCGCCACGCCGAGTGTATCCAGCCAGGCCATACAGCAAGTTCCACCAGTGTCCGTCCGGCGTTTCGCCATACGAGAACGCAGGGAAGATGTGCAGCTGCCAGTCGAGACCGTGCGCCACCTTCTTCTCGTTGTAGAAGACGTTGCCCACGAGCTGGTTGACGGATTGGCGATCCGCAAAACGCCAGTAGAGCGGGAATCCCACCGTGGAACGCGAGTCGGGTCCGGCGAAATCCCAGAAAACGGGAGCGACGACGAAGTGCGTGTCCCGCCCGTTGCGCCCGATGTAGAGAACCGGATTGACGGCCGTCGACCACCCACGCAGACCGTGCGAGTGGCGAAAGAGCGGGGTGATCCACGTCGTTTCTTCGATCGCGAAGCGGTCGAAATGCGCCCAGAAAGGAACGAAAGCCTGGTTGCTCTCTCGCGGGCTGGTACGCGAGTAGAGGAAGGGCAACAGGAGCTTCTCGTCCAGGCCGATGTCCGGATCGCGATAGTGCCAGTACAGGGGTGTGATCATGTCCAGTGACGTACGACCGCGGTAGCGCGCGTAGCCCCAGGTGACGAAGGTGCTCTCCGCCTCTTGACCGCGTCCGAGCAAGAACAACGGATTGACGAACAGCCAGGCCTTGTCCTTCCAGCCGTAGTGGAACAAGGGAAAAACGGTGGTGTGGCGCTCATTCTCTCCGCGTATGCTCCAATAGACCGGGAGCAGATGCAGCATGTCGCGCTTCTGGGTGTGCTCTCGGTAGTAGGGGCCCCAGATGTTGAGCCAGGAGAGGTCCCGATCGTCGTAGCCGTAGTAGTGGACGAGCGGCGGGATGACTTCGTACTTCGTCTCCGCGTTCTGCCCGAAGAAGTACAGGGGAGCGATGCCGAAATCGATGTCTTCGGCCGTCCGCGCGTCGCAGGACGGCCCGCCCTTCCACGAGCAGAAACCAGGGCCGACCAGGTTGAAGCCGCCTTTGGCATTGGCGTGCGTATAGGTCAGCAGCGGGGGAACGAGCGTGTAGCCGCCGTCCCTGCGTTTGCCGGTGAAGTACAGCGGAGCCAGCCAATTGTCCCGTTCGCCCGGAGCCACCCGATTGACGAAAGGGCCGACGATCGTCGTTCGGCTGGGCTCACTGGGATCCCGCAGATTCCAGAATAACGGGAACAGAATATCGTCCGCATGCTCTGGACTGCGCCGGTTGTAGTAGAAGCCGCCGTAGAGGGATGCGCGGTCGACCCGCGTCGGGTCGCGCAACGAGGGCTGACGGCGCTCGGCCCAGAGCGGAACGACCGTGCGGAAGCGGTACTGTCCGTTGTGCTCCTCGAAGTAGGGGCCGTACCATTTGTAGCGCGGCTCTTGCCCGAGGCCGACAGGGCGCAGGTCGAGCTCGAGGTCCGAGCCGAGCCGCTCGCGCACCTGCGGCGATATCTTGAGGGGTTCATCGGGCAGCGCGGGCTCTGCGCCTGCAGGCAACGTGCTTTCTCCGCCCCCCGGTGCCGCGTGCAACTCCGGAGTCCCGTCGGGCGCCTTCTTGGGCGGAGCTTGGCTCCCGCTGCTACTGGGCGCCGGCCCGCCCATGCCGCCCATGGGCGACAAGCCTGGACCGAACATGTCGTCCTGGGCCCGAGCGACCTTCGGCCCGGCGAGCGCCGCCACCCAGCCGAACACCGCTACGGTAGCGCGCAAGGCACGCACCGGCGTCAAGGGCGACCTCCCTGAGCATCCGTTGGCGGATCCTCGGACCGTTCGAGAAGCTCGGCCACGAAACGGGCAGCCTGGTCGGCCGCCACGTCTTGTTGTGTGTGCCGTTCGAGGTCCTTGACCGCCACCACGCTTCGCGCGAGCTCGGCGTCGCCCAGCACCATGCACATCCGTGCACGCATGCTGTCGGCTCGACGCAGCATTGCCTTCATCGAGCGCCCGCGCGCGTCGAGTTCGGCGCGCACACCGAGACTCCTGAGCTCACGCGCCAGGAGCAGCCCGAAACGGACCGCTTGCGGCCCGACCGGCGCGATGAAACACAGGGGCGGCGCCACTTCGACAGCATCGGGCATGACGAGCAGGAGGCGTTCGAGCCCCATCGCAAAGCCGATGGCAGGCGTCGCGGGTCCTCCAAGCTGTGCGACGAGCGTGTCGTACCGGCCTCCGCCAATCAGGGCGTTCTGACTGCCGATGGCGCCCGAAGTCGAACAAACCTCGAACAGCGTGCGCGTGTAGTAGTCCAGTCCTCGCACGAGCAGAGGGTCCACGACGTAGGGCATACCGAACGCGTCCAGTGCGGACCGCAAGCCGAGCCAGTGCTCCCGATCACTCTCGGCTAGATGGTCGAGCAAGCGCGGAGCCTCACGCGAGGCCTCGATGTCCCGCGGGTCCTTGGAGTCGAGGATCCGAAGCGGATTGCGCTCCACACGCTCACGGGCGTGCCCACTGAGAGCGGCTGCCCGAGGACGGAAGTAGTCGACGAGCACCTGTCGATACCGTTCCCGGGTTTCGGGCCCGCCCATGCAGTTGACCCGGACCTCCAGCTCTCCGATCCCGAGCCGGCGCAGGAACTCGCACAACATCTCGATCATTTCGGCGTCCGACGCAGGCCCGCCGTCACCGAGAAGCTCGCAACCGGCCTGGTAGAACTGCCGATAGCGACCCCGTTGCGGGCGCTCGGCGCGGAACATGGGCCCCAGGTAGTACCAGCGCGTGACCGGCTCGTGTGCGTGCGTCGAGTGCTCCACGTAGGCACGCACCACACCGGCGGTGCCTTCCGGTCGCAAGGCAAGTGACTCGCTGTGACGGTCGAAACTGTACATCTCCTTGGAGACGACGTCGGTGCTCTCGCCCATCGAGCGCACGAACAGATCCGTCGACTCCACGATGGGAACGCGAACCTCCTGGTACCCGTACAGCTCCACCGTCCGGCGGAAGGCCCTCTCGAGCCGGTGCCAGCGCTGCATCTCGTCGGGGAGGATGTCGTTCATCCCCTTGACGGCGCGGAATCGCATCTCTTCTCGACTGAGCTACAGGGGTCTCGGGGGTCCTCGTGTCTTGCCGTGGCGCTTATGCTCGGAGCCGAGGGCCAGGTCAAGCGCGCTGACCATTTCCTGCGCCAGAGCCGCACGCTCGGGCAGCTCGTGCTACACGAAACAGCGCATGCGTGCAGCCGCCATCGACCTCGGCCGAGTGCGCGTTGGCCTCGCCGTCAGCGACGAGCTTGGGGCCATCGCCCACACCCGTCCCTGCCTGCCGGGGCATGATGCGGGCCGGCTGGTCGCCTCCTTGTCTCGAATTGCAGGTGACGAAGGCATCGACCTTTTCATCGTGGGGCTGCCGCGGACTCTGCGAGGCCACGAGGGCCCGGCAGCCCGCCAGGCACGCGCGTTTGCCCAGCGGTTGTCCCGAGACACTGGAATCAGAGTCGAGCTCATGGACGAGCGCTGGACCACCAAGGAGGCGTACTCCAGACTCGCTGAGCAGGGGCTCGACCAGAAGAAGGCTCGTTCGAGGGTAGACAGCGCAGCCGCCGCCATCATGCTCCAAGCCTGGCTCGATCGCGCACGCTGCAACGATGCCGGGGACCACGACGACGATGAGCGGTTCGCCCCGTAGAACCGCGCCGCCTCGTCTGCCGCGGCGTCGACGCTCCAGCCCAAAACGGGTGCAGCACCCGCCACGTTGGAGACGGATAGGTCTTCTGGCCGGCGCAACCGTCGTACCTCCGCTGCTGCTGGTCCTGACAGTGCTCGCATGGAGCAGACTCCCTGGACCCGGCCAGGGAAGGACCATGCTCGTCCAGTGGCAGACAGGTTCTGGGCATGCTGGAGCGCCAACCGAGCTCGCCAAGCACGGCCTGGTGCAGAATCGATGGCTGATGGCCCTGTATCTCCGCTTGTTCTGCGGTTCTGCCCACTTCGAGCCAGGCCCCCATCTGCTCCAGGACATGATCTCGCCCCATGACCTCGTCGCCCGTCTCGCGCGCTTGCGCACGAGGCCGGCCGTACGGGTGACGGTACCCGAGGGTTGGAATTCCCAGCAAATCGCCAGCCGACTCGAGCAGGCAGGGGTCTGCCCCGCGTCTTCCTTTCTGCAGGCCACTTCGAGTGCATCGCTCCTCGGCGAGCTTCGGATCACGGGCCCAAGCGCTGAGGGCTACCTCTTCCCAGCAACGTACGCCCTTCGGGTCGACAGCAACGCCGAACAGATCGTGCGCACGTTGGTCGCGCAGGCGCACGCCCGGCTGAACACGTTGGTGCAACGCCACGCTGATGCAGCGGAGAGACTCGAAGCCGAGCTTGGTTGGAGCACGCAACAAATCGTCACCTTGGCCTCTATCATCGAGAAGGAGACAGCCCACCCAGACGAGCGACGGCTCATGGCCGGAGTCTTCTTCAATCGCCTCCGTGACCCGGTTTTCCGGCCTGCCCGCATGCTCCAATCAGACCCGACCGCCGCCTACGGCTGCATTGTGGCACCCCAGAGCGCACCGAGCTGTCACGGGTACACCGGCCGGATCACAGCCGCGATGCTGCGTGATCGCGCGAACGCGTACAACACCTACCTGCATCCCGGGCTGCCCCCGGGCCCGATCGCGAATCCCGGCGAGTCTGCGCTCGAGGCGGTGCTCGACCCCGCTCAGACCGATGCCCTGTTCTTCGTGGCGCAAGGCGCCCGGGGCCAACACCGGTTCAGCCGAACGCTCGAACAGCACAATGAAGCCGTGAGAGCAAGCCGCCGCTCAGAAGCTACCAGCAACCCATCCGCCCCTGGACCGCGCTGACGCGCGGAGCAGCCAGCGCAGCGACTGGAATCGTTTCCACTGCCGCGGCAAGGGGCGAACGATCGGCCCGACCGCGTCGAAACCGCCTTGTCGCACGGCGCTCGAGGCGCTACGAGCGGTAGCCATGGACCTGCACGAGCAAGCCGCACAGACCGTTCGGTTCCTGGCCATTGATGCGATCGAGTCAGCCAACAGCGGCCACCCGGGCGCTGTCATGGGACTCGCGGATATCGGCGTGGAGCTGTTCGCCCACCACCTGCGCTACTGTCCAGAAGACCCGAACTGGCCGAACCGCGATCGCTTCGTGCTCTCGTGTGGTCACGCCTCCATGTTGCTCTACGCGCTGCTGCACCTGGCCGGGTACGACCTCGGGTTGGAGGAGTTGAGGCAGTTCCGCCAATGGGGTTCTCGCACATCCGGACATCCGGAGTTCGGTCTGGCGCCCGGGATCGAGACGACGACCGGCCCGTTGGGGCAGGGGATCGGCAACGCGGTGGGGATGGCTTTGGCCGCCAAGATGATGGGAGCGCGAGTCAACTCAGCCAACCAGACTCTCATCGACTATCGCGTCTTCGTGCTCGCATCCGACGGCGACCTCATGGAGGGGATCACCCAAGAAGCAGCGAGCCTGGCCGGCCATCTGGGTCTGGACAACCTCGTCGTCGTCTATGACGACAATCGGATCACCATCGACGGAAGCACGGACCTGTCGCTCAGTGACGACCCCGTTGCGCGCTTCCAGGCACTGGGTTGGTTCGCACAACGCGTGGACGGGCACGATCGGCAGGCGTTCCGCGCAGCGATGGACCGCGCGGTGGCCGAATCGTCGCGTCCGTCCATCATCGCTGCGCACACCGTGATCGCCCTCGGTGCGCCGACGAAGCAGGGCACCTCCGCATCGCACGGCGCGCCGCTGGGCCGCGCGGAAGCCGAGGCGACCAAGCGCGCGGCAGGATGGCCGCTCGAGCCGAAGTTCCATGTTCCCGAGGGTGCCCGCGCCTTTTTCGCAGAACAGCGGGCGCGCAACCGCGCTCTGTACGATCAATGGAACGAGCAGCTCCGCGGGCTTCCCGAAGAACACGCGCGGCTGTGGCAGACACACGCGACGAAGCAGGTTCCCGAGGATCTGCTCGACCGGCTGCTCGCCAGCACCGAGCTCAAGCCTGACGCGACGCGCAACATCGCGTGGAAGGTCCTGCAACAGGTGGCAGAGCATGTTCCTTCCCTGGTGGGCGGCTCGGCCGATTTGGCCGGATCCGTCAAGAGTCAAATCAAGGCCTCTTCGAGCGTGCTCAAGGGCCAGTACGCGGGAAAGAACCTGCACTTCGGTGTGCGCGAGCACGGAATGGCCGCCATCGCGAGCGGCCTCAGCCTGAGCGGCTTCTTCATCCCGTTCGCCGGCACGTTTCTGATCTTCAGCGACTACATGCGCCCGACGCTGCGGCTCGCCGCGCTCATGAAGATCCAGACGGCGTACTTGTTCTCGCACGATTCGGTGTTTGTCGGAGAGGACGGCCCGACCCATCAGCCCATCGAGCAGCTGAGCAGCCTGCGTCTCATCCCCAATCTGGACGTGTTCAGACCGGCCGATCCCGCGGAAACGGCCGCGGCTTGGACTCATGCCCTGACTCGCCGGGACGGGCCAACCGCGATCATCACGACCCGGCAGACCCTTCCGGTGCTCACGCGGCCAGACGGCTTCGACCCGAACGAGCTGCTCGCGGGCGCCTACGTCGTCGCAGACAGTCCCAAGCCCGACTTGGTCCTGGTCGCCACGGGGAGTGAAGTGGGCCTGGCCCTGGAAGCGCGGGCGCTGCTCGCCCAGCACGGGATCCAGTCGAGGCTGGTCAGCGCGCCGTGCTGGGAGGCCTTCGAGCGTCAACCGGCTGAGCGGCGCGCGCGGGTGCTCCCGCCAGGGCTGCGCCGCGTGACCCTCGAGGCCGGAGTGAGCGGGCTGTGGCGTGGCATAGCCGGAAGCGATGGCCTCGTGATCGGGATCGACGACTACGGCAGTTCCGCGCCTGCGGAGCGCCTTGCGCAGGAGCTGGGGCTGACCGGGGCTCAAGTGGCCGAGAAGGTTCGTGCCTGGCTCTGAGCACGCTCGTGTCGAGCGCAGGCCTGGTGGCTCGGCAGCAAAGTGGGCGGGAGCGGCTCGTTCGAGGTAGAGCTTCGGGGACTGGAGCACCAAGGTGATCCTGCCCATCGTCCTCGTTCCGCACCCGCACGTCCGAGTGGATCCCAGCGTGCTCGGAGGCAGTCCCCACGTTGCAGGGTCGCGCGTATTGGTGAGACGGCTCTGGGTTTTCTTTCGGGATGGCGCCAGAGTCGAAACGCTGATGCGGCGATACCCGAAGCTCGGGCCGGCCAAGGTGCTCGACGCTCTCGCGTTTGCGCTCGACAACCCCGAGGTGATCGAGGCAGACATCGCCAGGGAGAACCAACTGCTCGAGCGGGCCGGACGCACAGTCACGGCAACCCAGTCCGGTTCGGAGCAGATCGAGCTACCTTTCGCGGCACAACCCGGTACCAGCCGGGGACGGTAGCGCTGCCGAATCGGGTCACTGGCCCACCGGACAGGGCCCGGAGGACTGCAGACTCCGCAAGAGTGCAATCGCGGCAGAACGGCGGTTCCTGTGCGATACCAAGGCGGCCTCACGGCCAAATGCGTACAAAGGCGCAGAACCTCCGCCGTGGGTGAGCGCGGCCCCTGGACGAATCAGTTGCGAAAGCAACAAAAAACCCCCTTTACACGCGAGCCGAACAAGGAGATACCGCGGGGCGAGACGGGCTCACGGTGTCGAGGGAAGACCCGTGAGAGGCCCGATCTCGACCGTCAGGAGGTCAGAGATGTCAATGAGAACATGGCGTGGTCCGATCGTAGCGCTCACGGCCATCGTTGCGCCGTTCATGCTGGTCAATTGCGGAGCGGGCAAGGGGCTCCCGGGAGTCCCGGGCGCGCCAGGATCGTGCCCAGCCAACATCGCGGATGCGTCAGCCATCATGGGTGCGAACTTCGGGCTCGAAGGCGAGCTCGAGGGAAAGGTCAAGGCGGCGCTGGCCGCGGGAGCCAATCTTCAAGCTCTGGCTGCGAGCGTGGAAGCGGACGTGGTCGCGGCCTGCGGAAAGCTGGCCAAGGACCTGGGCGCCACGGACATCGAGCCCAAGGAGGAAGGCCCGGGCAAGAAGGCCGAGGCTGCGTGCAAGGCCGCCGTGCAGGCGATTGGCGACATGAAAGCCAAGGCCAAGGGCGAGCTGAAGGCCAGCTTCGAGCCCCCGAAGTGCAGCGCTTCCATGGATGCGATGGCCGATTGCTCTGCGAAGTGCAACGCGGATATCAAGCCGGGTGAAGCCAAGGTCAGCTGCGAGGGTGGTGAGATCTCCGGTACGTGCGAGGGCAAGTGCTCCGGCAGCTGCACCGTGGAAGCGGGCGCTGCCTGCGAGGGCGGCTGCAGCGGGACCTGCCAAGGGAAGTGCGAAGGCAACTTCACCGGCAAGTGCGACGGCAAGTGTGACGGCAAGTGCGAGGGCAAGGACAGCAAGGGCAAGTGCGACGGCACGTGCGACGGCAAGTGTGACGCAAAGGGCGACGGCTCCTGCAGCGGTACCTGCAAGGGCTCTTGCAGCGCCCAGTGCAAAATGGAAGGCAAGGCAGACTGCAAGGGAACCTGCTCGGGCAGCTGCGACGTCGAGATGAAGGCGCCCAAGTGCAGCGGCGAAGTGAAGCCCCCGGAGATGAGCGCCGAGTGCAAGGCCAACTGTGACGCCGAGATCAACGGGAAGCTCGAGTGCGAGCCGGCCACGGTGAGCGTGACCGTCGCCGGGGCGGCGGACGCGGCGGCAGCGGCCAAGCTGAAGGCCGTGCTGCAGGCGGACTTGCCTGCAGTGCTCAAGGTGGCCGTCGGCATGAAGGGCAAGCTCGAAGGCGTGGTGGCCAGCGTCCAGGCGTCCATCGAGGGCGTGAAGGCAGCCGTCACGGGCGGAGGCCAAGCAGCGTTGAAGGTCGGCGGATGCATCGCAGCCTCCCTCGAGGCTCAGGTGAAAGCCTCGGCCAGCATCAACGTGTCCGTCCAGGCGAGTGCCAGCGCCAGCGCCGAAGCCGGCGCTGGCTGATCGGCTCGGCGCATACGACCGCATTCGTGCGTCACAGCTGCCCCACTCGGTGGTTGTGACGCACGTCTGTGTGCGTCCGAGGCCGCGGACGCTGATGGGCGTCGATTGGCCGTGGGGCTATTCGTGTGCCGAAACGGCCCGCAGACTCGCGGCAAGCTCCCTGGCCTCCCGGCTGCGAAGCAGCTCGGTGACACGCTCGGCCGCAGGATCGACTGGGACCAATCGTTCGCGTGCCGCGACCGAGCGGCGCGCCGCGTCCGTACAGCGCGCCCTGAAGCGGACATCCTGTTCGGCGCGCCTGACAAGGGCCTCGAGGGCTCTCTCCTGGTGTTCCCACTGCTGCGAGACAATCAGCACATCGCAACCGGCCTGCACGGCTTGGACGGCTCGCTCCTCCACCGTGCCCGACAGCGCACGCATCTCAAGGTCGTCGCTGAAGAGCAGCCCTCGAAAGCCGAGCTCTTGGCGCAGGAGCTCCGAACAGATGCGGTGGCTGAGCGTGGCCGGACGATCCGGGTCGAGTCCTGGATAGAGCACGTGGGCCGTCATGAGCGTCGGTAGGCTCGAAGCGAGACGAGCAAACGGCACCAGCTCGACCGAACGCAATCGGGCTGCGGCGTGGGCTACGCACGGCAGGGCGAGATGACTGTCGAGCGCCGTGTCGCCGTGGCCAGGGAAGTGTTTGCCGCAGCCGAGCAGCCCGGCGTCGTCCAGTCCAGCCGCGAAGGCAGCACCTAGCCTGGTGACCACGTCGGGATCCGCGGAGAACGAGCGGTCACCGATGATCGGATTGTCCGCCCGAGTGTCCACGTCGAGCACCGGGGCGAAGTTGACGTTGAATCCCAGTGCGCACAGCTGACGTCCGAGCAACCGAGCCGCGCGCCGAACCAGCTGCTCATCCGCACGAGCCCCCAATGCCCGCATCGGGGGCAGCCCGAGGACCGGAGCGTCTAGCCGGCAGACTCTGCCACCTTCCTGGTCCACTCCCACGAATGCAGTCGCGGGGAGAGCAGCGTGCATGATGGCGCGGCAAAGGGACGCCGCGATCTTCAGATCCGGCAGGTTTCTGCGAAAGAGTATCACGCCCGCGCGCCGGCCGGAGTGCAGGGCGGCCGCGTACTCGCTCGGCAACTCTTGCCCCGCAAGACCGCCCAGGATCAATTGCCCGCAGACGCGATCCAGCGGCTGGTCGTCCCAGCGTGTTTCCGTCATGTCACCCTGGCTCGGCCGGTGTCCTGTGTCCGTGGTTCGCGGGTCTGAGCCAACCAACGGGTTGCTCGTTCTGTGCCATGGCATGCAGACAGGGCACTAGTGCCGCGTTTCGATTGAGTTGAGGGGCCGGAAGCGACGCCCCCAGCTGGGTGAGGGCGTCGCTTCCGGCCCCGAAACCGCTCGTCTGACCCGCGGCACCTCTTCATTGTTGGTCATCGTTTCAAATGAAACGATGCATTAGCTCACGACGGGAGGATCGCTCTCCAGTCCGAGCAGAAGGGCGCGTGCCGCGCCGACCAGAAACGACGACCCGGTCACGACGACGACACCGCGATGCCCCACGAGTGCGCGAGCGCGCACCAGCGCGTCGGGCACGCTCGATGCAACATCCCCCCTGACATAGCGCGCCATCTCGTTCGGCTCTACAGCCAGGTCCACCGGGGGACTGACGTAGACCCGGTGTCCAGCCACATGTTCGAGTCGGCGCAGCATGGCCTTCCAGTTCTTGGTGCGCAGTGCGCCGAAGACGAGGGATATCTCACGCCGGGAATCGATTTCGGCAAGCAACGTCGGGTCCAGCAGGTGCGACAGCGTCACGGCGCCGTCCGGGTTGTGCGCGGCGTCCAGCAACGTGATGTCCTGGCCGTTGCGGTGCAACAGCTCGTTGCGACCCGGCCAGCTCGTCGCTTCGATGCCGCGCGCCATCTCCTGGGGCGTCAACCCGAGCTCGCGACCCGTGGCCGTTGCCACCGCCAGGTTGGACCCCAGCATGGCCACGCGCGGATAGCCCAACGGAGCGCCGGGAATGGGCTCCGGGCTGCCGAGCGGAACCAGCCGAGCGCCGACCTCGAGAACCCGACCTTCCACGACAGCACGTGCATCGGGGTGGAGCTTGCCCGCGATCACTGCGCTACCAGGCTTGATGATGCCGGCTTTCTCCGACGCGATGGAGGTCAGCGTGTTGCCGAGCTGGTCCATGTGGTCGAAGGCCACTCTCGTGATCGCCGCCACACGCGGGGGCGCAATGACGTTGGTCGCATCCAGGCGGCCGCCGAGCCCCACCTCCACGACCGCCAGCTCCACCCCGGCGTCGCGAAAAGCCAGGAAGGCCGCCAGCGTCACGACTTCAAAGAACGTGAGCTCCGGTTCCCTCGCCATCACGGCATCAACGAGCTCTGCTAGGACGTCATCGGCCAGCGGGGATCCGTCGACTTGGATGCGCTCGGAGAACTTGACCAGATGCGGGGACGTGAACATGCCGGTGCGCCGGCCTGCCGCTTTGGCCATGCTGGCCACGAATGCGCAGACCGTACCCTTGCCGTTGGTGCCGGCGACGTGCACCACTTCGAACGAGCGTTCGGGGTTGCCGAAGTTCCTGCATGCTGCCTCCATTCGCTCGAGCCCGAGCTTGGGGCCGGTTCTCACCAGCCCATAGAGGCGACCCAGGACCTGCCGGAGCTCTGTCACAGATCCCCGCCGCAGAGATGGGAGAGCAATCGACTCACTGTTTCACGCATCGCAATCCGCGGAACGATCATGTCAACCATACCGTGGCTCATCAAGAAATCGGGGCGTTGGAAGCCCGGGGGAAGCTTGGCGCGCAGGGTGGTTTCAATGACTCGCGGACCAGCGAACCCCACGAGTGCCCCGGCCTCAACCAGGTTGACGTCCCCCAAGAGCGCCGTACTCGCGGCGACCCCGCCGGTGGTGGGATGGAGGCAGAGGCTGATGAACGGCCGGCGCACGGCGCGGAACCGGCCGACCGCT
>JAFGIS010000476.1 GCA_016929495.1 Polyangiaceae bacterium | reverse complement strand
GTGACGGTTCCATCGAAATCCACCATGATCCACGGTGCTGGATCGGCCTCCTGGGCATACCAGGGCGTGGTCATCACGCCGTCGACCGCAGCGATCGAATCGACGCTGGGCTGGTTGCTGCTCGAAGTCGTCAGCTTGTAGAGCGCCAACTCGAGCGCCATCAGGTCGTCGCAGCCTCCTGCTGGCGCTCCTGCGGCACCCGCTGCGCCCGACGGCCCGGCGCCTCCCGTCTGACCGCCGCTTCCCGCGCCTCCACTGCCGGTTTGCCCGCCCGTCTCCGAAGCGCCGCCCGACGCTTCGTTGCCACCGGTCGCGCTGGTTTGGCCGCCGGTTTCGCTGCCCCCGGACCCGCCGGTATCCTGCGTGCTCCCTCCCGAGGCCACTTGCCCTCCAGTCGACGCGCTCGTGCCGCCGGTAGCACTGCTGCCACCGGTTGCACTCGTATCGCCGCCGCTCGGCGAAGCGCCGCCGCTCTGACTTGTGCCCCCGGTCCCGCCCGAGTCCCCGCTGTCGTCCGTTTGTGAGCAGCCCACACTGGATCCCAGTATCACGGCAACAATCAAACTCCGAAACAGACGGAAGCAGGTTTCGCGCATCATCACTCTAGTCCCAGGTGCTTGGTTATGAACAACGCTCCGTCGCCTCGATGGCCCGACGCGGGGAGTCTGACCGGGTCTGGCGCCGCCACCCGAACGAACTCCACGCAGGCCATGCCACGGATTTCAGGGGTATACGCCGACGGCACAACAACAGCCAGCGTCAGACGCACCGTTCGCCTCGCTTTTCCGCACTTGTGCCGCCGCGCGAGCCCTCTGCGCCTCGACCTTGCTGCCGACCAGACTGCCATTTCCTGCCTCGGCTATTCGGCAGTGACAGACAGTGGCGCCGGGGGCACTCGCACCCGGCTGAGCTCATGCGGAATGAGGCAATCGGCTAGTGGGCCTGCTCGGCATCCTAGTTGCAGCCAGCAGTGCTAGCATTGCAGGACGGCGCGGATGGCTCTACTGCAATCACGATGGTACCTGACGACGGGTCGCAACGCCTGCCTTGTCGCGGCGGCTCTCGTTGCGATGAGGTGCGGCGATCCCGCGGAGACGGTCTCGCCGACGCTGGCGGCCGGTAGCAGCTCGATTGCTGGCGGCTCCCCGTCCGTCGGGGGATCGCAGACCGCAGGCTCCGCGGCGACTGGCGGGAGCACGGCCATGGGCGGCACGAACGCGGCGGGCGGATCTTCTGCGACGGGCGGCGCTGCGGGTCTCGGCGATCGGTCGAGCGGTGGTGCCTCCTTGGGCGGCGCCAGTACGGGCGGCGCGAACGCGACCAGCGGTGCAACCTCGACCGGCGCAGGCGCAACCGGAGGAATAGTCACCAGCGGTGGTGCCTCGGCTGGAGGACAGAACGCCAGCGGCGGAGCCACAACCGGCGGAGTAGCCACCACCAGTGGACCCCCGACCGGAGGACGCACCGCCAGCGGCGGAGCCCCGACCGGAGGACGCACCGCCAGCGGCGGAGCCCCGACCGGAGGACGCACCGCCAGCGGTGGAGCCCCGACCGGAGGACGCACCGCCAGCGGTGGAGCCCCAACTGGCGGTGCCGAAACGGGCGGCACGGCTGGCACGGGCGGCACGTCAAACATCAGCTGTGGCTCGGGCACATCCGCGCCGAGCGACGTCGTCGTCGAGCTCGGCAGCACCCAGCAGAGGATCTCCGGGTTCGGTGTTTCCACGGCGTGGGCTTCGTTCATGAGCGAGGCGGACGCCGATCTGCTGTGGTCCACGACGACCGGTGCGGGCTTGTCACTGCATCGCATTCGCATCGCTCCCGATGGCACGACCACCGAGACGCAAATTGCGAAGCTCGCCGTAGCCCGTGGCGTGAAAGTCTGGGCTGCGCCCTGGGAGCCCGTGGACGAGTATCGGACCCAGTATGGCTCGGATTCGATCGGCACCCCGTACTACGAGCTGAATTTTGCCCATGCGCAAGCTTGGGCAGACCGTCTCGCTGCCTTCGTGACCGACATGAAAGAGGTCGGGGTGCCGATATACGCGATCTCACCGCAAAACGAGCCGGACAACACCTGCTGTTGTCACTACACTCCGGACCAGCTCGTGTCGTTCATCGGATCGTACCTGGGCCCGGCCCTGGCCGCTACCGGAGCGAAGCTCATTGCGCCCGAAACGATGAATTGGTGCGGTCTCCCCGACTATCAAGCGGCGCTTCTGAATGATGCGACGGCGTCCCAGTACACACCGATCATCGCAACCCACGAGTACGGATGCTCTGTCAAGTCGGACCCCGCGGCTCAACAGGCGGGCAAGGAGCTGTGGCAAACGGAGATCTACGATATCGCGAACAACAACGAAGATCCGGGAATGGGCAGCGCTCTTCGGATCACGAAGATGATTCATGACGATTTGACCATCGCGAACATGAATGCCTGGCACTTCTGGTGGGTCTACCCGTGCAGCGAGCCCAGTTGCGGCAACGGTGCGCTCTGGAGCGTGGGCACCAATACCCCGAGCAAGCGGCTGTGGATCATGGGCAACTACAGTCGATTCGTCCGCCCAGGCTACACTCGGGTCTCGACGTCAGGCGCTGTGCCATCGAACGTCTGGCTCACGGCCTACAAGAACCCCGCCGACGGAACCGTCGTGGTCGTTGCAGCCAACAACAACACCAATGCAACGGATCTGTCGGTCTTCATCTCGGGCACGGTCCCTTGTTCGATGACGCCGTGGGTCACGTCCTCGGCGGATAGCCTGGCATCGAAACCGGCCGTGTCCGTGAGCGGCTCGCGCTTCACGTTTTCGCTCGGCGCCCAGAGCGTGACGACCTTCGTTGGCACGCCGTAGCGCATCGTTTCACTGGAAACGATGCCCAAAAAACGAGCGGTGCCGCGGGTCAGATCGATGGGAAGCGGCGGGTTTTGCCGCCCTCGCCTGGTCGCGGGCTCGCACGGGCGAGGACCTTCGGCCAGGTCTGACCGGCGCTCACCATGGTTCTCTGGCAGCGTTCCGTTTCACGGAACGCTGCTCTGACGCCTGGACGATCGCGTCGAGAAACTCGACGTGCTGCCGTCATCCGCCGGTGGCGGTCCCACCCACGGCAATCTCGCCCAGTCCCGCCGATTCCCCCTCTGGCCACGAGATCAAGCTGACCCTGAGATACCGAACATCCGTACCCAGGCTGCCGGTCGTGCATCGAGTCTGCTCCGTGGATGTGCTTTCCGATTCGTCGACCACGATCTCCCAGTTTTCCTTGTCG
>JAFGIS010000475.1 GCA_016929495.1 Polyangiaceae bacterium | reverse complement strand
GCAATGTTTTCGTCGAGCTCGGACATCCCGAGGCCGAGGTCAAAGCCAAGATCGACGCCGGGTATCGACAGCTCTTCCACGGCAAGCCCGATTCCGAAGCCGTGCTGTTCGAAGCAGGGCAGAACGCCGACGGCAAGCGCGCGTACATCATGGACATCGGCAACAAGGACGTCCGCTCCGAGGGCATGTCCTACGGCATGATGCTCGCCGTCCAGATGAACCAGCAGCGAGACTTCGATGCGCTCTGGAACTGGGCCAAGAGCCAGATGTATCAGGCCGATCCGAAGCACCCCTGCTACGGCTACTTCTCGTGGCAAATGCGCCGGGATGGCACGGCCATGGACGAGATGCCGGCGCCGGACGCCGAGCAGTACATCATCACCGCGCTGTTCTTCGCCAGTCACCGCTGGGGCGACGGCCAAGGGATCTACGACTACCGTGCGCAGGCGCTCGAGCTCTTGGATCGCGTGAAGAACCGCCAGGAGATCGATGGCAAGGTCAACGGGTACAAGGCCACGTCCGCGGTGGCTCTGTTCAACCCAGAGCACAAGATGGTGCGCTTCACGCCGGACACGGGCAACTTCAAGATCAACGGCGACCACACGAATCCGTCCTACCACCTGCCCGCCTTCTACGAGCTCTGGGCGCGCTGGGCGCCGGACAAGGACCGCGCCTTTTGGGCCGAGGCCGCCCAGGCCAGCCGGGATTTGTTCGTTCGTGTCGCCCACCCGAGGACCGGGCTCGTCCCGGACTACGCGGAGTTCGACGGACGTCCCAAGGCAGCTTCCTGGGACCCGTACACGGTGCATTTCCGCTTCGATGCCTGGCGTACTCCGATGAACTGGGGAGTCGACGCGATTTGGTGGGCCGCCGATCCGCGTGAGCAGGAGCTCAGCAACCGCATTCTCGCTTTCTTTGCCAGCGAGGGTCCGGACTATGCCGCCAACTTCTCGCTCGAGGGCAAGCCCTTGGTCAGCTACCATTCCCTGGGTTTGACCGCCACTAGTGCGGTGGCTGCGCTCGTGTCGAGCCTGCCCCAGGCGCGCGACTTCGTCGAGGCCCTGTGGACATCGAGTCCGCCCACGGGGCAATGGCGCTACTACGACGGCATGCTGTATCTCATGGGCTTGCTCCACGTGAGCGGCGAGTTTCGCGTCTACGACAAGTCCAGCGCCTCAGCGGGTCCTGCGACCGGGTGAGTCGATGGCCACCGGCGCCCGCGCATTCAGTGCGCGAACGTCACCCACGCCAGGCGCCAGAACTGCGAATGGTGCTCCCCGGTCTCCGAGCGATTCGGCGCGACCTCTAGCGTTTCGATGACGGCCCCGCAGTTGCTTCGAACGGCGGCGAAATAGGGGCCGTTCGCTGGCACGGCGAGCGCAGCGACCGCGTTGCCGTCCGCGTCCAGGATGGTCAGCGAAAAGCCCTCCGTTCCCGCCTGGGTCACCGAGTAGCCAACGGCCACCTGCGCAGAAGCGAAGTGCATCGCGATGCCATCGAAGCCGGTGTAGGAGCCTATCATCGACGAGATCCCGTTGCCGCTCAGGGTGACGATGTCGGTGGACCGAGTTCCCGGCTCCGCCTGATCCGACGTCGCGAACGACTCGAACGTCACCTCGTCGTGGTGGTAGAAGTTGTTCCCGTAGTCGACCGCAAAATCGGTGACGGCTCCGCCGTCAGCATGCTCGGAGAAGTCCTCGGTCACGACCGTGAGGCTCGCGGTGGCTTGCGTGAATTCCGCCTCAGTCGTCAGTAGTTCCAGGCACGGGCTACCTGCGCTGCCGGCAAACCCGGCTGTGCCCGCGGGTGCCGCTCCTCCCGCCCCTCCGCTTCCTCCTGCTGTGTTCCCAGAAACACCCTGATCGGTGCTTCCGCCCGTCCCGGCCGCGCTCGGCGGCGCCCCACCGCTGCCAGCGGTCACCCCTGACACGCCGCCTGGGCCATCGCCCGCCGCGGGCTCGGCGGACGGGATGCCGCCGCCACCGGCCTGAACGTTGCCTCCGGCCGGACTGCCGCCTCCTGCCTGGTCGCCCGGCGTCGTCCCAGCGGATCCGCCCCCGCCGCCTTCGCCCGTGTCCACGCAGTAGCCGGACAGGCACGAGAGCGAGCCGTAGCAGGTGCCGTTGTCGAAACAGCGGCAACGCTCCCGTCCGGTCTCGCACGCTGGGCGCTCGTTGCCTCCGGTTTCGCGTTCGGAGGCCCCCGTGGCACCGCCGAGGGCGGCCTCGGCGATGCCCGCTGAGGCAGCCTCCTCGCCGGCGCTCGACGCCCCTGCTCTGGCTCCGGGACCGCTCACCCTCGGCCCCTCACTGCCACCGCAGCCGATGGCCACGAGCCCTGTCACCACAAGCGCGGAAGACGCGATCGAAGCTCGTCGTTTCACGGCGTCCGTTCCTCAGTAGAAGCCCAAGTCATCCACCCACAGATCGAAATCGTCGCTCGTTGCCAGAAACTCGATGGTCAGGATCTCCTTGCGGTCCTGAGCCGTCATGGCGCCGAGCACGTTGCTCTTGAACCCATCGAAAGGAAGAAGGTTGGGCACCCAGCCGTCGCCGAGCGTGACCGTGGCGCGGAAGGGATGGTTGCACGCGTCCGGTTCGCAGTATCCATCGGGAGCCGGTTTGGTGCGCCCGGTCGTAATGCTGGCGAGCACCGTGCCGCTGCCCCGGGCGTGAAACCGGACGCCCCCGAAGCTCGTCGCGTCGAAGTACTCCAGGTGATCGTCGCCCTCTACCAACGTGACCCCTACGACGGCCCCCCAGTCCGAGAACCCAGTGCCGGACGAGTGCGCCGCGACGGTGCTCTTGCCGCGCGGTGACGAGAGCGTCACAGGGATGTCCGAGTTGTCGCTGGGCGCTTGCGTGCCGGTTCCGTCATTGGCGACGAACCACACGCCGTTTCGGCCGCTGCTCGGACAGATCGAATCGTCTCCGTCCTCCAGCGTATCGATGAGGCGAGGATTGTTGCAGTCGTAGTCGTAGCCCTGAAGCTTGTCGCGCACGAAGGGGCCGTGGCCGGCAAGTCGAGCATCCCAGTTGCCGCTGTCGGACGTGGAGGGGCGGACGATGCAGTTGGCCTCGGTATCCATCGAACACAGCGACCATGCCAGCGAGCTGATCGAATGGGCGTTCATCCAGTCCTGCCAGAGCTGCGCTTCGACCTCGCACACCCACGTCTCTTCTCCCTTCTCGGCCGACGTGGCGCCCCACTCGGTCACGAACAGCGGCAGACCGAGGCTCAGCGCCTGGCTGGCCTTGGCGCGGATCTCGTCCTGGTGAGTGCAAGCGTAGAAGTGCAGGGTGTACATGAGGTCCTCGCCTGCGACCGGATCGGCAGCCGCGACGTCGACGTCTTGGGACCACGAGGGCGAGCCGAGGAGGATCACGTTGTCCGGGTCGCGCTCGCGGATGGTCGCGACGATGCGCTCGTGATAGGGCTTGACGTCGTCGGCCCAGCTCGCCGTCTCCAGTGGCTCGTTGTATGTTTCATAGAGGACGTTCGGGAGGTGGCCGTACGTCTCCGCGATCGACTTGAAGAACTCCTCTGCCTCGGAAGCGTGCGTGTGCGCCACGTGGTCGTGCCAATCCACGATGACGTAGATGCCAGCGTCCACCGCTGCAGCGATCGCGGCCTCGACAGCGCCGCGGTTGAAGCTCGGCTCCTCCAGGTAGCCGCCTTCTTCCGGACCCACGCCCATCGCGGCGCGGACTACGGACACGTTCCAGTGGTCGCGCAGCCAGCGCAGGGCGGCCGCGTTTTGCTCTGGATGCCAGGTTTGCCAATTGGTCCAGTACCCGCTGATCCCCTGCAGCGTCACGGGTGCGCCGCTGGCATCGACGAGCGCCGTGTCCTCGACATGGAGCGCGTCGTGCACGTCGATCGGTCGCGAGCCTGTGCTCTGACCACCGGTTCCCGCACCGGTCGCGCCGCCTGTTGACGGACCAGCGCCTCCCGTGCCGCCCACGTTGGGCGCGCCCGCGCCGTCACCGGGGCTGGCTGCGCCGCCTGCGCCACCCTGCCGAGCGTCGAGCCCGCCCGCGTGTGGGTCATCGGGTTGACCTCCTGCCCCGGCGCCACGGCGTTCGGTACCCGTACCCGCAGCGCCGTCCCCGGCGTCCACGCACAACATCGAGTAGCACCTCAGCGTGCCATAGCAGGTCTTGTTCGGGAAACAGTCACAGCCTTCTTCGCCGAGGGTGCATTCGCCATCGGCGTTCCCTCCGGCCCGGTTGCCGTCCCCCGCCGCGTCCTCGGTGCCTCCTGTTTCCGAGGTGCCTGCGGCGCCAGTCGAGCCGCCCTCTCCGCGCTGGCCCGCGGCGCCAGCAACGTCAGAGGACGCTGGACGGCCGCCACCGCCGCAAGCCAGCACCAGAGCGGCCACGGGAGTACACAGAGCTCGGCGCATGCAGACGAGCCTAGCGCACGCGCTGGGCTCCCCACAACCGGCCAGCGAAGCCGTGCGGCGAGCGGTGTCTTCCGTCGCCTCGCCGAAGCCGCCGGCGTCGTGCGCCACCATGGCGACCGCGCCGTCGACGCTTGGAAACCCATCGCCTGCCAGACGAGCTCCAGATCCACGTAGAGTGAAGCCAGAAGGCAAGGCGCGAGCAGCGCCATTGCACCCTCGGCCCCGCCCGGCTACGCTCGCACCCATGATTCGAGCTCGCTGGATTTGCGTCTGTTTCGCCCTGGTCACCTCGACCGCCTGCAAGCAGGAAAATCCGGAGCCGCTGGAGCACGCCACGGCGCCAGCGGAGCCCAAGGCCGAGACGCCGCCTCCGCCCAGCGAGACGCCGCCCAAGGCCGAAGAGCCTCCGAGCCAGCCGCAGGCCATCGCGGCGCCCGCGGACGTGGCCACGCCTCCCAAGGACGCCGCCAAGACCGCGTCGGGGCTGGCGAGCAAGGTGCTGACCAAGGGCACCGGCAAGACGCATCCCGGTGTCAACGACAAGGTCAAGGTCCACTACACGGGCTGGACCACGGACGGCAAGATGTTCGACAGCTCGGTTCAGCGCGGCGAGCCTGCCGAGTTCGGCGTGAGCCAGGTCATCAAAGGATGGACCGAAGGCCTGCAGCTCATGGTGGAAGGCGAGAAGCGGCGGCTGTGGATCCCGGCCAAGCTCGCGTACGGCGAAACGCCGCGCATGGGGGCGCCTGCGGGTGCTCTCACGTTCGACGTCGAGCTGTTGTCGATCGAGAAGGCGCCCGAGCCGCCGCCCGTGCCCAAGGACGTGGCCAAGGCTCCCAAGGGCGCGAAAACGACGCCCTCCGGGCTCGCATACACGGTGTTGGAGAAGGGCAAGGGCACGGTCCATCCGAAGGCGACCGACCGGGTGACGGTGCACTACACGGGCTGGACCACGGACGGCAAGATGTTCGACAGCTCGGTCGTGCGCGGCAGTCCTGCCACCTTCTCGCTCTCGCAGGTCATAGCGGGTTGGACCGAGGGTGTGCAGCTGATGAAGGTCGGGGACAAGTTCCGCTTCTGGATCCCCGGCAAGCTCGCCTACGGCGACCATCCGAGACCCGGTGCGCCGGCTGGTGCGCTCGTGTTCGACGTCGAGCTGGTCGCGATCCAGTAGGCCCTACTGCGGCTCGGTCACCAGCACCACGGCCTCGCCGGGGCGAAGCTCGTAGTGGAACGGCTGGGCCACGACGTCGAGCGGGTTCTCGGGCGACACGCAGCGCAAAGGTCGTGAGTCGAGCATGTAGCGAGAGAGCGACTGGGCCCAGAATGTCTGACGCCGGTCCGTGTCCTTGTTCAAGATGACCAGGCCTTCCTGAGCGCGCTGCTTCGACGTCTTCCACATCACCAGAACGCGCGGGTTCTCGTGTTTCAGGAAGCGCAGCCGTCCTTCTTCGGAGAAGACCGGCCAGGATCGCTTGAGTCGGTTGACGGCTTCGATGAAGGTGCGAAGGTCCGTGCTCGACTGCTCCCAGTCCTCGGGCCGGGTGCGCACGACGTCCAGCCGCTTGCGGAAGCCGAATTCGAATCCCATGGGCACCATCACGCCGGCCGAGAACAGCGCGCTGAAGAGATAGAGCTGCTTGAGAGCAGCCTCGTTGCCGGTTTCGGCCATCAGGCGGGCGGTGTCGTGACTCTCCGGAAAGCCGATGGACGGGGCGAGCGTTCGGGTGAGCTCGTACTGCTTGTGGAGCCAGGGGGCATCGAAGTCCCACCACTTGCTGCTGTTGAAGATCCAGTCGAAACCGGCGGATGCGGTCCGCAGCGTCTGCGCTGGCGTGCAGCCCAGCGTCTCTGCGACGAACACGGCGTGCGGAGAGCGGCTTCGAATGCGCCGAATCAGCCGCTTCCAGAAGGCGGAAGACACCTGGTAGGCGGCGTCGCAGCGGAACCCTCGAAAGCCAAGCTCGAGCAACAGCTCGACCACCCTGACGAAGTAGTCGAACAACCCTTCCGGGTCGCTCGTCTTCTTGTGATCGAACAGGGCGAGGTCCATCCAGTACTTCTTCTCGCCCTTCTCGACGCAGAAAGCGTTGGCTATCTTGCCGTTTTCACGGACGAACCATTCGGGGTGGGTCCTCGTCAGCGGTCCGTCCGAGGCGCTGTGATTGACGACCAGGTCCGTCATCATGCTGAGCCCGACGCCCCGTGCCTGCTGGACGGCTTCACGCAACTGCTCGAAACCGCGCGACGGATCGGGGCCATCGACGAAGGCGGGGTTCAGTGCGAAGTAGTCGGCGATCGAGTAGAGGCTGTGCGAGGAGCCGGTGCGCTGTACGGGGTTGACGAACACCCAATCGAAGCCCATCCGGGCTGCGCGATCGATGTGCTCCTGCCAGCGTGGGAACGTGCCGGCCAGAAGTGGGAACAGATTGTAGATGATCACCGGGTGTTACCTTGGAGCCTGACCGAGCTCGACCGTGGGCGGAGGGGTAGAGCCGACGCGTAGCATGGGGGGGTCCCACCGTAGGAACGGACCACGGGAATACTTTCGATAGGCCGGGAATAGCTCGCTTTGCTGTCCCACCCGGACCGACAGCCTCTGCGCGCCGCAGCGAAGCGGGTGGCAGAGCCCTCGGCTTCGCGGGTGGCAGGACCCGCGCATGTGCCGCTATAGTCCAGGCGTCGCCATGCGTGGAGTCATCGCGAGGGCTGCACATCGTTCGGCGCGCGAGCGGCGCGGCCGAGCGGGCCGGGAGCGCGCCGCGGCCGCGGGGGCCCGAGCCGTCCCAGCCGAGCGTCAGGCTGGCGTCTGGCTGCTCGACGGCATGGACCACTACGAGCGACTCATCGCAACCGAGCTGCCGTCGGCTCGGGTGGCCGTCTGGATCGGGACGGCGAACCTCAAGGAGCTTCGCGTGCCGGCTCCGCCCGGGACGCGCGCACGGGCTCGCGGTCAGGGCATGAGCGTGCTGGAGCAGCTTCAGGCGCTCGGGGACGCGGGCGTCGAGCTTCGGGTGCTGCACGGCAAGGAGCCGTCGCGGCCCTTCGCGACCGAGCTCGCTAGACTGCCGCGCTTGCGCAAGGAGCTCGCGCTGCGGCAGTGCCCCCGGGTGCACTTCAAGGTCATCGTCATCGACGGACGGCTGCTCTATCTCGGCAGCGCCAACTTCACCGGAGCCGGGCTCGGAGCGCGCAGCGAGGGTCGGCGCAACTTCGAGCTGGGCGTGCTCACCACGGACGAGTACCTGCTCGACACCGTTCAGTCGCGGTTCGAGGCGATCTGGTCGGGCCGCGAGTGTCAGCACTGTGGCGTGCGGCGGCTCTGCGCGCGGCCGCTGGATCGTCTGGGGGCGAAGCGGCCCGGAGTCGCGGAGCTGCAGGGCGGCGGGAAGACCCGGATCCGCTCACAGAAGACGGGAACTGGCACGGTTCCGTAGAAGGTCCTCTGAGGAGGTCCTAGCTAGCTAGAGCGGCAATCAGTTTGATTGCCGCGGACAAAACAAGGACCTAGAGCACCGAACACGCAGCAGACCACGCCAAAGGCGACGCCGAAGACGCACCCTCGCCCGCCGAGGGGTGCGTTTTCGGCGTCGCCGCCGCGGTTGGCAGACTGATTGGTGCTCTAGCGGGGCTCCGCCCCAGCCCGACAAGGCATGCTGCGACCTGATAGGTTGTGCTGACTGATACGCCGGAGCCCCGCGTCGACAGTCAAGAGTCTTGAGTCGAGAGTCAGGGATCGCCCGGCTCGACCTTGACGCGCAGGGCGTGGAGCATTCGAGCGACTTCGTCGATTTCTGCGGCGATGGGTTGGTGAGCGTCGTTGGACACGTAGCCGAGGTCCAAGGCCAAGAGCAGCAGGTACTCCGTTTCGGCCAGGGATGCCTCAGCGATGTTGAGGAAGCGTGCATACTCAGCGGCGCTCTGACGTTTGGAGCCTTCCACGATGTTGGCGGGCACAGAAACAGCGGCACGCCGCAGCTGCGAGCAGAGGCCGAAACGCTCGTCGGCCGGAAGGCTGGTGGCCAGCCGATACACGGCCAAGGTCGGGGCATGAGCCCGCTACCCCCTGAGCGCCTTCAGCGTCGTCACCACATCCCGTGCGGCCACCGCTCGCATATGTGGCTTCATCTGGAACGTTCGGCTTCCGGCATGTACCACGTCGATGCCATCCAACCGCAACAGCTCGTATGCGGCCTGCATGGACGGCGTAATGCGAGGGCTGTCGGTTCGCTTGAATTCGAACCCCAATCGGTGACGTCCGCTGACGACGAGCAGATCGAGCTCGGGCCCAGAATGAGCCGCCCAGAAGAAGCACTCTTCACGCCGGGCCCGCAGCGTGCGCACCACGTCGGCCAGCATGAAGCCCTCCCAGCTGGCGCCGACCTTCGGGTGGCGCAAGAGCTCGCCCGGCGTTTCCAGTCCAAGCAGGGAGTGAAGGAGCCCGCTGTCGGCGAGATACACCTTCGGAGACTTGACCACGCGCTTGCCCACGTTCTCGAACCAGGGCCGGAGCGTCGTCACCACGAAGGCGCCCGAGAGCAGATCGAGGTAGGAGCGCACGGTGGGCTGAGAGACGGCGAGCGCCCTGGCCAGTTCCGACCCGTTCCAGAGCTGGCCGTGGTAGTGCGCCAGCATGGTCCAGAAGCTTTCCAGCGTCGTGGCGGGGATGCGCACGCCCAGGTTCGGGATGTCCCGCTCGAGGAACGTGCGGACGAACCCATGCCGCCAGTCGCTGCTCTGGCTGTGGCTTCGAGCCAGATAGGAGCGGGGCAGGCTCCCGCGGAACCACAGCCGCTCCAGATGCTCGACGCCGACCTCCTGCAGATCGAAGCCGCCGAGCTCGTGAAATCCAATGCGGCCAGCGAGCGTTTCCGACCCTTGCCGAAGGAGATCGGGAGAGGCACTACCCAGGATCAGGAAGCGCGCCGGAGTGCGCGGGCGGTCGGCCAGAACACGGAGCACTGGGAAGAGGTCTGGGCTGCGTTGGATCTCGTCGAGCACCACCAACCCACGTAGACCCGCAAGCGCCAGCGTCGGCTCGACGAGCAGAGCTCGGTCGCGCGGATCTTCCAGATCGAACCAGCTGCAGGGACCCTTCCGCCCGGCAACGAGCTGACGGGCCAGCGTCGTCTTGCCGACTTGCCGCGCACCGAGCACCGCCACGATCGGGTACTGGCGCAGGAGCCGGCTGAGCTGCTGGACATGGGCCTTCCTGAGAATCTGCACTCGTGAAGATTAAAACCTTGTCTTTCAGTTTTCAAGAGCCGCCTGCATCGCGCCCAGGGTGACCGCATCCAAATTCGCTTTCCATGGGGCGCGAAATGTGTTCCATGCCGGAAGATGCGAGGGTCCGGCGATTTGGGCGCACTTCGAGAGCTTGGAAGACCCACGAGTCGAGCGGACCCGGCGGTACGAGCTGCAGGATGCGGACTACGTACTGACGCTCAAGGACAACCAACCCACGCTTCGCCAAGAGGTGCGGGCATTCTTCGAATCAGCCCAGGCGGATGGATTCCGAGACACTCGACATGACGAAAACGAGACGGTGGACGCGGAACATGGCCGTATCGAGACGCGCCACGTGGTCGTGAGCGATGACATCGAGTGGATGGCCGACCGGCGCTTGTGGAAGGGACTGCGGTCGGTGGTGATGACTGAGAGCACGCGGATGCTCGGCGAAGAGAGCAGTTTCGAGCGACGCTACTCACCGGATGGTGCGTGCGGGGCGGACTCACGGGAACCGTGACCGGCTCATCGACGATGGGTTCGCTGGCAAGAAAGCGGATGTGCGCGAACAGGCGGGCACTACTTGACGGCGATCTACGAAAAGCTCGGCGTGTCCGATAGAACCCAGGCTGCGGTGCTCGCAGCGCGGCATGGGCTGCGCTGAGGTCGGAGCGTTCAGGCATACCTGTCGGTACACGGACGCACCTTCTCTTTCGGCACTGAGCGCCGTTCTGAGCGCCGCAGACGATTTCGCCCGGCGCGAGTACAGTTCTGGACGAGGAAACGGGTGACGACGATGCGCACGAACCGACTCGGAGGGATTCTTGGGCTGTTGGCGCTCGCGGGCGGCGTTTCGCTCCCGGCTTGCTCGGGCGACGACGACGACGACGCACAGAGCGCAGACGGCACGGGCGGCAAGACCGGCTCGGGCTCGAACCGTGATGGCGGGCCCGTGGCGCCGCTCCCCAAAGCGAGCTGCAAGGCCGGCGAGGACGGCGGCAGCGAGACGGTGGACGAGCCCGAGCTCGTCGCGACGCTGTTCGACCGGTGGCACGAAGCGTGGCTCGCCTCGCCGGCCGTCGCAGACCTGGACGAGGACGGAACCATGGAGCTCGTGGTTCCGCGGGACGATGTGCTCCTGATTTGGCATCTGGATGGGACCGTGGTGGACAAGTTCGAAATGCCCGGCCGCATCTGGGCGCCGCCGGTCGTCGCGGATCTGCGACCGGACCTACCCGGGCTCGAGGTAGCCGTCGCCTCGCGTGGGCAGATCGCCGCCTGGGATGCACACGGGCAGCCGCTCGACGGGTTTCCCTTCGAATGGCGCGACGAAATGCGTTCGATCGCGGCAGAGGACATCGACGACGACGGACAGCTCGAGCTCGTGGCCGGCACGACGTCCGACCTCGACAAGAACGGTCAAACGGACATCCTGATCGCCATCCACAACAACGGTACGGTGGTCGAGGGCTTTCCGCCGAATACGACGGGCGCCAGCGGCTGCGATGACGCCTGCTACGTGCACGCGGGCTTCGATCAGAACGTCGCGCTGGGCGACGTGGACGATGACGGCGTCGCGGACATCCTCCTGCCGCAGGACAACGCGTACGTGAGTCTGCACGACGGCACGGGTCGCGCCTTCGACGCGGACCCGATCTTCAAGGGCAAGACGAAGTTCCAGGGGGTCCGCTTTCTGCACGACTACGCGCTGGCGCAGCAGGGCTGGGCCGACGACGAGGACACCGCCCTTCAGGCCCACTTCACCAACACGGCCCCGGCCATCGTCGATGTCGACCAGGACGGGGAGAACGATATCGTCATGCTCGGGTCCGTGCAGAACACCTCGCAGGCGGACCGTGAGCGCGGTGTTGCTCTGTGGGTAGTGCGTCACGATGGCACGCGTCCGGACGACTGGATCGAGCCCTTCCACGCCCCGGGCTTCATCGACGGTCTCTGGGATCCAGGGGACAACATCGTAGGGGCCACCAATCAGGCGACCGTGGTGGATCTCGACCCGGCGAGCGACGGATTCGAATACGTGTTCGCCGGATTCGATGGCCGCATACACGCCGTGACCTCCGACAAGCGCGAGCTGTGGCAATACACCTTCACGACGAAGGCCGGCGTCTTGACGGGCGGACTCGCTGCGGCCGACCTGTCCCGGGACGGGCGCCCGGAGCTCGTGTTCAACACCTACTCGACGGCTTCGGGCCAGGGCGCGTTGTTCATCCTCGGTGCGAACGGCGGACTGTTGCACGAGATGGCACTTCCAGACCGCGGCGCGATGCCGGTCCCGACCATCGCCGACGTGGATGACGACGGCCAGCTCGAGATCGTGGTCAGTCTCAAGGACGCGGTGGACAAGGAGCGCCAGGTGCTGGTGTACACGGTTCCCGGCTCGGGAACGGACTGCATGCCGTGGCCCACGGGCAGGGGCAATCTGCGCCGCTCCGGGGCGGTCGCGGCACAGTAGTGCGGGGCTCGGCAGGCCGCGCCGCACGAAGGCGCTGTGCTATCCTCGGCGGACCGCCGGGAAACCATGCCGTACCTGCAGCTTGCCATGATCGTCTACATGGTCGCGTGCCTCGGGCTCGGTTGGTTGGCTTGGCGGCGCACCCGAAGTCTCGGTGACTATCTCCTGGGCGGGAGATCCCTCGGCAGCTGGGTGACCGCTCTCTCGGCTCAGGCGTCGGACATGAGCGGCTGGCTCTTGATGGGGCTGCCGGGGCTCGCGTACGCGTCCGGGCTGGACGCCGCGTGGGTCTCGCTCGGTCTTCTGATCGGGACCTACCTCAACTGGACGGTCGTGGCGGCACGCCTGCGGAGCGCCACGGAGCAGTCCAACGATGCCCTCACGCTCCCCGACTACTTCGAATATCGTTTTCAGGACCGCTCTCGGGCACTTCGGTCGGTGACGGCGCTCGTCATTCTGGTGTTCTTCACCTTCTATGCGAGTTCCGGGTTCGTGGCGTCGGGGAAGCTGTTCCAGCAGCTTTTTGGGGGTGCCTACGCGACGGCCATGCTCTCGGGCAGCGCCGTGATGGTCCTGTACACCTTCTTCGGCGGTTTCCTCGCGATCAGCTGGACCGATGTGCTGCAGGGCTCACTGATGTTCATCGCGCTGGTGCTGGTCGCGGTGATGGGCGTTCATCTGGCGGGCGGCTCGGGTGCAATGGTCGCGGCCCTGGACGCACGCAATCCGAATCTGCTCGACCCGCTGGTGGGCAGCCGCGGCGAGCCGCTCGGAGCCGTCGGCGTCGTTTCGCTGCTCGCCTGGGGTCTGGGCTATCCGGGTCAACCGCACATCCTGGCTCGCTTCATGGCCGCCCGCTCCGCGAAGGAGATCCCGCTCGCGCGGCGGATCGCCATGGGTTGGGTGCTCATCACGCTCGCTGCCGCCGTGGTGGTGGGCCTGACCGGCCTGTTGGTGCTGCACAAGCCGCTCGCGGGCGCACAGAGCGAGAAGGTATTCGTCCTGATGAGCGCCGAGTTGTTTCACCCGGTCATCGCAGGCGTGTGCATGGCCGCCATCATGGCCGCGATCATGAGCACGGCCTCGGCGCAGCTCTTGGTGGCCTCGTCGGCTTTTGCCGAGGACCTGTATCAGGGGTTCGTGCGGCGGACGGCTGGCAGGCAGGAGCTCTTGTGGGTGGGTCGCAGCGCGGTTCTGATCATCGCCATCGTCGCGTTCGCGATCGGTCTCGATCCAGACAGCCGGGTGTTCGAGCTGGTCGCCTGGGCGTGGGCCGGATTCGGGGCTGCCTTCGGACCGGCGATCGTCCTGTCCCTGTATTGGCGGGGTACGAGCCGCAATGGGGCGTTGGCAGGCATCCTGGTGGGCGGCGCGACCGTGATCCTGTGGAAGCAGGGGCACGGGGGGATCTTCGATCTGTACGAGATAGTGCCGGGATGCGCGCTGTCCTGTCTGGCGATCTGGGGCACGAGCGCATGGGATGGCGTCCGCTCACGAAGCGGAGGGTGAGGCTCTACCAGCGTTGACAGCAGAGCCAGCAATGCTAGCATTGCTAGCGTGTCCACGCTCACCATTCGCGACCTCGATCCTGAAGTCAAGGAGCGCCTCCGAGTCCGAGCGGCAAAGAACGGGAGGTCCATGGAGGAAGAGGTCCGCGTGATCCTGCGATCGGTGATCGCAGAGTCCTCAGTGAGACCCAGCCGCTTGGGAGACTCCATCCGGCGACGTTTCGAGCGCCTCGCCGTAGAGCTCGAGCTGCCAGCCCGCGAGCCCGCGCGCGAGCCCCCGAACCTTCGATGATCATCCTGGACACGAACGTGGTGTCCGAGCTCATGGGTCCGAGCCCGGCTGACACGGTGATGCGATGGGTCAACGCCCAGCCGACCACGAGTCTGTACGTCACGAGCATCACGCAAGCCGAGATCCTCTACGGTGTTCTTTTGCTCCCAAAGGGCAAGCGACGCGATGGCATTGCCGCGGCGGCCCGTGCGATGTTCGAGCAGGACTTCGCCGGTCGAATCCTGCCGTTCGGCAGCGACGCGGCTGAAGCGTATGCCAACATTGCAGCAACGCGGCGGCGCGCGGGAAGGCCGATCTCCGCGCTCGATGCCCAGATCGCAGCCATTGCCCGATCGAACGGTGCGGTCGTAGCCACCCGCAATGTCGAGGATTTCGAGGGCTGCAGCGTCGATGTTATCGACCCCTGGAGCTCGACGACGAGATAGCCGGACGGCCAGGATCCGCGCTCCGGTTTCCTTGATCTCACCCCGCTGCCAGATCAGACTCTGGCTCACATGACTGGATGGATGCTTCGACCCCTTGCCGCGTTCCTTGCGGCGCTGTCGACGCTCGCCTGTCGCCCGGCTCCGAAAGAACCCGGCGCTCGCCCGAGGTCGACCAGCGAACCGCTCGCGGTGACCCGTGTCGATGCCGCCCTCGGCGCAACGGCCGATTCCTCGGCGGACGCGCCCAGCGACGCGGCCCCGGTGCTGGCGCCGCTCGATGCCGATGCTGCGTTGGTGGCGCTCCCCGTCCAAGGCTTCCGCGATGCAGTGGTCTCGGTGCCGATCGGCGCCGCCGAGCCACGGCCGATCGTCGTGGCGCTGCACGGCAACTTCGACCGCCCGGAGTGGCAGTGTGACGTCATGCGCGAGATCACGCACGGCTTTGCGTTCATCCTGTGCCCGCGCGGGATCCCACGCCGAGACGTGTCCAAGTCCCTGGACCGGTGGGAGTACGGTTCGGTCAAGCAGCTGCAAAAGGAGCTCGACGCCGGGCTCTCGGCCGTGCGCGAACGGTTCGCCGGCTACGTCGCAGACGGGCCCATCGTGATGACGGGGTTCTCGCTGGGTGCGATCCTGGCGCGCCCGATCGTGATGGGGGATCCCGCCCGTTTTCCCCGCGTGGTGTTCACCGAGGGCGGCAGCGACGGCTGGAACTTCAAGCGGTTCAAGGACGGAGGCGGCAGCCGTGTGATCTTCGGGTGTGCGCAGGCCGGGTGTGTCCCCAAGTGCCGCGGCCTGGCCAAGCGTGCGGAGCGCGTGGGCGTCGAGGTGCGCGTGGCAGACGGAGGCAACATCGGCCACACGTACGACGGGCCCGTGGCCGCGGCGATCCAGGCCGAGTGGCCCTGGCTGGTCGAGGCGGACCCGAACTGGCAGCAGCCGACCACGAGCCCGGAGCGGATGCCGAGGTAGCGGCCACGAGGACCATGCCAGCGCACCGTGAGGGTGATAGGACCGGGGGCAGCTCTGTGTTCTCTTTCGGTCGGCTCCGTTCTGTGTGCTGGATACTGGTCGCGCTCGCATCAGCGGCGTGCGGGAAGCTGCCGTTCGGCTCCAAGCCGACCGACCAAGGCGCCCCGGCGCCCGGCTGGAAGCTCCGGGATTTCCAGCCTCAGAGCCCTCGCTATCGAGAGATCTACGGTCTGGAACAGTTCCGAGGATCCGTGGTCCTCTTGGCGCTCTATGCCGGGACCTGTGACGTCTGCATCGTCCTCACGCGCGAGCTCGACCGGCTCGACAAGCAGTGGCAGGCCGAGGGACTGGGCGTGAAGATTGCCGTGATCAATGCCAAGGACGCCGCCACGAATCAGCGGGATCTGGTCGAGGTCGCGGACTTCCCTCTGTTCCAGGACACCCAACAGGTCGACGCGTTCGCCCAGCAGGGCGGCGGAACCGACGACCTCTATGTCTACACGCCGGGCGGCCGCTTGAGCCGGTACTTCAGGTGGGCCGACTCGGTCACGGTCCAGCCGATCACGCGCCAAGGGCAGAACAACCTGCGAGCCGCGGTCGTCAAGGCGGGTCGGTAGCTCGGTCGACCCCGCGCGCATCCCGGAGGACGCGCGCGGTCCGGCGCGCTCTGCGACGCGACTACTGCAGCATGAACGAACCCGCCACGTTGGCGGAGGCATTGAACGCGGCCGTGAAGTTCGTGAGCGCGTCGCCAATCGACAGCGCCGCGATGCCGCCGCATGCCATGCCCTTCACGCCGATCTTGCCCGCATTGCCCTCGCCGATGAGCGAGCCGCCGATGGAGATGACGCTCTCGATTGCACTGGTGAAGGCCTGGGCGCGGCCCTTGAACACCAAGAGCAACTTCGGAAGGTTCACGCGCAAGGTCTCGAGCGCAATCGCCACCTCGGCTTCCTGCTCGGCCGTCAGAGCCACGCCCGCCTTGGCCGTGACGGCGATGCCGATTTCCGGAGGCGTGCAGTTGGCCTTGGCCGAGGCGCTGCCGGAGCAGCTGCCCGAGCAGTCGACGTCGACGGTGCAGCCGCCCCCCATGGTGCCGCCCTTGCACTTCGGAGCGGAGATTGCCGAGTCGCACTTTCCGCTGCAACGCGCCTTGACCGTGCCGGTTGCCTGGCAGGCGGCATCACAGGTGCCCTCGCAGACGCCGGAGCATTGCACCGCCGGTGCCGTGGCGTCCGCCGTGCACGTGCCGTCGCAGGTGCCCTTGCAGGTGCCGTCCGCCTGGATACCCGTCTCGCCAGCTCCACCGCCGGCCGCGCAGGTCCCATCGCAGCTGCCGTTGCACGCCACGGCCACGCCGCCCGTCGCCGAGCAGCTGCCCTTGCAGTTGCCCGTGCACGAGCCGGTGCACTCGATCGAGGCGTTGGCCTCGCCCGAACACGAGCCGCTGCATTCGACCGACAGGGTCCCTCCCTCGCACGTGGGAGGATTCACGTTGAAGTCGCACTCTGCGGTGCCCGAGCAGCTGGCCTCGCACTTGGCTTTGGCTTCGAAGGACGCTTCGCACTTGGGGGGGGTCATGGCCACCGCGACCTGGCCGCCGAGGCTTCCACTGGCACCGAATTTGGCGTCGATCTGGGCTTTGGCGAGCCCACACCACGCCGTTGCAGCGGCGGCGCCGCTGGCGCCCTGAACGGACGGATCAGCGGCATTGGCACCCATGCCCACGGCGATGTCCCGGCAGGCCGCGGTCACGTCCGAGAGGGAGACCGTGGCCGTGGCCGACAGGTCGGCGGCGGCTTGAAGGAACGCCTTGTACTTGCCGGCAATCGAGGCATCCACGCCGAAGTCGACCCCACTGAAGTCCGCACCCACCTTGAAATCTGTGCAGCAAATGTCGCTCGCTCCTTCGGCGGCTTGCTTGGCCTGCTCACAGCTGCCCACGAGCAGTGGGACCACGAGGCAGGTGGCGATCCCAACAGCGAGGGGCCTCATGCTTACCAGCTTTCTCATCCGAAGACTCCTTTGGAGGGTTCAAGGTTCGGGGAGCCGTTCCTGGGCTGGGCAAGCCGGGCCCGCCGTGGTTGCTCCGCGTGTCGACCGGTGTCGGCCAAAGATAGCTCAAGAGCAAGGAACTCTGAACCAAGGGCTTACTGGGCCCCGGCGTTTGACGCAGCCCATGCCCGAATGATGCAACATTCGGACACAGGCCGTTCGACCGGAAACGGCGCGCACCTCGGCCGCAGGCGTCCTCGCCGTCAGTGCTGCCATTGCCGTGGGCAGCGCCTTCGTTGCTCCCGTCGAACTCGTCGTCACCGCAGCCGCCCCAGCCGCCGTCGAGCGTGCAGGTGAAGGATGCTACCGTGCGGTCGCAGTGACACGGACCAGGCTGGTCGATTGTGTAGTATGGCGACGAGGACGGGGCCCCGGGTGGTGCTCGCGCCAGAGTGTCCTCGGCGTCCTGGCGTTGACTTCCGAGCTCGTGGCGATTGCCGGTTCGCAGATGCAGGCGTACTACGAGCTCGTGTGCGCGCCAGACCGTTCGTGCGTGGCATGTGTGCCGTCGTATTCCGCGACGGGCCGGTGCAGGACCGGGCACTGCGTGGTGGCGTTCCAGTGAGAACGGCAGCCGTCAGTTCCAGAGCGGTCCGGCCTGCGCCGTCGCGTCGAGGACTTCGCGCACCTTTCGCGCCAGACCGCCCGTCGAGTAGGGCTTGCCGATGAAGCACACGCCCTCGTCGATGACGCCGTGGTGCACGATGATGTTCTCCGTGTAGCCCGACGCGTACAAGACCTTCGTTTCGGGGTGCGCCAGCGACAAACGAGAGGCCAGTTCGCGGCCGCTCATCCCGGGCATGACCACGTCCGTCAGGAGTAGGTCGATTCGATCCGCGTGTCGCTCGGCGAGCTCCAGCGCTTCGGCGCCGTTGCGAGCGCAGAGCACCGTGTAGCCGAGCCGGCAGAGGACGCGTTTCGCCAGGTCGCGAACGGTGTCTTCGTCCTCGACCAGAAGTACGATCTCATGGCCCAGCGGGAGATCCGGGCTCTTGCGCTCCGGGGACCACTTCGCCGCCTGCTCCGCGATAGAGGGCAGGTAGATCTTGAACGTCGAACCCTTGCCGAGCTCCGAGTAGACCTCGATCGTGCCTCCCGCCTGCTTGACGGTACCGTAGATGGTCGCCAGTCCCAGGCCCGTGCCCTTGCCCTTGGGTTTCGTCGTGAAGAACGGTTCGAAGAGGTGGCCGAGGACCTCTTGGCCCATGCCCATCCCGGTGTCGCTCACCGCCAGCAGCACGTGGGGGCCGGGCAGCGCGCCCGCGTGTGACCTGCAGTACTCCTCGCTGAGCTCGACGTTCTCCGTCTCGAGCACCAGGGTCCCGCCGCGGGGCATCGCATCGCGCGCGTTGACGGCCAGGTTGACGACGACCTGCTCGAACTGGGCCGGGTCGAGCTTGACCGACAGCAAGTCCTTGCCCGCTGCGATGCGAAGGTCGATGTCTTCCCCGATGAGGCGGGTGAGCATGTTGTTCAGGTTGGCGACGAGATCGTTCAGGTCGACCACCCTCGGTTCGGTCATTTGCTGGCGCGAGAAGGCCAGGAGCTGCTGAGTCAGAGTGGCGGCGCTGCGGGCCGCTTTGACGACCTCGTTCAGCAGCGACACGAGCGGCGAAGCAGGCTCGAGATCCATCAACGCCAGATCGGCATTCCCGATGATGCCGGTCAGAAGGTTGTTGAAATCGTGCGCCAGGCCCCCTGCGAGGCCCGACGTTTGGAAAGCGTAGACCTCGTACGCCCCGGCGATTCGGCCGTCCCGGTAGTTGACCTGCGACGTGGACCAGAGTCCGCTCCCAGAGGCGACCGCGCGGTAGCGCTCCGGGACCTCGGTGTTCGCCAGCGGAGGAAACGCCTCCTCGATCGTGCGGCCGATGAACTCGGAGTTGTCCACGCCCAGAATACGGTCGGCAGACGGGTTGGCTCCCTCGAACACCAGCCGCCCGTCCTGCTCCAAGACGTACTGGTGCATTCCCAGCGGCGACGACTCGATGATACTGCGGAACTTGGCCTCGCTCTCGCGCAGTTCGGCCAGGCTGCGCAGCCGCTCGGTGATGTCCAGAGCCGTGAAGGTTACGCCGTCGGCGAGGTTGGCGGGATCCAGCGGGGTCGAGCTCAGCAGGACGTCGATGATCTCGCCGCTTTTCTTGCGCCAACGGGACTCGACGGTACCGGTTCCGCGCTCCGCGATCTGCCGATACTTCTCGCGGCCGACGTACTCGTAGTCCTCCGCGCTGGGGTAGAGCATGCGCGCGTTGTTGCCCAGAAGCTCGTCGCTCGAGTAGCCCGTCATCCGGCAGAGCCCTTCGTTGACCTCCTTCAGGACGCGGTTGACTACCATGCCGATGCCAATCGGTGCGGCGCGCAGGATGCTCCGTGTCTTCCGTTCGCTCGCGTGCAGCATGCGCTCGGCCTGGACTCGTGTTTCCAGGCTCACAGCGACGGCGATGATGATCTCCGCGGCCGCGTCAGGCAACTGCACGCGGGAGAGCGACCAGCTGAGCGTGCTCTCTGTGCCGGCCGGCGTCGCATGCCGTAGGGTGCCCTGCCACGTTCCCCGCCGCATGAGCTCGCGCTGGCTCTCGTGTCGGGTCCAGGGCAGTCCGTCGACCGTGAGCAGCTCGTCGATGAGCTTTCCGACGGCTTCCGAGGCCGGGATCACATACAGGCGCTCGGCCGCCGGGTTCCAGGCCACAACCCGATGGTCGAGCGTCGTGACGATGATCGCTTCGGCTGGTGCATCTTCCTGTGGTGTCGACTCCTGCATCCTGGCACCCTGTCCGCTATCGCGCCGGCGCCCTCTCGGACGGCGGTCGGCAGCAGCACGGAGCGTGGAGCCGGTGCTCGATCACGAAGCGACTCGCGTGTGGCAAGGGCCGGCCGTCGGCCCGGCAGTTCCTCGAAGAAGGCAGGATCGAAGGAGGCGGGCTCCCGTGTCAAGTGTTGCGGCTGAACAGCGCTGCACAGCCTCTTCCCGTCGAAATGGCTCGCGAATTGGTCCGAACGAGCATTGGGGCCGTCGGACGCTCGGGAGGGGAGGTAGTCAGGGGGATCGAGGCCCGCGCCGCCGTCGCCAACGATCGCATGCCGACTCGGGGGTAGAGTCCGGACGCGCGGGAGCTCGCTTTGCCACGCGGGGTCGCCAGCCTGGACAGCCGAACATCGATGTCGTGGCAAAGCGCGACCGTCACGGACAAACATCAGTGTGACGAGCGAAAACGTCGCCGTCGATCCCCCGAGCACAAATCGATCCATTTCCAGACTCTCGGAACGGAAGCCCCCCGGACATGGCCCGGACATGGAGTGTGCCCGAAAAGTCGGATTGTGGATCATCTACTCGGGATCCGTCGCCTTGGCACTGGCTGAGAGCCTTGGGAACCTACGACAGCGACCACCGGCGCGATGCTTGCCCGTCGTCGCGCCGGCCTTGCGTTGACTCACGTTCGGGGACAACCCCGTTCCCAATTGCTGGAGACGTTGCACCATGAAGACACTCCGAAAGCTCGATGGCATCACCCCGGTTTCGGTTCTGGCGGTTCCACTGCTCTGCGCCGTCTTCACGGTGGGAACAGCGTCGGCCCAGAGCGGCGTCGACAAACTGCAGGAGTTCCCCCTGGATGAGGTCCAGATCACGGATGAGTACCAGACGAACCTGTTCGACAAGGACGTGGCCTACCTCATCACGACGCTCGACTCCGACCGACTCCTGGCTGGTTTCAAGGCGGTGTCACAGGGAACGAACCCGGCCAACCTCTACGGAGGCTGGGAGAGCACGAACATCCGCGGGCATTCGATGGGCCACTGGCTGACTGCGGTCGCGCAGGCCTACCGGCAAGCCGAGGGCAGCGACGTCGCTTTGGCCAGCCAGATCAAGGCCAAGCTCGACGACGTGGTTTCGAAGCTCCAGTCGTATCAGCTGTCCAGTGGGTTTCTGTTCGCATCGCCCATGTCCGAGTTCGACAACTTCGACAACGGAAGCGGCGGTTGGGTGCCCTACTACACCATGCACAAGATCCTCGCCGGTCTGATCGATGTCTACAAGTACGAGGGCAACACCGACGCCCTTGCGGTCGCGAGCAAGTTGGGAGACTGGATCAACAGCCGAGCCAACGGCTGGAGCTCGAGCTCGAGATCGAGGGTGCTCGGCCAGGAGTACGGCGGAATGAACGACGCCCTGTACGAGCTCTACAAGCTCACGAACAATGCCAATCACCTGGCGGTGGCTCATGTTTTCGACGATACGAGCCTATTCACGACCACGGCGAGCGGCAACGACACCTTGAATGGGAAGCACGCCAACACGACGATCCCCAAGTTCATCGGCGCCTTGAATCGCTATCGAACGTTAGGGTCGAGCGAACAGTCCTACTTCAATGCGGCCGACAAGTTCTTGAGCATCGTGCAGAACAGTCACAGCTACGTCACCGGTGGAAACAGCCAGGACGAGCATTTTCACGAGCCCGGAAGGCTCGATGCAAGACGTGACAATGTCAACAACGAGACCTGCAACTCCTACAACATGTCGAAGCTCGCACGGGACCTGTTCAGGGTCACCGGTGACGTCAAGTACGCAGACTTCTACGAGAGAATCCATATCAACGAGATCTTGGCCTCGATGAACCCCGACACGGGAATGACGACGTACTTCAAAGCCATGGGGACGGGGTATTTCAAGGTGTTCGGCTCCGCGACGAACCACTTCTGGTGCTGTACCGGCACGGGCATGGAGAACTTCACCAAGCTCAACGACAGCGTGTACTTCCACGACGGCAAGGACCTCTGGGTCACCTACTACGTGAGCTCGACGCTGGACTGGAAGGAACGAGGGCTGTCGCTGACCCAGACGACGGAGCTTCCTCTCACGAACAACGTGACGTTCACCATCGACGCCGCCCCGACCGACGCGGTCAGTCTGAAGTTCAGAAAGCCCGACTGGACTTCGACCTGCGCGATGGCGGTTGCGGTCAACGGTCAGGTGGTCACCCCCGTCGAATCCGACGGTTTCCTCGCTGTGAGCCGGGTGTGGCAGGCCGGCGACACGGCGGAGCTCGCGTTCCCGCTCTTCGTGCAGGTGTCGAGGCTGCAGGACAACCAGAACTCCGTGGCGTTCACCTACGGGCCACTCGTCCTCTCCGCGGGCCTCGGAACCGCCAGCATGACCACGGCGTCGCACGGCGTGCAGGTGCTCAAGGCGACCAAGCCCACGGGCCTGCAGGAGACCATTGCCGTCAACGGGGGCAGCACGATCAACGACTGGCTCGCCAACATCCAGAGCAACCTGGTGCAGACCGCGGGCAAGCTCGAATTCAATCTCAAGAACACGGATTCGGACGGAAAGCTGGTATTCATTCCGCACTACTCACGCTACCAGGATAGATACGGCATCTACTGGAAACTGTCCGGAGCCTCGGGCGGGACGGCGACTACGAATCTCGTCTGCCCGACGGTGACAGCGGGTGGGACGGATGGCTCCGGCGGAGCCGGCGGCGCGTCGGGCACCGGGGGCACGACCAGCGCTGGTGGGCGGTCGGCTGGCGGTGGCACGACCAGTGCCGGAGGGCAGTCTACCAGTGGCGGCGCCACGAGCACCGGCGGCCGAACGGGCGTTGGAGGCCGCAGTCCGGGCGGCTCGACGGGCGTTGGGGGAGGCGCAGTCGCAGGCAATGGCGGCACCAATGCTGGCGGTCTGACAGGCAGCGGGGGCGCTGAGCCTGTCGGTGGGGGCAATGGCGGCAGCGCCGGCACCGCGGTGTCTGGCGGTTCAGGCGGCACGCAAGCCGGCGCCGGCGGACCTGCGACCGGAGGCGCGGGCGATTCGGGCGGTATGACAGCAGCCGCTGGTCGCGCTGGGACATCCGGCGGCGCTGGCGGCACGGGTGGCAGCGCGGCGGAGGCCGGTGCCTCGATCGCCAAGGCTTCCGAGCAAGGAGACGAAGGCGGATGCGGGTGCAGGGTTGCAGGGCGCACAGAAGGCTCCGGTGCGGCGGGGCTACTCCTTTCGCTGGGCTTGCTGTTCTGGACCCGGAGGCGGCCGGGCAGAACCACTCACTGGACTCGCCACTCGAGCAGGCCCACGGCCGACTGAGCCTTGGGCACGGCTTCGAGCCGGAGCGCGGCCGTCACCACCGGGACGAACCTGACCCGATGGTAGCGGTCGAGCGCGGTGCCGTAGCGGTCGCTCGTTCGTACCGGAAGGTAGCGCTCGCCGTCCCGGTACAGCAGGCGCCAGGAGGCGGGCGAGTCCTCCTTGCGCCAATCCGTCGCCTCGAACCAGTACACGGAGGCCTCGCTCACGCGCGCAGGCTCCGGGAACTCGTAGTCGATCCAGACGCTCCCGTCCTGGTCCGGCTCGAGCCGGGTGTTCTTGCGCGATTCATCGTGTGACGAGGTCGGATCGTACTGGTCGTTGGCCGCGCGCGCACAGCTGCCCGCCGACACAGTGACGCGGCTCGTGGAAGCGAGGGTCGGTGCCGGCCGAACCCAGGCGTCGCTCCGGGTCCTGGGGATCCACACCAGCATCTCGGTGGGGCCGCGGTTGGCCCAGGCACAGTAGGGGATCGCCGTGAAGTCGATCCGTTCGCACTCGACTCTGCCCGAACGGTCGCGGCAGAGCCTCTCGGCCTGGCCCGAGATCACGCCCATTCCCCCCAGGAGCTCCGGGCGGAAACAGGCTTCTAGCGCCGTGTCGTCCGCTATGGCGACGTTGAGGACTTCACCCCGCGAGTGGTCGACGCCCTCGAGCGCGTACACGATGGGACCGCGCTGCAACGCCATGCGTCCCCGGTCGGCCATGACGCGATCATGGGCGAGCACGCGTCGTACCGGCATCGGAAGAGTGAGAAGTACCTCGTCCCCATCTCGCCAGTGTCGCTCGAGAGCCACGTAGCCGTCCTGGATCTCGAGGCGGACCGGCGCTCCGTTGAGCGAGAGGGTCGGTTGCTCCTCGGCGGTGCCGAGGAAGCGGTAGAGATCGCTCGGCACAGGCTCCTCCCGGGCCCATCCGGGTACGCGGAGTTTCAGCGTCAACGCATCCGGCGGCGCACGAGTCCACGTGAGCCGCACCTGGCCGTCCCACGGATAGCGGGTCTGTTGGACGAGCCCGACGAGCCTCTCGTCGTCCAGAGTGATCCGTGCGCTGCCAGCCGCGAACAGGTTGACGAACAGCGTACTACCCTGGTGAGCGTACTGGTAGCCCGGTACCGACGCCAGGAACCGCGCGAGATTGCCCGGACAGCAAGCGCACTCGAACCAGGCGCTGCGCTCGTGTTCCGCGAAGGACTCGAGCGGGTTCGCATAGAAGAACCCGACGCCATCCAGCGAGACGCCTGCCAGGATGCCGTTATACAGTGCGCGCTCGAGCACATCGATCGCGGAGGCATGCCCGTGGAGCAGGAACATCCTGTGGCTCCAGTACACGAGCCCGATCGCGGCGCAGGTCTCGTTGAACGCCGTCAGATTGTCGAGCGCATCGGCCGGGCCGAAGCTTTCATGCACCCTTTGCGCGCCGATGCTTCCGGTGACGTAGAGTTTGTGACCGACGAGGTCATTCCAGACGCGGCCGAGCATGGCGACATAGTCGGCGGCTCCGGTCAGGGCCGCCACGTCCGCGATACCCGCGTACATGTAAGTGGCATGCACCGCGTGGCCCACCGCTTCGGTCTGATCGAGGATCCGGGAGTGCGACTGGTTGTACTGTTGGCCGCTTCTGGGCTTTCCGTCGGGTGCGCGTTCCTCCAGGAAGTACCGGGCGAGCGCAAGGTAGGGCCCGTGCCCAGTGATCCGATACAGCTCCACCAGGGCCATCTCCGTGATCTGATGGCCGGGCCACATCGAACGCTTGCCTGGACCAAAGGTGTCGACCAAGAGATCCGCTGTTCGTATCGCGATCTCGAGCAACGCTCGCTTGCCGGTAGCCCGGAAGTACGCAGCTGCGGCCTGGTAGAGATGACCCAAGTTGTACAGCTCGTGACTCAGATCGGTATCTCGAGTCCAGCGCTCCGCACCCGACCACGGGTGAGGCACAGGCAGATCCGGGGCCATGGTGCGTGCCGTGTAGAGGTAGCCGTCGGGCTCTTGCGCCGCGCCGATCTTGGCGACCAGCTCGTCGACAACGGCCTCGAGTCGCGCGTCCGGGGTGGCGGCGAGGACATGGGCTATGGCCTCGATGATCTTGTAGACGTCGCTGTCGTCGCAAGGCAGACCGGGCGAGGGTTGGCCGCTCGGGGCGCGGCCACCCAGCACCGCGGCGGCCTCTTCGAAGCGCCACACTCGCCCTGTCGTCTCGCATTTGTCGAGAATCGACCGAACGGTGACGGCGCGGTTGGTCTCGAGGCGCGGCGCCCAGAAACAGTCGTCGAGCCGCACCGCGTGCAGAGGTACGGCTCGGATGGCGTAGTCGTCAGGCGCGCGACCCATTCTCCGAGGATACAGGGCTGAGCGCGTACCCGTCACCGTACGTTGACGTGAGTGCGAGCATAGAGCCTACGGTACGCGGTGGGGGAGAGCCCATGGTGACGCTCGAATACGCGACGGAAGTGCCCGACGCTGGCGAATCCGCATGCGGTCGCGATCTCCAGGACGGAGTCGGTCGCTTCGCGCAGCAGGGCTTCGGCATCGTGCAACCTTCTACGATGGATGTGCTCGGTGAGCGTCATCTGACGCGCGCGACGAAATGTCCGGTTCAGGTAGTCCGGATTGACCCGCAGCGCTCGAGCGATGCGGCCGGTCGAGAGAGGTTCGGTGAGATGGCTCGAGATGTACGCCTCGGCGCGGCCCACGAGCACGGTTTCGTGGCCGGTATCGCCGGCCGGTCTTCGCGCCACTTCGGACAACATCATCAGCAGCAGTAGCGCGGCATCCAAGGGCTCGAGCCTTCCGGCCTCCTGGTCGTCGAGAAACCGGTGGAACAGCTCGGTCAGGCGATCGGCTCGCGCGACGTGCGCGTGTTGCGGGACTCTCAGACCTGACTTCCTTGGTCGGTCCGGGAGCTGGAAGTGGAGCCAGTAGAACGACAGCGACTTGGGGTAGGGCGCCGCCCCGTAGTGCCGTCGTCCCGGCCACAGCAGGAGCGTCTGGCCTGCGAGCACATCGAAACGGTGGTTCTGCTCCCACAGGGATAGGGTTCCCCTGCGTACGAAGATGAGCTCGTAGGAATCGAGCACGCGGTCAGGATGAGTCCCCTGCCCGGGACTGACGAACAGCCCAGCGTTCTGGACCCGCAGTCCGGGCCGAGGCGCTACGACGAGATCCTGCATGAACAGGGAGCATGCCAGGGTATCACTGTCGGTCAGCGGCGCGCGTCGGGGAGGTCGGAATCGGGGTCTTCTTGTTCGGAGGAGCTGCTCTGGACCCGATCGGCGCCGGCCCGGCGACCCATCGTTCTGGCTACTCGAGGTAGGTCGCGAGCCCGAGCCCCTGATCCCGCACCCTAGGATTCGCCGTTGACGGAGAATTCCGAAATGGCTCCGCTCGAAGGCTCGAACATGAGCCGGAAGTAGCAGTCGCCCCCGTCTTTCACGCGCACCGGGCGTTCATGCCAATCTGCTGGCTGCGAACAGAAGCCGTTGACGAACAGCAGGCGCCTGCCAGTCCGCACCACTCCCACGACCTGGAACCGATATTCCGCGAGGCGCGAGGCGACATCCGGATCGTGACGACGAAGCTGTCCGCGCAATGTGCGGCCGAGCTCGAGCACGTCCGAGACGGCGGGCGTCCAGTACGACTGCGCTCTCGCGTGCGTGACGGCGAACTCCGCCGCATGGGTCTGGGGTACGATGATGCCCACGAATGGCGCCCCCGAGTCCAGCAGAGGCGAGTCGTCGACCCGCGTGAAGCCGTTCGGTAGCGGTCTCGCCACGAGGGCTTCCGCATCGCGGTCGCATGCGGCCACTGGGAGCGCCCCCAACCCGACCAGGTCCAGGGCGAGCGTCGAGACGAATGACGAACGATGCCGGCGCGCGGGCATTCGAAGGGTCCAAGGACCACCTGTGCCCGCGACGGTGGACAGGCCTCTACGACGATGGTCCGGGACACGATGAGGCCGTTGCCTGCCCGGGCTCGCCCCGGTAGGCCGCCGACTAGAACGACTTGAAGAACTCCGCGATGGAGCTGCTGCCGAAGCTGGGCATGCCGTGCGGGCCATCCCACTCGCACCAGGTCACGTCATAGCCTGCGTCGCAACCCTGGTATTTCACGCAGGGGCTCGGATCCACGGCTGTCGTTTCGGTCCCGCAGTGGTTCTGCTGCAGGATCTTGTTGAGCGCCGCACGTCCATCGTCGATCGGGACGACGGTATCTGACGTGCCGTGCGAGCCCCACATGGCGATGGCAGGGCCGGTACCCTTGCAGTTCATGTCACTGTAGAGCGAGCCCGCCATCGGCGCGATGGCGCGGAACACGTCGCTCATTTCGCAACCGATGGCGAACGACATCATGCCGCCGTAGCTGAAGCCGGTGGAAAAGATGCGGGCGTTGTCCACACAGTACTTGCCCTGGACATCGGCGAGCATCGCTTTGGTGAAGGCAATGTCTTCGCCGTTGGTGTTCGCCCATCCCGGGCTGCTACCACCGGCGGGCAGACCCTGCGGCGTCACGTAGATCGCGTCCGGTATCTTGGAATTGAGCTGGTACATGGTCATGGCCTGGTCGGCCGAGCCACCCCACGGGTGGAACTGGAAGATCACCGGATACGGCGTGGACGCGCTGTAGCTCGACGGCAGTTGTACGTAGTAGGTTCGGTCCTTGCCGTCGACATTCAGGCTGCACGTGGTCCCCTTGGCGCTGCAAGGCGAGGTGGTATTCGCCGAGCCGCAACCTGGAGAGGAGGAAGCGGGTCCGCCTCCGCCTGTTCCGGTCGTGTCCCCGCCGGAGCCCACGTCGCCGCCTGCCGCGCTCGTGTCGCCGCCTGCTGCGCTCGTGTCGCCGCCGGAGCCCACGTCGCCACCTGTTGCGCTCGTATCGCCGCCGGTGCCTGTTGCGCCGCCCCTGCCGCTGGTGCCACCCCTGCCACTGCGACCGCCCGTGCTCTGCTGAGTGCCGCCGGTGGGCGCGACGCCGCCCGTGGGCGCGACACCGCCGGTGGGCGCGACGCCGCCAGTGGGCGCGACGCCGCCCGTGGGCGCGACGCCGCCGGTGGGTGCGACGCCGCCGGTGGGCGCGACGCCTCCCGTCGGTGCCTGACCGCCGAGCGAGGAAGCCCCGCCGCTCGTGCTCCCGCCGCTTTCAGCCGTGAAGCCGCCCGTGGCGACCGAACCGCCGCTATCTCCCTCTGTCGAGGTGGAATCGGTCCCACACGAACAGACCAGTGCCGAACCGACGATGACCAACGCGTACGCACTTGTACCCTTCCGCATGCTCTAACCCTACCGAGTGTGCGGGTCGATGACGGAGGGACCGGATTGTCCCCCCGTTTCCACTGGAAAGCTTCCCCAGGGTTGCACCTGCCGACGCGGGGCAGCCCCTCATCTTGGCATCGACTGGAAAGCTTCTACAGGAGTGCACCTGGCGACGCGGGGCAGCTCCTCATCCTGGCGTCAGCCCGCGTGACCCGCTTGGGTCACGGGCAGCTGGGCGGCTCTATGACATAGTAGGTGAGCTCGGGCCACGCAGTGCTTGCCTGCTTCAAAGCAATGAGTCTCCCGTCGTCGGCCGCGACCATCGGATAGATGCCGAAGCCCGAATCGACGAGGTCATTGTACTCCCAGCGCTGGTTGCCCAACACGTCGAGCCCGATGATTCTGAACCGCGGGTTGAACTCTTCGTCCTGATCGTCTCCATACAACAGGATCTCGTCGAACTGCGCGTGGTAGGTGATGGTCGTTCGAGCATGATGCCCGAGGAGCTTGGAGCCGTAGCTCTTCTGCCACCCAACGCTGCCGTCCGGACCGATCGCGGTCATGATCGGCTCGGAGGAGGCCATGGTGAGGGCGGCCACCAAACCGTCCGGCAGGGCAGCCACACCCGCAAGAAGCTTTTGTTTCGGGGCATCGTGCCGATGCTCGACGTAGCTGCCGTCGAGGTCAGAGGTCACCACACATAGCTGCTCGTCGACGATCATCAGCACTTGAATCGTTTCGTCCGTCGTCACGACCATCCCGCCCCGGATTTCGTTGATCTCGCGCTCGAGATCGATGCGTTTCTGCCAGAGCTCCGCACCCCGTTCGTCGAGACGCGACCAGACCAAGACATTCTGGTCCGAGGCTGGCTTCAACATCCGCGCATAGACGTAGCCGCCCCCGGCCAGCGGCTCGAACCCGAGATCGCTGGGCTCACCGACGTCGACGTCGAGCAGCTGCTCCGACGAGAGTTGACCCTCGGCGTCGAGGACGCCCACCCACGTGGATACCAGGAAAGAACCGTCCGGCGCGACGTTTCCAACCAAAGCGATCCGCCCGTCGGGGTGAGCGATGAGATCCGTGAAACCGAGTTGCGAGCCGGCTGCGAGCGCCGACTCGACCGTGAGCGACTGCGCGGCCGTGCCGTCCAGGCCGATTCGCGCAATGTCGACTCGACTCGGCATGCCCGCAAAGACGAATTGCTCGTTCACGAAGGCCGTCGGGGTTCCCTCCCACGAAGGATCAGCGATAGGGACGCGTACCGAGCGTACTTCTCTGTTCCCCAGACACTGCTCCCGCTCGATGACCAGAGCTTCGCTCAGCCGACTGGTCCCCTCGGGCGCCGTCGAGATCCCGCACAGCCCCTTGGGCGGATCCACGCACGCCTCGAGCCCGCGCTCCTCGCCCGGAGCCACACACACATCGAGCGGCCAGCGACAGTCCGTGTCCTGGTCGCACTCGAGCGTGCAGCGGCCACACAGACAGTGGCCCAGTGTGCAGTCCCCATCGTCGCTGCAGCTTCTGAGCCAGTGCGACTCTGTCCCCTTGTCGAGCGTGACTTGGCCGCCGCAACCCAGCAGACCCAACGCAATCCCGATCCCGATCGTTCTGTAGCTAGTCATGTGTCTCTTCCCCTGTGTTCTCGATCCCAATGACGTTTTGCCCTGCGTAGCTGAGCACGCGTACCGTCTCCTCCTCAGCCGCCGAGTGGGTGCTGTTGTATTCTGCGATGGCCTCTCGGAGCCGGCTGCCGCGCGTGCGAAACTCGGCCAACAGTCCGGTTGCTTCTTCGTAGTAAGGATGCCCGCACCATACTCGGTAGCTGAACGTGCTGCCGCCAACGAGGTCGCCGGCACTGGCGCGCCTCGTCCCCATCCTGAGCTTGCTACATAGCGCGCTGACCATCGCCTGGTAGTGGTCGAACACCGCGGCCTCCCAGCCCAAAGCATCGCCGAGCGGCAGGACGCAGCCGTCGCTCACGAAACGCTCTGGGGATGCCTCGCTACGGATGCGTCCGTCGGCGAGCAGCTGGGTGAGTGCGCGGTCCAGGCGTTCGCGGTCCAGCGACAGAGCGCTCGCGAGATCCTCGCGGCTGGCCGGGGCCAGCCGGTGCACGGTCATGGCCACCAGGTTGGCGACCGCCTCCTCGGCACCTCGCCGGCCGGCCACGATTTCCCGTTGCTCGGCTGCACGGTACTGAACGTCGTCCCCGCGACCGGTCCGGTACACCATGCCCGAATCGACCAGATCCTTGAGCACGCCGCGCACGCTGATCGGATCATCGTAGCTGAAGCGGGCCAGTACGTCCGTTCTGTGCACCGGGCTCTTGTTCTCGATGTACTCGAGCAAGGCTTCCCATAGCGAACGCCCCCGGATCGTGCGGCTCTCGGACAGTCTCTCGATCTTGGAATGGTAGGTGCGCAGGGCCAGACCGAACATGTCGGCGATGACCTTGCTCGTCAGGCCCTGCTCCTTGAGCGAGTCGACCAGGTCCAGGAAGACCTGATTGGCCGTGTGCGCCAGCTGGGGTCGGCCGCCGCCTGCCGTGGCGAGCTGTGCAACGAGCACGGTCGTCTGCCGGACTATCGCGTCAATCAGCGTACCCACATCCATGGACGGATTATGACGGGGTCGCTGTGGCCCTGACTAGTGTCGGGATCTGCAGTGGTTGGCTATTCCACCCAAGGCGGACCCGTCCCGCGCAGCGAAGGCGCGAGCATCGAGTCACGGCGAACGGCCTGGTCCTCGTTCGCCCTACAAGAATCCACGCACGCGGGCTGCTAGCTTCTCGAGACGCTACCTGCCGACACCGAGGTCGACATCACGCCTCCCGAGCGCCGGGCCACGAGCGTGAGTCGGTCCCGGCTCGATGTCGGATACCAGTAGAGCTCGTGGCCGCGGACATCACGGAGGCCCGGGCCGTCCCAGTACAGCTGTGTGTCCGCCGTGGCGCCGCGCACGATGACGTGTACCGCGTCCCCGGCTTGCCGGGCTTCGAGCGTGAGGTCTGGGGGATCGTACAGTGGAAGGTCCCTCGAGCGCACCAGCTCGGAGGGACTCGTGTCTCGCCAGTGGTCGACGAGCTCCGCCGCTGGCGGCTCGGCCACCTGAGCGACGCAAGACATCTCGGCATCGTTCGAGCACGTCAGGTCCGGGTCGCCGTTGTGGCCGGAGCGGTCTGTTTGCAGAGCGGCGACAGCGCCTGCTGCTGGCTCGTCCGTCGCACCAGCGGCGCCAGCGACCGCGTGTGACGCGCCAGCGTTCCCCTCGGCGGTGCCGCCGGTGCCGCTAGGGCCGCCGCCGCTCATGGGGCCGCCGCCGATAGCCGGCGGAAACCCCCCGTCGCCGGCGATCAAGCCGCCCGTGCCCGAAGTCCCGCCGCTCGGTGTGCGGCCGCTGCCGCCGACGACCGGGGGAAACCCGCCGTCGGCGTTCCCGCCGGTGCCGCTGGTTGCACCGCTGCCGCCGACGACCGGGGGAAACCCGCCGTCGGCGTTCCCGCCGCTGCCGCTGGTTCCGCCGCTGCCGCCGATGACCGGAGGGAATCCGCCGTCGCCCTGAATGTACGAGCCGCCCGTGCCCGAAGCTCCTCCGCTCGGTGTGCTGCTGGTTCCGCCGCTGCCGCCGATGACCGGAGGAGACCCGCCGTCGCCCATCATGGTGGAGCCGCCCGTCTGCGGAGGGTGACGATCGTCGGCGTCTCCGCCGCAGGCTGCCGCGGACGCGAGCACGCTGGCTGCCAGGACCGCGCGCTCGGCGAGCTTCTGACGCCGTGCGGGTCTCGGCGCTCGGTGTTCGACGCCGCTCCCGGCCGCCACGGCCCGCAGCTCGTCGTTGACCCGATCGAGCTCCAGCTGAAACGCGCGGTCCCGGGCTCCGACCCGAAGGGCCAGGTCGACGGCTTCCCGTTCCATGCGATCGACGTCGCGGACGTCCACCGTCTCGACGAGGTCAATGGCTCGATCCAGGAAGTCCGCGCTATCGATCGAAATCCGCGCCACCAGCGCGTCGGCATCCGCCAGGGCCCGCCGGCGTCGCGGCGAATCCTCGGGAAAGAACACCCGGACCAGCTGTGCCGCGTACGCCAGGCCCACGTATCGATTCCCCACACCCGCGCAGTCGTAGTTCCGAGCACGAAACGCAGCCAACGTCAGGCGGAACAGAAGCTCCACGCGATCGTCGTCCATGCGGTAGTCCCATCCGCGGTGATCGCCGATCAACGCGCCGCGGCGTGCCAGCTGCTGGTGGAGCGGGGTGCCGTGGAACGGCTCGGCGCGGCAGAAGTTGCCGGGGATGCCAGCGAACTTGCGCAGGAAGGCCGTGTTCTCTCGCACGTCCTGCAGCGTGGCTCGGGGCTCGAACAGGAGCAGGTTGTACGTCGTGAAGATCCCGGCGTCGCGCAGCGAGTCGAGCGCACGCTCGAGCTCGGCGGTGTGCGTGCGGCGTCCGAGATGATCCTGACCGGCCTGGGACGCATTCTCGATCCCGAGGAACATGCGGACCACACCGAGCGAAGCGAGCTGGTGCGCCAGCGCGCCGGTGATGGTGTCGGGACGGCACTTGCCGATGAGCCCGTAGCGCTCCACCCCGACGGCGGTGAGCTCGGCGCGAAGGTCCCGCAGGCGCGCCAGGCTGGCGTCCGGCCGTGGCAAGAGCAGAGTGTCATCGTGGAAGCAGAATAGGCTCGTACCGACACCGGCCGCGTGGTGCAGGCGCGCCATCTCCCGCGCCAGGTTCGCCGGACTCCGGAGCCGCAAGAGGCGTCCCCCGCTGCGTCTCTTGGCCTGCTGGTAGTACGTCGTGATCGAACAGAACGCGCACGAGCCCCAGCAGCCACGGCCTCCGGTCATGGGAATGAAAGGAAGCCCGAGGTGCCGATCGTGTGGACGGTAGCGGTGAGCGCAGGGCAAGCTGTCCAGATCGTGGGCCAGGGGACGCGCCGCGGTCCACGAAGGCCCTTCCGGCCCGCGCAACGCCAGACCCGGGACGGTGTCGAGCCGCTGCCCCTCAGCCAACGCGTCCGCGAGCGCAACGCCGGTCGTCTCGCCTTCATGGAGCACGATGCTGTCGATAGCTGACTCGCGATGGAGGATCTGGTCCCACGCGAGCGTGGCGTGCTGGCCGCCGGCCGTGATGTGCCCCGAGTAGCCGCGACGGCGGAGCTCGACGGCCAGAAGACAGAAGTCTCGCGCGCGATGCTGGAACTGAAGCCCCAACCCGACGAGCTCGATCGGGCTGCGGACGATCCGGGCGGCCACCGCTTCGCACTGCCCAGCTTCATCGAATGCAATGACCTCTACCGCGTGTCCAGCCCTTTGGAGGCTCGCCGCGACCATTCCGATCCCCAGGTTCTCTTCAGTGTCTGCTGCGACCAGTGCGATGCGCATACTCTGTCGCAAGCAAGAGACATGCCAGGGGTCGAACGACTGGACGACAGCTGCAATCGCCCGTGGGCGCCTTGGGGCTGTGCCAGTGACTCGCGGCTCAGCATGTGCCGCGGGCAGGGGAAGCCGCCGAGCTTGGATCTGACCGGCCCGCGGTCAGACGCTACGCGTATTGTTGACCTCAGTAATCAAATATTGGCCTTTGGTTCCGCGCTACCGTGGATTTCTGCAGGGCGAAGGAATCTGCAAGGCGCGTTGACGAGCGTCGATGCCTCGGCGCTTGAACGACGCGAATGCCGAGTGAATGCGCAAGGGACCGTGTTTCGACACATTGACAATGAAGAGATTGCCGGGACAATCACCTACGAGCCTTGCATACTCTACGTCTGTCGCTTGGAGGTCTCGTCATGCGCCTCGGTCGATCCGGACCTCTGTGTTGGATGGTATTCGGCATCTCGTTCATCGCCTGCGCCAAGTTCGGCGACAGCCAGCCGACCCCCGAGCGCGCGGGCGGCGTGGGCACCGGGGGCGCGAGCACGACGCCCCTCGCTGGCGTCGGTGGGCACTCGATCGTTGGCCTGGACGGAAACGATCGGGCGGGCAGTGCCGGCTCCGCGCAGCAGCCGGGGGGTCCGCGCTGCAGCGACTTGGTGGTCGACGAAGCGGAGGCCTGTGACGACGGCAACACCGAGGACGGTGACGGATGCTCCGGGGACTGCTCCACCGTCGAGCCCGGATACACATGCCCGTCCGGCGGCGGCATGTGCTCGCTCGCGACCCGCCCTTGCGGCAATGGCAAGGCCGATGCCAACGAGGAATGCGACGACGGCAATACGAGCTCCGCGGATGGTTGCTCGGCAAACTGCAAGATCGAGCCTGGATACATGTGCCCCGCCGTGGGACAGAAGTGCGAGACCATCCTGTTCTGCGGCGACGGCATCGTGAGCTACACGCGCGGTGAGAATTGCGACGATGGCAGTACGGAGGACGGGGACGGGTGCTCCGCGGCCTGTCACATCGAGCCGAACTGGCTTTGCACCGGATCGCCCTCGGTATGCACGTACGACGTCCAGTGCGGTGACAAGCGCATCACCGGGCCCGAGAGCTGCGATGACGGCAACACGAAAGACGGGGATGGTTGCTCGGCGAGCTGCAAGCTCGAGCCGGGCTACGCGTGCCCCATCGTGGGCGCCAAGTGCAAGCCCCTGTGCGGCGACGGGAAGATCATCCTGCCCGAGCAGTGTGACGACGGCAACACCACCGACGGCGACGGCTGCGCGGCGACCTGCCAGGCCGAGCCCGGGTGGGTCTGCGATCCCCTTCCGTGCAAGAGGACCGTGTGCGGCAACACGGTCGTCGAGCCCGGCGAAGCCTGCGACGACGGAAACGCCGTACCGTACGATGGCTGCTCTCCGACCTGCCAGACCGAGCCGCGCTGTGGGACGTACAATGCCCAGGGCACGACGCCGACGAGCGCCACGGGCGCATGCCGCTCGGCCTGTGGCGACGGCATCCTGATCCGGGGTGCGGGTGAGGAGTGCGACGACGGCAATACCACCGACGGGGACGGCTGCTCGCACGACTGCAAACAAGAGCCGGGCTACAGCTGCGTCTCCTCGTACGACGACCCTCCGCCGACGCTGAGCCTTCCCATCGTGGTCCGGGATTTTCAGATGTATTCCTCCGGCAGCACGCCTCCCACCGGACATCCGGACTTTGGGACCTATTGCTGCAACGAACAGAAGGGCATCGTTGAAGCAGTTCTCGATCCGTCCCGCAAACCCGTCTACGCCGGCACCGACGCGGCTCCCGTCGAGAACACCGCGGGGAAGACCGCCTTCGACCAGTGGTATCGGGACGTCGCAGGGGTCAATCAGACGTTCTACCATGACCTGGTGCTGCTCCAGGACGCGACGGCGACCACGACGTACGCGATGAACAGCGATACCGATCAGCCTTGGTATCCGATGTGCGGCTTCTTTCCGCTCGATACCACGCCGAGGATCGACCAGAACACCGGGCTTCCGGTCACGTACACCGACGAGGGGGCATTCCCAGGCCGGACGTGCACGGCCTACGACGCCGAAGGGTTCGGCACCGACTGGGCCAACCACAACTACGCCTTCACGAGCGAGCTTCGGTATTGGTTCGAGTATCGGGGCAACGAGAGCCTGAAGTTTACCGGCGACGACGACGTCTGGGTGTTCGTGAACGGCAGGCTCGCCGTCGACCTCGGCGGCGTTCACAATCGCGCCGCCGCCAGCATCGTTCTGGACGCGGCGGACGGGACCGGACAAGTCGGCTACGGCGAGCCCCCTTCGACCTGGGACACGCTCGACTTCGGACTCGCCATCGGGAGCGTGTACGAGGTCGTCGTGTTCCAGGCCGAACGCTGGTGCTGCGGCTCGAACTACATGCTCACGCTCGCCAACTTCCTGGCCGGGAAGAGCAACTGCCCGCCGACGTGCGGCGACGGCATCCTGACCGGCAACGAGGCATGCGATCTCGGCACGGACGCGGACGGCAAGAGCCTGAACACCGGGGAGTACGGAGGGTGCACGCCCGATTGCGAGCTCGCACCCTTCTGCGGCGACGGCATCCTGCAGAGCGATTTCGGCGAACAGTGCGATGACGGCTCGAACGCCACGCCGTACGGGAGCACCAGCGGATGCTCCCGGGGTTGTGTCAAAGCGCCCTACTGCGGCGACGAGAACATCGATACGGACTTCGGCGAGGTCTGCGATCTGGGCGCGTCCAATTCGGCGTCGGCCTACGGTCCCGGCACGTGCACGGACCTGTGCCAGCCAGGCCCGTTCTGCGGCGACGGCTTTCAGAACGGCGCGGAGGAGTGCGATGACGGCGCGAAGAACGGCGCGATCACCAGCCTCTGCAGCGCGACGTGCACGCTCAACTGCGGCAACGGCGTTCTGGACCTGGGAGAGGAGTGCGACGACGGAACCAACAACGGCGCCTACGGCACCTGCAACCCCGATTGCACGATAGCCCCGTACTGCGGAGACGGCATCACCAATGGGCCGGAGGAATGCGATCTCGGTCCGGACAACACCGAGGACACCTACGGTCCCGATCTGTGCACGGACCTATGCGAGATCGCACCGTACTGCGGCGACGGGATCGTGAACGGGTTCGAACAGTGCGATGGGGACGCGATGTGCACGCCCGAGTGCACGCCGATCAAGTGAGCCCAATAGAAGCCAGCCGAGTCTTCGTCAGCGACAGTGGACCGTTGCCTACGCGATCTCTCTGGCCATCGCGAGGACCTGTTCGAACAGCCTCGGACTTAGCCACATCCCCGCTTCTCGCAAATCCAAGAGCAGCCCGACCGGATCGTCTACGATGCCGCGTCGCGCGGCGCGCAACACGAGGCCAAGGGTCCCACAAATCGTAACACCGAAGGCCTTGGCGCAACGACGCGCAGCCAGGTCGTCAACAACGGCTTCAGTCCCCGGACGCTCCATGGCGTGGGCCAACACGGATGTCTCGCCTGGCCCCAGGTCCCAGGCGAGCAGCGCGGTCGGTATGTTGCCCACGCCGACGACCTTCAGCCACGAAGCATCCTCCACGGCACGCGCGGCGGGATCCTGAGTGCCCTTGGCTCGGATCTCCTCGAAGACAGCGTCGGGCACGAAGACGGAAGCGTAGAGTCCACTGAGCAGGTTCAGCCTGCCGACGTCTCCCAGATGGATAAGCGGCGAGGAATTGACGATCGCGCTAGTCACGCAGCGCTTCTTCCCGGAGGTCGTCTAGATCGACGCAAAAAGCTGGCATCTGTCGCCTTCCCAGCTCGCGAATGAAGTCGGGACGTCCGAGCCCAGCCGCACGGGCGGCCTTCTCTTGAGAGATCGTTCCTTCACAGTACCAGTGCATGGCGGCGACGAGACGCATCTCTCTGGCTGTCTCCTCGGGGGACAGGCGCAACGCGGCGAACACATCTTCTGGGAACGGAATCAAGAGCGTTGCCATCCCGTAAGTCTAGCGTCTGCCCCGGGGACGCCGCAAGCTCGAGTGCAGATGCCGCCCGGGCGACCGCATCTGGTCGTCCGCCCCCTCGAACCAGAACACACTGAAAGCGTCCCCCCCTTCATCCGGCTCCGCCGCCCGCGACCGCGCGACGAGCTTCATCGAGGCCAAGTGACGACGCACGGCGAGCTTGAGCGCGCCGGTGCTGTGCCCATGCAGCACGAACCCAGCTCTGTCAGCGGCTGATGTCCGCGCCCGGGTCGTTCTTCCCTGGCTTTCGCTACCGTCCGGTTGCATTGCAGTCCGCCCGAAAACGAGACGCATTCGGATCCGCCCATCTACATGCGCACGGCTGGCCAGGGTGGGGAAGCGGGCCAAGCCCACTCCCAGCCCCCGAAGACCTTCCGCCATGCGCGCAAGGCGGAAACCGGCGGAATCCGCCGGATCGTCCACCCCGGTGGCGATCGCCCGAGTTGACACCGCCCCCAAGCCGCATTCCATAGCCGTCAACCTCGGGGCGTTTCCGGCTTGGCGAATGCAACGGCCTCGACCATGTCATACGTGGCTCTCTTCCTCAGTGACAGCGGACAACCCCGTCTGCCTCGGGTGCTCCGGCGCGTGCTGGAGTCACCTGTCGTATTCTGGTCCGCCGCGGAGACTGGTACCGCGAGAGGTGAGTGCACCCTGCACAAGCGAGGGGCCTCGGGCCAGGACGGCGGCGCGCTCCGACCTGGGGCGTGCCGGTCGCGGCATCCGCAAGCTGGCTCCGTCCACGCAACGCGCGTGGGCGCAACGTTGAACAGGAGGTGGCCGCGTGAACAGCGAGCCATGTAGTGCTGGTCTGGATGCACCTTGGATCCTCAGAGAAGCGGCCGTAGCCTTCGAGTTCAAGGCCTTTCTGAAGGCGTTGCTCGCCCAGGCGCAGACCTTGGTACCCGCCAAGAAGGCGTCGGCCTTCCTGTTCGACCCCGCGTCGAGCCGACTCAGGCTTGAGCAGGCGACCGAGGACCTCGAGGGGTTTGAGCTTGCCCCGGGGCAAGGGATTGCCGGCCGTGCGCTGGACTGTCCAGAGGGCAAGATCCTTGTCGAGGATCGCTTCGCGATCATCGTTCAGGGTGCTGCCGAGGAGGCTGCGCGTCCGGGCTGGCTGCCCGTGGACCCCGGCTGCCTTGCGGATCGCTCTCTTTTGTTCAAGTCCGCGTTCTTGTGGTCCTGGCAGGCGGAGCGAGTCAAGACCGCCCAGGGAGGAACGATGGGGCCAAAGACGTAGACACGCCGAAGCGCCGGCGCACGATGCTGTCTGGCGACATGCAATGGCCCCTCGGCCCGCTGTTCCAGGTGCTCGCGAGCAGAAGGGGTACCAGGGCATAGGCGTTAACCAGGGACCGCCGATGCTCTCGCGGAATGAGGGGCGCACTGGGCACGCATGATATCGAGTTGGCGCTCGCGCG
>JAFGIS010000474.1 GCA_016929495.1 Polyangiaceae bacterium | reverse complement strand
TCACCCGTCGCACAGTATGCGATGGATGTTGCGCTGATGGAGTTGTTGGGGTCGGTGTTTCTCGCGCCGATCCTCCACCCGTTTCCGTCCCGCCTGCTTCGGTAGACGAACATGTCGCTGTCGCCATTGGAATACCAGCTTCCTCCCACGACGACGCCCGCGGTGCAATCGGCGTCGATGGCCGTCCTGACGGAGCCAGGAGCTATGGTCACGGTCTTGTAGATCGTTTCTATTCCAACGGCCTTGGCGTGACTGGCTGCTACGGACAAGGCTAATGCACACAATGCACATGGGAATACTCGAGTCATCGGTGGACCTCTCAGTAGTATGGGAAAACGATTCTGGGACGAAGCACGGCAGCACGGTCGTGAGCCCCGGATGCTACCGCCCCAATTGCAGGTGATTCGAAGCGGGCGAACGCTGACGTCACTCCGTGCTGGGGAGGCTACCAAGAGGGAGACCGGGAGCACAAGACGAGTTCGGAGGCGAACGACCGAGCAGGTGGCCTCCAGTCTCGCTACCGTTTCGAGCAACACAGTCGCATGGGTGCGGCTCCATGGCGACGACGAGTCTGTCACTGTGTCGAGCAACACAGTCGCATGGGTGCGGCTCCATGGCGACGACGAGTCTGTCACTGTGTCGAACAACACAGTCGCATGGGTGCGGCTCCATGGTGACGACGAGTCTGTCGCCAACTCTGTACGGGTCGGGAGATTCCGGCTGGCGGTCATGCGGGCGTGGGCCCATGTGCTTCGGCGCAGGAGCCAACGGCCGCGGATAGCTCGCCAGCTGCTCGCTGGCTTCCACCCACAAGCGTCCGCCATCCACGACCCTCGGAACGGTTTGAGATGCCTTGCTCCTCGTCAAGCCGGACACGATCATCCGCTGGCATCGGGGAGGCTTCCGCCTGCTGTGGAAGCGAAAGCCCAAAGCCACCAGAACGCGCAGGTCCGCGCTGTTCAAGGAGACCATCGAGCTCATCCAGCGGATGGCTCGGGAGACCGGGCTCCGGGGCGCTGAACGCGGGGGGACTCGTTCGGGTCGTTGGGCCGAGGGCCCTGGAGTGTCGCTAGGCCCCGCCCTCAGATGAGCGACCTGATATCCAGCATTTCCTCGACATCCGGCATCAGCACGAGCTCGACGCGGCGGTTCTGCTGACGGCCGTCCGTGGTGCTGTTGGGCGCGACGGGATCCGTCTCGCCGTAGCCTGCCGCATGCAGCTTACCGGCGCTCAGACCACCGCCGCCCTGTTTGCTGTCGACCGGAGCGATGAGGTACAAGAGCACCTGGCGCGCGCGCATCAGAGACAGGCCCCAATTGTCGCGGAATTGACCGCCCTGCAGCGGCACGTTGTCCGTGTGGCCCGCCACCTGGAAGTAGCGCTGCGACAGCTGCCTGTCGTTGCGGATCACGTCGCCCACGGCCTTGAGCACGGTCAAGCCCTCTTTCTTGAGCTTGTCGCTGCCCGAGGGGAACAGAAGGTCGCCGGGCAAGCGGATGACCATGCGGTTGTTCCGGATCTCCACCTTGAGACCGAGCTCGGTGAGCTTCTTCAGCTTGTTGCGCAACAGCTCGAAACGCGCCTTGATTCTCTCGAGCTGCGCCGCGCGCGCCTTGTACTCTTCGAGCGCCTGCTTCAGCTGCTCGAGATTGCTCGCGAGCTGCTCCTTCTCCGTGCCTGTCTGCTGCAGTGCGGACTGCACCGCGTCGAGGTTGACGCCCATTTGGTGCAGCTGCGACTCCAGTTGTCGAACGCGCGCGCGCGCCTGGTCGAGCTCGCCTTGAGTCCTGGAACGCGTCGCCATCTCTTGGTCGAGTTGACCGGCCAGGGCGCGGTTCTTGGCCAACTGCGCCTGCATCTCGTCTTCCGAGTAGCCGCAACTCGCGAGCGCGAGCACTGCGAGGACCATCCACAAAGCACGCTTGATCACCTCTGCAACCTCCTCGACCTCCTCGACGGGGTCGAATCAGCCGACCGGGCGCGGCCGGAGCCCCAAAGCTCGCGCCGGACGGGGCACGGCGTCAAGCCCTGGACTCGACAACCAGCACCCGCGAGGCGCTTCCACCAACGGTGAACCACGGACCGACCCCCAAGCCGAATGGCTCCCATTGCGCCCGCTCCTGTCACGCGTGCGCTTCGGTGGGCGCGCTTTCAGCGGACGCCGGACGTGACCGCACCGAGAACACGAAGCTCGAGCCGCGTGGCGCGCCGGGCTCGACCCAGGCTTCGCCTCCGTGTGCTTCGGCGATGTGTTTGACCAGCGCCAGGCCGATACCACTGCCGCGGACGCGTCGCTCGGCAGCCTGGCTGCCGCGAACGAAGCGATCGAAAATGCGCTTGCGGTCCTCCACGGGAATGCCGGGGCCTTCGTCGCTCACCCGGAATTCGACGCCTGAGCCCGAGCGCATGGCGCTGACACGAATGCGTTTGCCCTCGGGCGCGTACTTCAAGGCGTTGTCCACCAGATTGATGATAGCCACCTCGATGGCCCGCTCATCCAGGTTCATGGGACGGAGCTCCCGATCGACCGCCACATCGAGCTCGATCTGCTCGTCCGCGGCCCTGACGCGACACGCTTCCGTGGCTCGAAGGACGACGTCGGCCACGTCCGCCTGCGCGAACACGTAGGCCGCTTTGCCGCGTTCGACCTTGGCGAAGTCCAGCACGTTTTCGATGAGGTTGCCGAGACGTTCTGCCTCGTGCACGATGATCTGCAGGTACTGGCGGCGCTTGGCGTCATTGTCCACGCGGCCGCTGCACAAGAGCTCCCCGAACATTCGCACCAGTGACAGCGGCGTCTTGAGCTCGTGCGAGACATTGGCGACGAAATCGCTCTTCAAGTTGGAGAGCTTGCGCTCGCGTGCTGCTGCCACCAGCACCACGGCCAGCCCTGCGATGACGACCAAGCCCGAGAGGCCCACGAGCACCATCTCCAGCACCCGACGTCGAGAGACGGCCGCCGCCAGCTCCTTGGCTGCGGTCATGGTGACGTTCAGCCGCCATTTGTACAGGGTGGTCTCGAACTGACGGCCGAGGGTGAGCTGGCCGCGGCTGAGCGGCGGCCCGTACACGATACGCCCTTCGGCGTCCACGACGTTGACGCGACTCTGCCGGTCCGGGACGCCGTACAGGGCCGGGAAGATCTTGTGGATGATGGCCCCGATATCGTGCCATGTCACGACCAGATAGCGTCGTCCGCGGTCCTCGCGCTGCCAGTAGCTGACGAGGTAGCTCGTGCCTTCGTAGCTCTCGTGCAGATGCCTGAGCTGGGTGCGCGGCTCCTCGTCCAGCTTCATGTCACGCAGCATCGAGCGTATCAGCAGGCGACGGAACGCGAGGTCCTCGGGGCCCGGCGAGCGCGAAGCCACCGCGACGACTTCGCGGTACGGCGAGCTCAAATCGATCAGTAGCACCGCCCGCACCGTCGGCGTCTGAAGTGGCGCGACGGCGGCCCACTCGGCCCCGAATTGGTCTCGATGGATGACGTCGATCGTCGAGCCTACCGCCGTGTCCTGATCGATGATGCGCTTCTCGAGCCTATCGGCCCTCTCGTTGGCGAGCAGCAGCGTCGCCTCGATGACCGATTGCTCGCGCAGCTTCTCCAGCTGGAAACTGTTGCGGAACGTCACGCCGTCGAGCACCAGCACCGCTACCACGATGATGGGGACGAGAAAGAACGTGAGCGCGCGCTCGCGCTGAGGTCGGACCGCCATGAGGATTGCTGCGGGCCTGATCCTGCCCCGAGCGCGGCGCCTGCGTCGAGCGTTACCGGCCCCCGGGTCGCTTCATGGGCGTTTCTGCCCAGGCTGGGGCGCCCGAGCCCCCGCGGCTGTGCTAACAGGTCCGTCGGATCCGTGCCCAGCGGCCTGGCGGCCGTGAGCGCGGTGCCGAGTCTCTCGCACGCCGAGTCGCATCGAGCCATGGACAGGCCTTGGGCCGACAAGATCGCCGCTGGCGGGCGCTGGCTTGACCGAGCAGCGAGGCGGCTGGGCCCGGGATGGACGCGCGCGGAGCCGTTGCTCTACGGACTGTACGCTGGCGTGTGTGTGCTGTGGACCGCCTGCCTGTTCTACGGGTCCATGCGGCAGCAGACGCTCTTCGCGATGCTTTGGCAGGACCCGGCACGATACCAGCAGGTCCTCAGCCAAGGTCTACGCGGGGAATGGAGCGCTCCGCTGGACGACGTCTTCATACACTTCGACTTCGCACAGAATGTAGCCCGCGGTCGCCCGTTCGAGTGGTCGGTCGGCAATGGATACACGAGCGGCGGGACGAGCCTGCTCTACCCGTTCGTGCTGGCCGTTGGCTATCGGCTCGGCTGGCACGGACTGTCGCTCATGGTCTGGGCGGCGGTCCTGGCGTGCGTCTGCGTTTTCGGTCTCATGCTGGCCGCGCGACGGATGTTCTCCGGATTGCCGCGGTGGACGAGCTACGTAGTACCGCTCTGCGTGCTCGGTGTGGGGGGGCTCGACTGGTCCCTGTTCAGCGGCATGGAGGTCGCGCTGCTGCTGGGGTTGTGGGCGCTCGCTCTCGTTCTGTGGGACGACCTGACGCGGCCGGATGTCCCGGCGCGTGGCAGTGCCCGTCGGTCGGTCCCACTCGGGCTCGCGTGCGCCGCCATCGTTGCGACGCGTCCCGAGGGGGTGGTGGCCGTGATGGCCTTCTCGGTCACGGCGGCCGGGATCCTCGCGCGCCGCGGCGGCGCGCGTCAGGCACTGTTCGTGCTACTCGGCGCCGTTGTGCCGACGCTGTTCGTGCTCGCCGTGCAAGCGACGGCCAACTACCTCCTCACCGGTCAGGCCAGCGCGGCGGGCGCTCTGGCCAAGCTCGAACTGTACAATCCGAGGCTCACGCGTCGCGAGGTCTGGGACGCCTGGCTCTTCTACATGGGATACCAGGTCGCGCGGCTCACCACGTTCCACTTCGCGGAGAATCCCTATTGGGGGTGGATCGTCTATTGCGTGGCGCCGCTCGGCTTCATCTTCCAAACCACGCGTCGCTACGCCGTGCTGCTCTGGATCACGGTCGTGCTGTGGGTGGCGATCATCGCCACCAACGGTCAGGTGCGCTGGCAGAACGAACGCTACCTCATGCCAGCCGTCGCCTGGATCATGCTGGCCGCCGCGGTCGGGCTGGCCGCACTGTTCGGATTGCCCGTGACCCGCGGCCCCAAGCGCAAGGTGGCGATGGCGGTGCAACGGGGGCTTGGCCTGGTGGCGATGATCGCGTTCGCGCATTTCCAGCGCCCGCGCTTCGCCCAACAGGTCTGGTTCTTCGGCCGAGCGTCTCGCAACATCTATGAGCAGCATGTCACGCTCGGTCGACGGCTTGCCCACGAGCTCCGGCCGACTCCGCGCCGCGTCTTGCTCGGGGACGCGGGCGCCATTCCGTACATGTCCGGCCTGCCGGCGCTCGATTTCGTCGGCCTCGGAGGCTATCACACGCTTCCCTTTGCCGAGGCGAGTCGGGTCTCCGTCTCGGCGTCGATCGAGCTGCTCGAGCACGTACGCCCAGAAGACCGACCGGACGTCATAGCCGTCTATCCCTCTTGGTGGGGCGATCTGCCGCTCTGGTTCGGCGCGCGGAGGATCACGCAAGCGTACGCACGGGGCAACGTCATATGCGGCGGTTGGTGGAAGGTGGTCTACCTCGCGGACTGGAGTCCGCTCGACCCATCTCCGCTTCCGTTCTCGGTCCGCTCCGGGGAACTGGTCGTGGACGATCTCGACATCGCCGATCTGCTCAGTGAGCGTCAGCACGAGTTTCGGCTCCTGAACTCACCGAGGCAGCGCGCGGAGATGAAGATGCTACCGGATCCGCGCAACCCCCAGGTCGACCTCTGGGACGCGGGTCGGTACCTCGGGCCCGGCGAGGCGTTCACGTTCGAGCTGACAGGATTCGACGCGTCGCTCCCCGCCCGGCTCGTTCTGCGCTCCGCGCCGTCCGAGCCTGCGCGTCTCGACATCTTCGTGGAGGATCAGCCGAGCGGCAAGCTGATACTCGAGCGCCACGAGAGCTGGCTGGAATCGGAGATCCCCTTCTCGGTGCCACGCACGGACCGGCCCATTCGTGTCCGCATCGAAAACAAGTGGGGCTTCTCCGTTCTCTACCATCTCTGGGCCGTGCAGCCCGGGCCATGAGACAGTTGCGCGAATTCGGTGCGCCGCCTGACGGGGTGGCTTGGGTCGTGCTCGCGGTGGCGTGCGTGGCTCTATCCGTTGCCGTCTTGCGCCCGAAATGGTGGACCGCCCTGATGGGGACCGAGTACGTTCGGCTGAGCAGCGTCGGCTGGATGGTCGCCGGGCTGGCTCTGTCTGCAGCTCTCTTGTCCGCGGGCTACGTCGCATACTACCTGCGCGGCGGACCGCGCATCATCGATGCCACCAGCTACTGGCTTCAGGCGCGTGCGCTCGCCGAGGGTCTGGTCGGCTTCGACTCGCCGTTGCCGCGCGCCTCCGTCAACGGCCGGTTCTTGGTCGCACCCGCGGGCTCGCAGCAGCTCGCGGTGATCTTCCCGCCGGGCTATCCGGCGGTCCTGGCACTCGGTTTCGTGCTCGGCCACCCGCTGCTCATCGGGCCCCTGGTGGCGGCAGCACTCGTCTGGGCCACCTACACGCTGGGGCGCCGCGCCTCGGGCCGCTTGGACGTGGCGATCGTGGCCGCGCTGCTCTCGGTTCTGTGTGCAGCGCTCCGATATCACACTGCGGACAGCATGTCTCACGGCTGGGCTGCGCTGCTGTTGTGTCTGACCGTGGCCCTGTCCATGAGCGAGGGCACGCGCGCAGCTCTCGGCTCCGGACTCGCCGCCGGCTGGCTCTTTGCCACTCGCCCCGTTACCGGGCTGATTGCGTTTGCCGTCGGGGCCTGGTGGATCGCATCGCGCGGAACGAAATGGCGGCTGTTGTGGTTCGCGCTCGCGCTGGTGCCGGGGCTCGCGCTCCTGCTCTTGGAACAGAGGGCGGCCACGGGCAGTGCGTGGACCTCGAGTCAGCTACGCTACTATGCGCTGTCCGACGGCCCTCCGGGCTGCTTCCGCTACGGATTCGGACGCGGCATCGGCTGCATCTACGAGCACGGGGACTTCTTGCGCGCCCAGTGCATGCATGGCTACGGACTCTGGGAGGCCACCAGGACGACCGGCAGACGGCTGGTCCCCCACCTGCTCGACATCGCAAACTTCGAGCCGCTCGCCGTGTTGATTCCGCTCGCGGTCGTGTGGGCGTGGCGAGCCCGAGAGCCAGCCCTGGCGGGCCTTGGGCTCGTGGTCGCGGCTGTGATCCTGGGCTACGCCCCTTTCTACTTCGACGGCAACTACCCGGGTGGTGGCGCGCGCCTTCTGTCTGACGTGCTCCCGCTGGAGCACGTGCTGCTCGCCTACGCTCTTGTGCGTCTCGGCAGGGTCGAGACCGTCTTGCCCGCAGTACTCGCCGGCTTTGCTGTGCACGGGGCGTTCGAGCACCGGCATCTGAGAGACCGCGACGGCGGTCGACCCATGTGGGAGCCGAACGTGCTCGCCGAGGCCGGCGTATCCCGTGGGCTCGTGTTCGTGAACACCGATCACGGCTTCAATCTCGGTTTCGACCCCGCACACCGCGACGCGAGCTCGGGGGTCGTGGTGGCGCGTTGGCGGGGCGACGCCAGCGATTGGCTCGCGTGGAACCGCGTCGGACGTCCGCCAGCCTATCGCTACGATTTCGACCCGTCCGCTCGGGTTGCCACACCGAGGCTCTACCCCGTCGAGCTCACCGAAAGCGCTAGCCTCGTATTCGAGGCAGAGCACCAGTGGCCTGCTCGGAGCCTGAGCGGCGGCTGGCTGCACCCGGACTTCCACCCCGCTGCGTCGCAGGGCGCCGGGCTTCGGCTGCGGCCCACGCCGGGGGAGGTGCTGCGGACGACCGTTGAAGTGGGGGTGAGCGCGGCGGGCCACTACGAGCTCGTATCGAGCTGGATCCTGCTTGGGCAGCGCGCCACGCAGGTCGAACTCGAAACTGCGGGCGCTGTGGGACGGGCAGAGTGGGCGGGCGCCGGGGACGGCCGTGTTCGCAGGCTCGGGACGGTCGTCTGGCTCGGCGCGGGCCTGCACACGGTCCGGCTCGGGGTGCGCGGTGGGGATGTGTTGCTCGATAGGGTCGCTACGCGACGGCTGTGGGTCAATTGGCCACAAGGCGGTGCGCCCGACGGTACGTGAATTCTGCGTGCGTGGCGCGTTCCCTGACACCCGGGCTCTGGCGTCTTGGTCGCCCACGAAGGTGACGCTACGATAGCGGTCACGCATGTCGCTTTTTGTTGCCCGACTTCGAGCGCAACGGTCCACGGACGAAGCAGGCGCCAACACAGGAGACCACGATGCCGGTTCAGCAAGCACGAGGGCACGGGCACGAGGTCATCACTCCTCGGACGGTTGGCCGTTTCTACGGTAGGCCGAGCATGGCCGCACTGGGAGCGGCATGTCTGCTCACGGCGCTTGCCAGCGGCTGCACGAGCTCCGCTGGGGAGGATGCGGCGCGTGGCGATTCTGGGGGAGGGGGCACGGGCGCGACACCCACGGGAGGCTCCCCCTCGGCCAGCGGGGGGACCACAAGCACAGCATCGGGTGCGTCCGCAGCAGTGAACCCACAAGGAGGAGCTCCCGCCAGCGGCGGAACGGGGGACGGCGGCGGGTTGGGTGGCACCCGTGGCGGTGCCGGGACCGGTGGGGCGGCGATCGGCGGCGTGTCCAACGGTGCGGGAACAAGTGGCGGGCACGCCGGAGCTGGCGCGGCGGGCGGCACGACCGGTACGGGAGGAAGCTCCACCAGCGGTGCAGGGGGGGATGGAGGCGGACCGGGTGGCACCCGTGGCGGTGCCGGGACCGGTGGGGTGCAAACCGGAGGCGTTTCCAATGACACCGGGACAGGCGGTGGGTTTGCCGGACGTGGCACGACCGGGGGCAGGTCTGGTGGCGGAGGCGAGACCACCGAAGGGGGCGCCTCGGGTAGCGGCGGAGCCGCAGGCAGGGGCGGAACCACCAGCACCGGCGGAGTCGCCGGCAGCGCAACAGGCGGGGGACCCGTCGTTGGAGATCCGCGCAATCCGATCCTACCGGGGCTCAACGCGGACCCGCAGATCGCACTGTTCGACGGGGTGTTCTACATCTATCCCACGACGGACGGGTTCGACGGGTGGTCGTCCTCGGTGTTCCACGTCTTCTCCTCCCCAGATCTGGTGAGCTGGACCGACGAGGGCGTGATTCTGGATCTGCCTCGCGACCTGAGCTGGGCCGATTCCCGCGCGTGGGCACCGGGGATCGCGAGGAAGAACGGGACCTTCTACTACTACTTCTCGGCGGACACTCAGATTGGGGTTGCTACGTCGAGCTCGCCGACCGGCCCCTTCAAGGACGCACTGGGCAAACCGCTGGTCACGGCGGGCCAGTACGGCGGCCAATCGATCGATCCCTACGCGTTCACCGACGACGACGGCCGGTCGTATCTGTACTTCGGCAACGGCTCGGTCGGGCACGTGGTCGAGCTGAACGACGACATGATTTCCTTCCAGGGAACGCCCCGCGATATCGCTGTGAGTGGGTTCAGGGAAGGCAGCGTCGCTTTCAAGCGCAACGGGATTTACTACTTCATGTGGTCAGAAGGAGACACCCGGAGCGAAGACTACGATGTTGCCTACGGCACGAGCACGTCACCGCTGGGGCCGTTCACCAAGGCCGCAGTCAACCCCATTCTCAAGAAGAACACCAGCCAGGGCATTCTGGCCACGGGTCACAACTCGGTGCTCGCACTCCCGAACGGCGACTACTACATCGCGTACCATCGCTTCGCGATCCCGAACGGGGACGGCATGCATCGCGAGGTGTGCCTGGATCGGCTCTACTTCAACGAAGACGGCACCATCGTACCCGTCGTGCCCACGCGTTGAAGTGACCCGGATGGCCACCATCCCCTGCACGACGGTTTCGCGCCGCTGACGCGCTATGCGCCGATGGTTTCGGCCAGACGCTGGCGTAGGGCTTGGGCGCGATCGCAGTCCTCACATGGCCCGGATTTGCCCTCGGTCTTCTGGCTGCAGGTCGCAAGGCAATGGTCCGGGGCCTGGAGAAGCAGTCCGATCTCTTCCGTGGCGAGCGAGACGTCGTGCTTGTCCGTGGCGTTCGTCATCCAGTCGACGCCAACCCCAGGCCGGCGCTTCTTCCGTCGTGCGGCGGCGAGTGCAAGCCCCGCCCGGACCAGGCGCAACCGGCAGGTCGGTTGCTATCTTCCCGAGGGTCGGGCGCTACCGCAGACACGGCACCAGCGCCGCGATAGCGGGATCGGCCTCGATCGCGTCAGCGACGAAGCCGGCGACGGCGTCAGCCCCCTCAGGGCGCAGAGCATACCTGCTGTCATCCATGGCGAGGTCCAATGATAGTACCCGGCGAGTTCGCGCGGAAGACGACCCGCCCACGACCGTAGCCGTGGGCACTCAACGCCGCGCCACGAGCCGACTCGCCGCGGCGCGCACTTCGGCGCGGTAGGGGCAGTGCTGGGACAGACGCACCAGCTCGTTCTGTGGCATCGCCCGCAGGACTCGGTCCAGCTGAGCCCCCGAGCAGCGCGGATTCGAAAGGAGTGCACGCTGCACTTCGCCGCTCGACAACCAGCCAAGATTGGCCACGATCGTCGTGACGAGTGGTTTTGGCAATGTACCGTTGCGTGCGATGCGCGCGACTTCGGGCTGCGTCAGCTGCGGGTTCTGCAGAAGTGCTTCCCAGACGGCGCCGGCGAACGTCCGCTCGAGTGCCACTCGCTCGGCGAGCGACCCATGCCGGGCCGTTTCATCGCGTTCGCGGTTGTTCATACGCCGAATGCGTTCGTAGATGTTTCGCGGTATGCGGCGACCAGCCGCAGCGTCGTCGTCATCGTCCGCGGTCGAAGCTACCGGTTGCTCTAGCTCGGCCGAGCCCTGTTTCGCGCTTGCCGCTTCGGAAGGCGCATCGCCCGGCGAGGTGTTTCGAACGAACGCTTCGAGCTCCGCACGTTGGTCGGCATCCAGCCCCACGAGTTCGAGCCCGACACCGGTCGGATCGCTCCATACGGCTTCCGCTTGCACGCTGACGTGCCCATCGCAGTCCGAAACGCGGATCTCCAGCGTGCACCGCTCGCGCGCATCGAGCCCGCTCGCACCCGGCACGAACGCTCGTGCCTTGCACAGATTCTGCTCACAATCGACGGCAAGCGAGTCGCGCGAATCATAGACGAGCCGAAGCGTCTTCATCGAATGGTGTCCTGTCTGCGTGGTTCGCCGCAGTATTGGACGGCCTCGAATTGGGCACAATCGCTGGATTGTGCGGCGAACGTCCTCGATTCGAGCCAGTAGACGGGTTGCTCATTGCGTCTCCTGTCTTGGAGGCAGCGAACTGGGACGAGAATACGGGGCGCGCGCGCGTAGGCAAGCGCCCCCGCGCGTTCCGACTGACGGCTCGACCCTCAGTCGTGCCGGAATCGGCACTTCGCTCGAGGTCATGGCGTGTCGAACCCCTGGCCGGAGGCTAGTGATGTTCCCTGCCGTGGAGAAAGGGAACTCGTGCCGAGACACCGTGCCCGCGTTCAGTACTTGCCCTCCCGCAGCCGCGATTCCGGCACGGGAGCGTCGTCGGAGTATCCACGCTGCTCCCAGTAGCCGGTGATGGCCGTATTCGCGAACTCGATCCGCTTGAGCCATTTCGCATTCTTGTAGGCGAGCATCCTGGGTACGACCAAGCGCAGCGGAAAGCCGTGGGTGAGTGGCAGGGTCTTGGCGTCGATGCCATAAGCAAGGAGCGTGCGAGGCTCGCGCGCCACGCTGAGCGGGAGCGACTCCGTGTACACATCGCCGATACAATGGAAGGTCACGTGCGTGGCCTCATTCGTCGGGCGAGCGCGCTCGATCAATCGATCCATGTGAAACCCGTTCCAGGGCACGTCCAGAACCGACCATCCTTCGACACAATGGAAGTCCGTCACCTGATCCTGCCGCTGTAGACCCAGGATGTCAGCGAACGAGAGGGACAGGACCTGTTCGACCAATCCGTCGACCGTGAGCGCCCAGGACGCCAGGATATCTGTGAGATTCTGAGGGTCGACCGTGTTGCCGCGCCAGTTGTCGTAGATGGCACCGTCCACGGGTGAAGGCTCGAAGGGAAACGAACCCGAGCCCGGCGTCCCAGCGTCGGGTTCAGCCGGCTTGGCTGCGGCAGGGCCGCCGCCGCCACTGCCTCCAGCACCGCCGCCGCCGCAGGCATTCAAGAGCTCCGGAGTGATGGCCAGCACCGCAGCGTTGCCGAGCCAGCCGAGCAGACTGCGGCGCGATACCGTTCTGGGCCGGCTTGGCGGCCGTTCGTTCGTCACGGTCCGGCCTCCGTCCGTGCTTGGCAGGCCCCCGGCATCCGTTCTGTTGCGTTTGACGTCATCGGGGATCCCTAGCGCCGGCGACGCGTCATCGGGACCCCGTGTCGCGCCGGGGTCTGTGCACCGAGTGCTTCCGGGTGCCAGACTACCTACCGAGTCGTGGCAAGGGCCCGCGGGATGCGGCCGGAGAGAAAGGCAAGCGAGATGGGGAGCAAGAACGTTGTGATGCGACTCGTGGCACTGCTGGCCGTGTGGGCCTCGGTACATCCTGCTCGGGCCGACGTTGCCAGCCCTAGCGACGCCTGCGTCGTTAGCGACCAACAACGCGCCGGTGAGCAGTGCATCGCGTGCCGACCCTCGACGCCGTACTGCGATTCGGTGGCGCAGTATCCCCCTGAGGGGTACACGCAGCGGTGCGCCGACGAGGAACTGGGTCTCGAGGTCTGGTGCAGGCCAACCGACTCGAGCGACGCGGGGAGTGCCGGCGCCGGTGGGAATGGCGACAGGCAGGCCCCCGAGGATGCGATGCGCAGCGATGATGCGGACGAGGGCGGTGGCTGCACGGTGGCTGCCGGGGAGCCCACCTGCAGCAGCTGGCACGCCATTCTGGCGGCGATCGGGCTGATTGCGTTGGGTTGCCTTCGCAGGCCGCGGCACTGAGCGTGCACGGTTGGGCGGCCCCACGGTGGCAGGCCTGTGTCCTGTCTCCGTGATGCGCTGCAGAACCCGGTCTTACTCTACCCGTGTGGCAGACATCGGCTCCGGCGCGCGCATCGCCGCACCGCGACCGAGCAGGCCGCTGGACGGCTCCGCGTCGTTTGGCACGAAACACGCGAGCCAAGAGCGACGGTGCGCCGCGTCGGGTCCTGAGCCACGAGGTATCACGGAGTTGCCTGCCGCCGGCGGCAATTCATCCATGACAACCGTGTCGCGGTTGCGGCAGTGCTTGCAGCGCGAACGCGCGTCGTGTGATCGAATAGCGCGGTCTGCTGGACGTGCCTCCCGGAACGCGATAACCCATTCGCGGCGGCTCTTGAGCGAACGCGCGTCGCGCAGGCGTCGCGCTCCGCGTGCTCTGCTTCCGAACGTAGAACACCCAAGGGGGACAGCATGGACATGGCGCTCTATGAAGGTCACCGCTTTCTTTGGCCTCGTCGTTCCGGTCGCGACAGCGGCCGCCCTAGCGTGGCATATTGCGCGCAGACGCGACGGGGGGACAACCGGGGGGCGACCGTCGCCCCAGATCCGACGCACCGGGACAACCCCTACCTTCCCTATTTGTTCGCGCGGGGTTTCTGCATCACTGACCAGCGCTCGACCTGGATTCCGCCGCACTTTCGATCCGAGCAGGTGGGTAGGTACTTCGTCGCTCATGACCTCAGGACCCGGCTTGCCTGCGCGGCCACCGTTGTTGACGGAGACCCGTGGTTCGTGTGTGTCATAGGCTACGTTGTGGATCCGATCCACGCGACGGACGATTCCGGTGCAGTGGCGGCTCGGCTGCTCGGCAGTCTTCGAACCTCCGAGGTTCGTTTCTTTGACGAGCTCGACGAACTGTGCGGCCGATTCGTGGTATTCTATCGATCTCGGGGCCAGACAGCCATACTGACCGATGCCTGTGCGACCCGTTCGGTGTTCTACTCGACTGCCGGCCCACTGGTGCTTGCGTCCCACTTCGGGCTGGCCCAGCTGCATGTGTCAGCCCGTAGTCCGAGATCCTTTCGAAGGGCAGATGGATCGCTGAGTCGCCTGGGCAGCGGGTACCCCGGACTGACAACTCCCGACACGAACATCGCGATACTCACGGCCAATGCGCTGCTTCGGCTCGATAGTCGACGAGTCGAGCGTTTCTATCCACGCGCGCCGCTCGCTCCGCTTCGGCCAGACGAGGGAGCAGACCGCATCGCGGATCATTTCGTTCGTCAGCTGCAGGTCCTCCAACAGCGATATCGCATGATGCTTTCGCTCACCGCAGGGGTGGATTCTCGTGCTTCGCTGTCCGTTGCGCATCGGTACCGCGACCGACTCGAGTGCTTCACGTACAATACCCATCCGGCCCACGCGACGGATGCGGCGCTTGCCCGGGATCTGACCTCCCGCTTGGGACTTCCATTTCGGCTGCTGGATATCGGTGCTGCCGCACGCCCGGAACTCGAGACCTTTCGGCAGATCCTGGCCGCAAACAGCTACCACCAGCACAATCCCTGGCTGGCTCTCGAGTGTCTGCGGGTGATGCCGTCGGCCGCCATCCACCTTCGCTCGAATCTGTTCGAGATTGCGCGCTGCTTCTGGCGGAACCGTTGCCCGACCCCCGAGCCGGCGACCGCCCTGGATTTCGCCCGCTGCTACCAGCGCGCCATGACTCCAGAAGACGTGGATGTCGTCGCCGCCTTCGAGGAATTCACGTGGCACACCGGGCTCGATCAGCCGCAATTCGGATATGACCCCTATGATCTGTTCTACTGGGAACACCGGATGTCGGCCTGGTTGAGCCAAGTCGTGATCGAAGCGGATCCGGCATTTGATACCTACATGCTCTTCAATTCACGCCGTTGCATCGAGTGGTCGCTAGGCGCCACGTTGGAGGAACGCAAGAACAACACCGTACTCAGGAGACTGATCACCCGTCAGTGGCCAGTTCTCGATCGGTGGCCCGTCAATCCGCGAGTCTTCAAGTCCGTGCCGCCAAAGACAATGCCGTGCGACGACGAGAAGGGTGCTCGCCCGGCAACGGCCACGGAAGCCCTGGAGCGATTGAAACGCGCAGAGGAGCTGCTGCAGTCCGCCCGCCTGGCATCAGCACACCAGGAACAGGTAATGCTTGCCCACTTGCACGAAGTGTTGGCGGACCGCCACGCCGAGTCTGCGGCCGAGCTCCGTCGTGTACGCGACGCACATACGGCCGAGCTCCGTCGTGTACGCGACGAACATACAGCCGAGCTCCGTCGTGTACGCGGCGAACATGCGAGCGGGCATTCCCGCGCATCTAGTGACCACGCGGCACTCGTCGAGCAGCTAACGGGAAAGCTTGCGCAGCGCGATCGCGCCATCGTTCTGGCGAAACGAGACGGCGCCGCCCTGCAGCAGCGCCTTCGCGGGGTTTGCGAATTGGGGAACGAGCTGCTGAAGCAGTGGCACGAGCAGAACGTTGCCGCGCGACGCGCCGAGTTGGCACGCATCGGGCTCCAACGACAGCTGACGTACCAGCTCGGAGCGACGCTGCTCGGCTATCTACGTTCTCCTCTCCGATGGCTGCTCCTGCCCATTGGACTGTGGCGAGCCTGGCGGCAGTTCGTGCGACGGCGGCGAGAGGCTGGTGAGCGTCGGCCCCCGGCGACTCAGGTCGTGTCTCTCGCGCCAGGAGCGTGTCTTCCGGTGCGCCGCCTGCTGGCTGCGCAGGGCCTGACGGTGCGCATCGATACGAGCGAGGGCGATGTGCTGCGGCTGGGCGGTTCGATCCAGTCCTTTTCGAAGCCCAGCGACTGCGGCGTGAGCCTCGGTGTGGTTGCCCGTGACGCTCAGGACGCCATCGTCCCCAATACCGAACCAGGATTCTGTGGGTTCGCAGAGCCTTCGGAGCAGGGCCCAGTCCGATTGAGATCAGGGTGGAATGCGTCGTTCTCGCTCGAGCTCAAGATGCCGCGCGGTGCCGCAGCGGCGGAGCTGACATTCCGGTGCGCGTCCGTGCCACCACCGGTGCGGTTGGTTCTGCGAACGATAAGCTGCAGTCCGAGTTCGCGCTAGCCGCGTTGGGGCAGGCCCTGCGACCCCGCTGCGTTCCGATCAGCTTGCGGGAGCGGCAGGTCCCCCGAGGTATCGTACGACCTTCTCCACGAGCTCCTTGGCGGGAAATTTCGGCTCCGGGCAGGCGCGCAGCCGTTCGGCTGCTTCGAACGCCAGGATGAGCGGCAGCCAGGGGGTCATCTCTCGGACCATCAGCGCCGAGAGCCTGCGCGGCACGTCCACCATGGCGATCCGCTCTCGATCGGGGTTCGAGCAGAATTCAGCCGGCGAGGTGACGAGGTACTCGCGGCAGGAGAGCGGCCGATCCGGGTGGATCGAGCAGGAGTCATCCTCGAGGAAGGGGCACGCAATACGGAGCGCGAGGTAGGCGAGCGCGAGCTTCTCGCGATCCTCCTGCGAGGGGAGGGCCGGGAAGGCGCGTACCTTTTCGAGCAGTCCGGCCTCCTCGAGCCGACTCAGTGCCGCTGCGAACCGCGCGCGGATCGCAGCGCGCCGCTCTTCGGGCATGCCGTCGACGAGCTGGATGAGCATGAGCGCTTCTGCGTCGCCGATTGGCACAGGCTGGCAGCAGCAGGCGCCGCAACCCGCCTTGCACGAGATGAGCTTCCCCGCCTCTTCTGCCTGTCGGGAGAGCGAAGTGACGATGCCATTGGTCACGGTCTGGAGCACGGGCAAGAACTCGCGGACCGTGAGCGGTCCGTCACGAACCTGCCCGCGCGTCTCGAGCACCTCGCTGCCCACGCGGATCTGGAGCTGGAATTCCAGGATCTCATCGCCCGAGTCGCTCGACATGGACCCATCCTAGTGCATCGTTTCAATTGAAACGATGCCCAAGAACCAGGGGTGCCGTGGGTCAAATCGCTGGCAAGCGGCGGGTCTTTCGCCGCCTTCGCCCGGTCGGGCGTCATAAGACCTCTACTTCGCTCACTCCTCCCAGAAGAAGGCGACGTCATCGATCCAGAAGTCGAAGGCCTTGTTGGGGCCCACCTGCCAGCCGATCAACATCAACGTGGAGGCATCCAGCTCGTCGAACAAGGGGTCGCCGTAGCCCTGCTGGTGGAGATCGCTCCAGCGAAATGCGTATTGCCGCCAAGTGGTCCCTGCGACGAGATCCGCGCCAAAAGCATCCCAGCATTCGGTGCAGACCCCGGCTCCTTCCCAGGTGTCGCGGTTCTGCACCATGAAACGAATCGATGTCGCAGATCCCGCCGCGGCTCGCAGCCAGAAAGTGATGCCGTCGTAGTCGGTGGCGTCGTAGGGTAGGATGCTGGTGTCCTCCGTGCGCAGCCCCATGTCCGCATTGGCTCCCCAATCAGTGAATCCAGAGCCATAGGCGTGTATGGCGTAGCGGCTCTTCGAGGTCACTCCGCCCGGAGCGGTCTCCACCGTCATTTCTCCGCCAGGCGTCGTGTCGTAGGCCCTGTACCACGTCGAACTCCGGCCGGAGAGCTCGAGGATCTCGATGTTGCCGTCGTCCAGGTCGTCGATCATCTCGATGGCGCCGATGACGGGCGGCGGCGTCTCCTCGGTTTCGACGAGCTCACCCCCGAGGCAGCTCGACGGCCCGATGGCATTGACGCAGAAGTCGAAAGGCACGTCTTTGTCGTCGTCTCCCGGGACGATCATAGCGACCGCGTTGATGGGTTGACCGGAATAGGCGCTGCCTTGGTTGTTCCAACAGGTCGTGTTGAAGTCGCTCCAGGGGATGACACCGGGACCCACGTACTTGGCGCACCAGCGGTGATCGGCGCTGTCGGCTTCGGTCGTGTCCTCGATTTGGATCCGGATGCTGCTCGTCACGGTGAGAGACAGACTGACGTAGAGCCCGGATAGATCGGGAACGGTTCCGTTGTTGTCATCGGGACCTCCGTCCAGCGGCTGTCCGATATTGATGCCGAGCTCCGCGTATCCGAAGGCCTCGTCTGCGCCCACGCTCCCGCTCGTACACAGCGGCTCGCCTGCCTTCCAACGCTCGAAGCTCCCGACGGGCGTGATCGAACTCGTCTCTTCGGGGCTGACGACCGTCCAGCTGTAGCCGCTCCAGCCGCAGACCGTAACGAATCCGGCATCTCCCACGGAGTAGCCCGCATTGCCCGCAGCCCCCTCATGGGTGACCGGCCGAGCACCGGGCTCGCCGCCAGGCGCTAGCGTTTCGGCCGAGCTGTCTTCCCCGCCTTCGCGTTCGCCGCCCGGCGAGCCGCTGCTGCCCGGCGTAGGGTCGGTGCCGTCCGTGCCGCCCGCTTCTTTGTCCAAGCCGCCAGAGGCACTGCCGCCGGCCGTCGTGCTCGCCCCGGCGACCGAACGACCATCGGTTCCGGCGACCCCCACGGCTTCGGTCCCAGCCGCGCCACTCTGGCCACTGACCGGGCTGCCGCGCGTGTGCATGTCATCGAGACCGGACAGCTGCTGGCAGCAGACGAGCGCCAGCCATGTCACCGTGACCACTGCCCCGCCTCCCCAACGCCAACGCATGGTTCGCGGCGCAGAACCCAATGAATCGTCCCGCGCTTTCACAGCCCGCGGAGGCTACCATCCTCCTTGGGGGATACCAAGGGCCAAAGAAATTCCCCGGCGCCCCCTGCGACGGAGTCGCGCTTCGCGAACCTGCGCGTGTCGAGCCGGCGCCCGCGGGGCCCGGGAGCAGCTCCCGAGCCCCCATCGGCCCAAGAATCGAACTCAGAGGTCGCCGACGTTCCCGGTGGCCATGTTCGTGAACGTGTTTCCGGTCTCGTAGTCGGTCGAGTCCGCGGCGTCTTTCAGGATCCCGTAGCCGGCCGAATCGAAGAACTCCGAATGGGCGACCGAGATCGCTCTGTGAAGAGTGAGACAGGCCTGGTCGCAGTGTCCGATTTCGAAGTAGTCGAACTTCGAATTCGAGGTCACCTCGGCCGCCAGGGTGATGCCCTTCCAGCTGCCTGCGACCTGGTCGGCGCCCTCGAAGCGGATCGGCGCGGCTTCGGTGCCCTGCGCAATGAAGGTCGTGCCGTTGGCGAACGTCAGTGCCGAGTCGGCTTCCATCAACCATTGGGTCCCTGCCGCGAGGGTCATCTTGGCTCCGGACCGAGCGTTGATGGTCGACATGACTCGATAGGGGACGTCCAGGTTGGGCACGGTGCCAGAGACCGTATAGTCGCCGCCTTGTACCTCGATCTCGTCGACGTCGTTGCCGGTGTAGTCGCCGCCCTGGGGCAGAGTGACGAGCGCATCGGGGCTGACGACGAGCGGTACACCGTCGGTTCCGGTGATCGAGAGATCCGACGAATCCGGGTCCAGGCCCTGTTCATCGATCCGCACGCCCGTATCGTTGACGTCGAGGGACACGTCGGACAGCAGAATCGCGGACTGGATCAGCAACGCAGGGTCGCCACCCGAGCCCGCGTGCCGCAGGTTCACGTGAGACAGCAGCGAGCTCGTGGCGACGTTGTCCCGGAAGATGAGTCCTTTCCAGTAGCCGCTCTGTTCGGTCGCGCCACGCAAGACGATGGGCGCTTCGGAGGTCCCGTTCAGCGCAACGCTGGCAGCCGCGCCGTTCCATCCGAACTCGAAGCCCGTTCCCGCCTCGAACTGGTAGTCTACTCCTGCCTCGAACACGAGGTGGGCGCTGCCGGTGACGCGGATGTCTTTCTCCTGCCGGTAGGGGATGGGCAGCGCATGGAAGGTCGTGTCCTCGCTGATCCCGGTCAGATCGAAGGAGACCACGTTGTCGGTGTTGTCCTCGAAGACACCGCCGACCGGGAACTCGGTCATGGCGTCCGAGCTGGTCAGCAGCACGGCGACGCCTTTGGCGCCGGTGACCGACAGACGCTCGCCGCCCGCGACGAAATCCCGCGCGCGAACGCCGTCCGAGCCCGAGTTGCGTACCTGTAGGTTGTCGATTTGAACGTCGGCGCCCAGGGACAGCGCTGTTTCAGCGGCGCCCGCGTCGGAGAGCAGCACGTTTCTGAACACGGTGGCCGCGGAGACGTTGTCCCCGATGCGGACACCCGCCCAGAAGCCGGCCAGGTCTCGCTCGCCGCAGAACTTGATGGGCGCTTCCTCGGTGCCGTCGGCGATCAGGGTCGCCGTGTTTCCGTTCCAGCCCACGTCGAGCAGCGCGGAGTCGGCCATGATCACCTGGGTGCCGGGCTCGAGCGTCAGGGTTGCGCCGCTGACGATCTTGACGCTTCGGGTCACGTGGACGACGCCTGACCAGGTGACGTCCTCGTTGAGATCGTCCTCCACGACGGTGGCGTCGGTGACCTCCCGACTCCCGCAATCCAGCAGCGACTCGCCGCTGACCCCGCCGTTGGCCGTGCCCGCCTCGTTCTGGTTCTCCCCGCCCGCGGCGCCGCCTGCGCCCGCCAGGTTCTGCTGACCCGCACCTCCAGTGCCTTCACCGCCTGCGCCCGCTGCCTCCGTGTTCTCCCCGCCCGCGGCGCCGCCTTGCCCGGCCGTGGTCTCGCTACCACCCGTGGAGGGGGCCTCGCCGCCCGCGCCCGCGGCGCTGCTGCTCGACGTCCCGCCCGTGCCCTCGTCTTGGTTGCCAGCGCCAGCTTGGCTGGAATCATCGTCGTCGTCGTCGGTGCTCGTGGTCTTCACCGTACAGGCAGCAGCAAGCATCCCTGCCACCGCCACGCTCAAAGATAGAAACTTCACGCAGTTCCTCATGTCTTGGCTCCTCCTCCGGTATGGGTGGGGCCCCAACGCCACGGGTTTCGCTGAAGCTCCACTCCGCCCCGGGTGTTCTGTCGCATACACCACCGAGCGCTTAGACGTAGGAGCGCCCGCACACATGTACGCTGCTCGTCCGCAGACCTTCCCTCGGCCAGTGGGTCGATTCGCAGAAGCACCGGTCCAGCGACGTCCGCGCCGCGCCGGCCGTCGTCGGATCGTCCCGCCGTGCAGTCACGGCCCTTGCCACTCGTAGGCGCCGATATCGATGGCGGTGGCGTTCCAGTTGGGCGTCGCCGGGTCATCGTAGCGCGAGTGGCCGAGGCAGTCGGTGGCCGGGATGCTGCTGTCGTTGGGCGCGCGATCGATGCACGGGGAACCGTTCTGCAGGCTCAGGTCGATGCTGCCCGGGTCCGTGCTCGCGAACAGCGGATCGGCGCTGAAGTTCGTCGTTCCCATGAGCCCGTCCTGGATATCGCAGTAGTCGGCGCTCACCGAGCCGTCGAACGGGTCCGCGCTGTTGCCCCAGACGATGCTGCTCAGGAGCGTTACGGTGCCGTTGATGGAGCGCACCACGCTGCCCGGGTTCGTGTCGGTGTTGTTGAAGAAAGTGCTGCTGATGATGCTCGGGTTGCGGTTGTAGTTGTAGATGGTGTTGCCAGAGTTGCCGTAGAGTACGGAGTTCTCTACCCAAGCGGTTACACCGTCCAACGAGAGAGCAGCGCCATAGGTCGCGGTGTTGTTGGCAAAGGTACAGTTAGACACTGCAACCGACATCGAACCCGAGCCATAGCCGAAAGCCGTGATCGCCTGGCCCGCGGTCTCCTCAAAGACACAATCGGTGGCCACAAGGGACCCTGGCCCGGCATAGGCGTTAACCAGGGACCGCCGATGCTCTCGCGGAATGAGGGGCGCACTGGGCACGCATGATATCGAGTTGGCGCTCGCGCG
>JAFGIS010000473.1 GCA_016929495.1 Polyangiaceae bacterium | reverse complement strand
CTGGGCAAGAAGGTGATCGCGGACATGTTCGGCCTGGCACTGCGCTCCTATCGGCAGAAGGTGCAGCGCCTGAGCGAGTCCGCAACGACCCGCGGCGTGACTCTGTGGAGTGCAGTCCATGCGTTCCTGTCCGAGCACGGCTCCACATCGCGGGCCGACCTGGTCGCCTACTTCAAGCACGACGAAGAAAGGACGGTGCGGGGCATACTGAACGACTTGGTCGAGAGCGGCCTCGTGTGCCGCAGCGGGCATGGGAAGGACACTCGTTATCGAGTAGCCACTCCCGAGGAGCTCGAGGAGCTTGGAGGGTGCGGCGCCGTCAATTCACTGGAAACCAATGCCGCCCTCGTGTGGGTGCACGTCTTCCGGGCGAGCCCGATCCGCAAGGACGATCTCGCGCGCCTTGTGCCCATGCCAGCCGCCGTTCTGGATGCCGCGATCCAGTCGCTCGTGGTCGACGAACGCATTCGCCTCGACACGCGCCCGGACGGCGTGTATTGCGCCGCGGACCACTGCCTCATCCCGGTGGGCGAAGCCGCCGGCTGGGAAGCCGCGGTCGTCGACCACCATCGGGCCGTGCTCAATGCTCTGGCGGCCAAAGTCGTCAGCGGCAAGCATGTCTCTGCGGCGGACGATGAAGTGGGCGGAACCACGCTCTGCTTCGACGTCTGGCCCGGCCACCCCAAAGAGCAAGAAGTGCGAAGACTCCTGGCGACCATGCGCAAGCAAGTCATCCCGCTGTGGGATGACATCACCGAGTACAACCGTTCACATGCTTCGAACGATCCCTACAGGGTCACCTTCTACTGCGGCCAGTACCTGGTCGATGAGGAGGACGACGCATGAGGTTCGAGTCCCGAACGCGCGGTGGATGCGCTCTGCCCGTAATCCTCGGCTTGACGGTCGCAGGGTGTAGTCCCTTCGACGGACCTCAAACGGGCAGTCAGACCAATTGGCTGCGGTCGTGCCAGATCGACGTTCAGTGCGAGCCTGGTCTCCAGTGCCTGTGCGGCGCGTGCACCCTGCCCTGCAGCAAGGAGCAGAGCTGCGCAGCTCTGGACGGCACCTCCTGTGTGGCGGCCCATCAGGTCGGCGCAATAGCGCAGTGCGGCGGAAACGAGCCCTCGAGCACCGGTTTCTGCCTGCCGCTGTGCGAGCGCGAGGCCTGCCCGCACGGGACAGCGTGCGTGGCCGGCGTCTGCAGTCCGCTGCCGATGCCGACGGCCAGCGTCACCGTGGATACGTCGACTCGCTTCCAGACACTGATCGGTTTCGGGGCGGCGGTCGGGTATACGAATAGCGAGATCATTCAGCATCCGCGCAACGTGGCGTTGCTACGGGCCATGTTCGACGATGCCGGACTCGACGTGCTCCGACTGCAGAACCGGCACGAGTACAGCGCCGCGGAAGACCTTGCAGCCACCCGCGAGATTATCGACCGCGCCGAACAAGGCCTGGGTCGGCGTCCGCTCGTGCTTCTGACATCGTGGAGCCCGCCCGCGGACCTGAAGGCCAACGGCGACACCTCCTGCGCGGGCAGCCCCGACACCTGCACGCTGGTGAAGCTCGACAGCGGCGGATTCGACTACGCGGGCTTCGCTGACTGGTGGCGCGCGTCGCTCGAAGCGTACGCCGACGAGGGCATCACGCCCGACTACATCGGGATCCAGAACAATCCGAACTGGACGCCAGGTGCTTCGGATTCCAAGGAGGCCTGCAGATTCCTGCCGGCCGAGGGTACGACGACGGTGAGCGTCAATGGCGCGAACGTCGAGGTGGAGTATCCCGGCTTCACGGAGGCCTTGGATGCGGTCATCCAGCGACTGGCAGGGCTCGCCTCGATACCGAAAATCATGGCTCCCGAGACGACCGGAATCAAGTCCGTCGCTGACTACGTGCCGCGAATAGGCATGTCGAACGTCGACGCCATTGCCCACCACCTGTACGGGACCGATCTCGATGCCCTGAGTGTGGACGATTTCGAAGCGAACGCGATGCTCGCGGTGCAATACGAGCGGCCTATTCTGCAGACCGAGATGGAGTCGGACGGTCTCGGGACCGCGGTCTTCATGCACTACGCGCTTGCCGCGGAGAGCGCATCGGCCTATCTCCAGAACGACTTCGTGTCCAGGTCGGCGTCCTTGACGGAGAACCCGGCGGCGCTCATCGATCTCACCGCCGAGGACTTCGCGCTCCAGGCTCCGTACTTCACCATGCGCCACTTCGCGCATGACACGGATCCGGGCTGGGTGCGCGTGGCGGCCAGTTCAGAAGACGCGGATCTGCTGAGCTCCGCCTGGCTCTCACCTGACGAGGACGCACTGACGCTCGTGCTGGTGAACGCGGGCCTCACGGAGATCGATGCAAGCATCGAATTCGAGCAGAAACCACCGACGAACTCCGAGGTGACACGCACTGCGTTCGAGGGTGTCGAGCAGGGCGCCGCGCTCGGTGAGCTTCCTGCCGAGCGCGTTGTGCGGGTGCCTGGGCACTCGATCGTCACCGTAGCCATGCGGGGGGACTGAACGAGCGCGCCGCTGTTCAGACCCACTGCGCGTGTGGGTTCTGCCCACAGACGCGCAGGCCGGAGTATGCTGGACGACACTCGCGCTGCGACAGCCCTGGTGCCGCGTTTCGATTGAAGCGATGGGGTTTCGCCGTCCCCGACCGGGCGAGGGCGGTGGAGAAGCCGCCGCTTCCGAGCGATCTGACCCGCGGCACACCTTGTTCGTGGGCATCGTTTCAAGTGACAGGGCACTTGGTGCCTCGTCGGGGGCGGCGCTTTCGGCCCCGCCGCTCAAACGCCACGCGGCAATAGAGCGTCATGTTGCGGGCCGGAGCTCGGTCAGTGACAATGACGCTATCCACCATGACGCTCACGCGCTGCGCTGGTCCCTGCATCGTCGCCATCGCGTTGTTCCCTTGCCCCGGCCAGGCCGAACCAGCCCGGGCCAACTCCGGCAGCGTAGGCACAGCGACGGCTTCGGACGAGGCTCCGGAAGCGACCGAGGCGCCGCGGCCCACGACGCCCGCGCCCGAGGATGGACAGCTGCTCGAGGAGGCGTCCGACCGATACATGCGCGGCCTGGAGCTCTACGGTCAGGGCGAGTACCTGTTGGCTCTGATTGAGTTCGAGCGCGCGTACGAGCTCATCCCGAACTACAAGGTGCTCTACAACATCGGGCAGGTGCGGATCCAGCTTACGCGCTACTCCAAGGCTCGGGAGGCGCTGGAGAGCTATCTCGAACAGGGCGGAGATCAGATCAGCTCGGAGCGGCGCCAACAGGTGCAGGCGGATCTGGAGATGCTGGCCGAACGTACGGCGCGGCTGAGGATCGTGACCACGCAGCCCGGAGCACGGATCTCGATGGATGGTGTGGCGGTGGGTACTTCACCGCTGTCCGAGCCGCTGCTGGTCAATGCCGGTGAGCACAATGTCGAGGTTCGCAAGAGTGGATTCGAGACGTGGACCGGTCGCGTTACGCTGGCTGGACGGGACGAGCGCCGCCTTGCGGTAACGCTCGTCGCCACGCCCGAGGCCAAGCCGCCGCCCAAGATCGTGGTCGAGCGGCGTACCGAAAGGGAGATTGTCACGGGCGGTTCGGCCCGCTCCTTGATGTGGGTCAGCTGGGCCGCGACCGGAACGCTGGCTCTGGGCGCGGGTGTGGTCGGCTACTTCGGCATCAACAAGGCGAACGACCTCGAATCGATGCGCACGGACTACGGTGTCACGCGCCAACAGCTCGATGATACCCAGAGCAGCGCTCGTACGCTGTTCCTCATCTCGGATCTCACCGGGGCAGCCGCCGTGCTCATGGGAGGGGTCTCGCTCTACCTGACTCTGTCGACATCGGACGCCCCGGCGCCTCCCGCTGATCGCCGCAGCTCCACGCCGACCGTGGGGCTCGCCGTCGACCCAGGCGGGGTCCGCTGGGGCGGTTGGTTCTGATCACGCCGACGCGATCGCCGGCGCCTCCGAGACCAGAAACACGATCCTCCGACCGCGGCGAGCAACGCGAGCTCGAGCTGCTGAGAACCAGCGCCTGCGATCTCGCACCGGCATCCGCCCTTCTTGCGTGGTCCGTGGTAGTTCGGGGCCGCGCCGGCTGTCCCCGCGTCGAACGACGCATCCGAACGCCCTGCTGCACCGCCAGCCCCCGCCCCATACGGGGCGGCACCCGCGGCGCGCGCATCCGCAGCGCCCGCACCCGCAGCGCCCTGGTGTGCTTCGACAAGCGGCTCGGCGCCCGCCGCTTCAAAGGCTTCCCTCACCAGGTCTTCGAACGGCGCGACCTGCGTGTAGTAGTTGCGAACCGAAGGCGAGGTGCACAAGCCCGCCGAAAGCGAATACACCCCTGCTACGGCATCGTTCTTGGTGAAGGCCGGGCCGCCGCTGTCGCCTTGGCAGGCGGACACCCCGATGGCGAACGTACGCGGCGGAGCCAACCCGGCTTCGGGCCAGTACTCGCTCGGACCGAGGACGGTCACTGCTACGTCATCCTTTGCCTTCCGCTTGAGGGCAACGTCTTGCTCGTCGGACCCGTAGCCCACGGCTCGCATCAGCTCGCCGTGTCGGGTCGCGGTCGTGAGCCGCAGCAACGCCACCGGAAGGTCGGTACTTCGATCGAGCAGGACCAGCGCGATGTCGTTGCGGCAGATGGATGGCGTAGCGAGAGCGAAGATCCTCTTCCCGCGCGCCACCTCCGTGGGGTCGGGGACGGCCCCTGCGCGCACTTTGATGTTTTCCGGAGGCACGAGATCGCCCATGACGCCAGCCTGCCCTTCGCCGTGCTCGAGTTCCCCTTCGGCGCTGCAGGTGAAAGCACCGTCCTCGTACTCGGACACGCAGTGGCGAGCGGTAAGCAGGAGATTGGGCGCGACGACCGTGCCCGAACAGTTGTTGATGGTGGAACCCGAGGGCTCTTTCGTCTGCACCAATACGACGCAATCCTCCTCGGGTCCGGAGGGAAGACCATCGACGATGGCTTCATGCGAGGATCCTGCCGCCTCGGCCTCCGCCGGTCCGCAACCAGCGCTGCTGCCTAGCGCGGTCAGCATGGTCAGGATCATCGGGCGCAGACCGCCGAGGCTCACAACCCATCGACGCATGGTATCGGCTCTTCCTCGAACTTCTTGGCTGTCTCATCGAACAACACCACGTCTGCCATCAGCTGCCATGCGTCGCCGGGTGTCGGCTGCCCTATGCACCAAGCGGCAGTCTCGTTCACGCGCGTGCCCGTAGCGCGATCGAAGTTCGGCGGGCCCATCGTCCCTGTGAGCTTGATGCTGAAGCCCGGGTCGTCGCCGAAGTGGCGCACCGTGGACGCAATCGTATTGGGGCCGATGTCGAGCGGCTCGGAGCCGAAGATAACGCGCTCGGTGAGTGCATCTCTGATGTCGGCACCCGAATACGTCGTGCGATTGGCGGCCGCCACGGAGTACAGGAGATAGTACGCTGCGTCGTAGTAGTTCTCGTAGCCGGCCAGGAGGTTGCCATCCACACTCGGATTGGCCCCTTGGAGCCGCGTCAGGTAGGACCGATAGAGCGCGTCGTTCGGGTTCTGCGCGTAGTTGACGCCGATCATACGGCTGCCGAGATGGACAGTCTCGAACGTCTCGCTGGCCAGCTGGATGAGGTCGTCCTTGTCGTTGGCGAGCATGTGGGACAAGAGGTAGAAGGGTCTTTGCTGTCCCGGGGCCCAGTCATCCCAGTTGGATTCGATCTGCGGGATCACGGAAGTCTCGAACTCCGTGGTAGCCATGCCGATGATGACATGGGGCAGAAAGGCCTGCGCCTTCTCGATTGCACTCGCCACGTTCACAGACTTGTGCATGCGAGAAGACTGGATCTTCACGGTACCGAAGTTCTCGGCATTGTCCGGGTCGATGGCGCTCATCCCGTTGAAGACGAGCATGTTCTGCGGGCGCTCGGCGTCGTCAGTCGTCAGGACCGTGGCGATGTCCTCGACGGTCGGGTCGTCGGAGTAGACCAGCATGACTCTGAGGGGATCGCCCGGATCATCTGCGCTGCCCGTCGTAGCTCGGTCGTCCCAGTAGCTCTGCCGCTGCGCATTGACGTACGGCTCGGCACGCTCGAGCAGCGCCACCGTGGGCACGGCCAGGACTCGAGGATTGCCCAGCATGTGCCAGAGCATTCCGTTGTCCTGCAGCGTCGCAAGCCGGAGATCCGCACTGCGGGCGCTCATGAAGAACACCGGGTGCAGGCCATCAGGCTGGGTGAGCTCGAAGGCCGCCAGCAGATCGGCAGTCGACAGTGAGCTCAAAATCGCGGGGACGTCCAAGTCTCCCACCAGATGCCCCATGCTTTCCTCGATATCGGGCTGCTCTGCCTGGCACGCCAGCGCCATGAGCGGTCGTCGGCCGCTCGGCGAGGGGAGGCCGCCCAGAAGCTTGTCGTTGAACTCGGTCAGCGCCAGCTCCCAGTTGAGCACGCTGAACGATTCATGCGGGGTCGTGGCGTTCATCGTCGAGAATGCGCCGAGCAGGATGGGGTTCTCCTTCAGAGCCTCGAGCGCGCTCTCGTACTGCGCAGTGCTTTCCGGGATGAGCTCAGGGCACTCGTTCGTCAACACGGCGACGCATTGGTGGTTCCTGCAGACGAAGTACTGATCCTGGCGCTGCTCGATGCATTCCGCGTTCGTGTTGCACTCCGGGCTGGTGCCCGCGGCTCCAGCGGCCTCTCCGCCCTGACCCGCCGGACCCATGCCGCTGCCGCCCGTGTCGGCCACGCCACCGTGCCCGCCCTCCCCAGCGTCCGACGTCTTCTCCACGCACACCCGGTTGTAGCAGGTGGTGTTCGCAAACGCCTCGCCAAGAGCTCGACAGTCCGCCGTCGTTTCGCACTGGGTCGTGTTCAGGTCATAGAGCAGCGAGCACCCAGCGCTCGACGCAAGCACGACCGCGCTCACGGGCAAGAGCAGGTGACGTCGCTGGCAGCCGCGCGCGGTCATGATGCACAAGCATATGAAGCGGTCGAACTTCCGAGAGCATATCACGCACGCTCGACGCCACTAGTGCCGCGTTTCGATTGACGCGATGGGTTTCTCGCCGCCCCCGACCGAGCGAGGGCGGCGAAGAACCCGCCGCTTCCCACCGATCTGACCCGCGGCACTCCTGGTTTCTGGGCATCGTTTCAATTGAAACGATGCCCTAGACCTCGCCCGGCGACCTCGTCGGGACCGCTGTGATAGGGTTCCGCTGCTCTTCGTCAGCGACTCGGCTGCTGGGCCTTGGCGCTGGTGTAGCGAAACCGGGGGTAGACCAGCTCCGTTGTCCTCCAACAGAGCGAGGCCGGTGCCATGCGGCACTGGCCTCGTCGCGTCGCCCCCCGCGGCTGCCGCTAGGACTTCTTGCAGCCCAGGTAACCGGGAGCCCGCGTGATCTTCTGCAGGCTGCCCTTGTATCCCAGCACCGTGATGCAGCACTTGCCGAGCAGCGTGTAGTTCCGGTCGTACACACGGTCATTCTCGTACGTGGGGCACGAGCCCGAGGTCGTTACCGGCAGGGCGTTGTCGCCGTCCGTGGGGTCGAGCGCGATATTCGCATTGCCGTTGTAGTTGAGGGTGGTGAACGCCAGGTAGGTGTTTCCGGAGAGCAGGCCGAAGAACACCAGGTTGTTCTGCAGGTTCGAGGCGTTCGACAGCGGGGCACCGCTCGGTTTGGTGGCCCTGAACGTGTAGTGGGGACCGCAGGCGCCGGTACCAAGGCTCAGCGGGCCGCCTGTCCGAACCAGCGTGTGCTCTTCGGGGATCATCCAGGGCATGTTCCTGGTGATGTTGTCGTTCCAGTCCTTCTGCCGTTGGAACGACGCGTACAGATCCCACTTGAGGTTCGTCGGGCTGAACACGTTCTGGTCGATGATCTGCGTCACCTCTTCGGATTGCAGCCCCAGGATGGCCTTCGTGTTGGCGCAGTCATTGCTGCAGCGCGCCAAGCCCGTGGGGGTCAAGACGACCTGGTACTGGCCCCAGTCCCAGGTCAGGTCCTTGAGCGGATCGAGGCGCCCGAGCTCGGTGGCCATGGCCACGGCCAGTGCGGCCTTGGTGGGATTGAGTCCCCAGCTGAAGCTGCACATGTTGGCCCAGTCTTGGCTGGACTGTGCCGTGGTTCCCTCGTCGGCTGTCTCGAACGTGCAGCCCACCAGAGCGAGTGCGGCGCCCAACGTGACCAGTCCATGCAGTTGCCGTTTCATGCTGCCCTCCAAGGAGTTCTCGAGCGTCCGCAGGATCGCCTTACACGTTGCGTGCCAACGGATGCCCGACGGGCGAGCCGATCCCGAAACGAGGCCCAAGTCCCCGCAAACAACGAGCTGCTGGGCATGGGTCTCGGCGCGCCGCGCGACCCGATGCGGAGGCGCCCATCCCGGAGCACGTCCAAGTTGCGCAAGCGGCTTGCGCAATGGGCCGCGCACAAAGCGCAACTTGTGCAGACTGCTCTCAGGCGCAGCCAGACCTACAACGGACGCGCTCGTATCACAAGAGACTACGGCAGGCGAGAACGGAACGCGTGCGCTGGTTATTGAGCCCGTGCCCGTGGCCGTTGCTAGCGATGACATGTCTTGATGTGCGGCCGAGTATGCGCGTATCGTCGAGGACGCGCCTCGGTTGGGACAAGGAGTAAAGGATGACGCGTCTCACCAAACGCTTTTCGTTCGTGTTCGTCTGCTCGGCAGTCAGCTTCATCGCCGCATGCAGCGACGATGACGACGACCATTCGGCCGCATCCTCCGCAGGAGCCGCCGGAGTAACTGGCGCCGCAGGGTCTGAGACGACGGCCACGGGAGGCAGCCCTACGGGCGGCGCTCACACGGGCGGAACGAACCCGACCGGTGGCCGCTCGACGGGCGGACAGAACGAGGCAGGGAGCACTGCGGAAGGCGGCTCCACCGGCGAGGGCGGCGCTGCAGGACAGCCCGTGATGGGCGGAGCCGAACCAGGCGGCGCCGCGGGAAGCTCGGCTGCCACGGGCGGCAGCGCGGGACAGGACCAGGGTACTGCCGGAGCCGAGCCTCAGGGCGGCAGCGCGGGACAGGAGTCAGCTCCGTCAGCCGGACAGGGCGGCCAAGGTGGAACGAAGATGAGCGTGGCGGAGGCGTGCACGATTCAGTGCCAGGCGCAACAGGATCTCACGGTGAGCGCTGCGGGTGCCGCGGGTACGTCGAGCGTCGGCGAGTCGTGCTACAGTCCCGACGACTGCGAGCCGTTCTGCGTTGACCCTCTCGACCCGGGGTCTTTCGATCCGGCAACGTGTCCGACCGAGTACACGGCCATGGTGCTATGTCAGGCCCAGCTGACGCCCGAGCAATGGTACTGCTCCGACTGGGACCCGGGCGACCTGGAGTTGTACATGCCGGCGCCCGTCGAAGGCACGGACTGCGAGGATGAGGTTTGCGATTGGACCTGCTGCGAGGGGGAAGGCAGCTTCCTCGTCATGCCCGAGGTCTACGAGCGCTGCGATTGCGCCGAGTGACACCCCTCCCATCCGAGCTCCGACCCTGAACGGCGCTGAGGGGTAGTGCCAGGACACTGGCTCGGCGGGTTGGCCTCTGGTATGAGGCTCGCTGAGCCTTGTGCGTGTCACAGTCCTACTCCCTCTTCGCCGTTGTTCTGGCCCTGACGGCCGCGGTCGTTGGCTGCGGCACCACGGAAGAACTGCCGCCGGACTGCGCTCCGGCTATCGGGGAGTCGCCCACGCGCGGACCCGAGGATGCGTGGGTGACCATCGTCGAGTTTGCGGACTTCCAGTGCCCCTACTGCGGCAGCGTGGTACCGACGCTGAAGAAGGTGGACACCGAACGTCCCGACGTGGTGCGCTGGGTGTTCAAGCACCTGCCGCTGTCGACGCACCCTCGAGCGCTGCCCGCCAGCATCGCAGCCGAGTGCGCGCATGAACAGGATCTGTTCTGGCCGATGTACGATGCGCTCTACAGTCACCAGAGTGCGCTGAGCGATGACGCGTTGGAAAGCTACGCCGAGGCGGCGGGCGTGGACCTAGAAGAGTGGCGAACATGCCTGGACTCGAATCGCCCGAAGCAGGTCATCTCGAGTGACCACAAGCAGGCCGTCGACGCCCAGATCCCGGGCACACCGGCCTTCTTCGTGAACGGCACGCCCCTGATCGGCGCGGAGCCGCTAGGGAATTTCCTCGACGCGGTGGACAAAGCACGGAAAAAAGCCAAGCAGAGCGGCCTCGAGCCCGCGGAGTACTACGACGAGCTGGTGGCCAAGGGCTGCGGGTGAGCGCCCCCCGGGCGGAGGGATCTCCGCGGGATCCCCGGCTTCGAGGCTCGCGCGCGTCGCCTCGGCACGGGGTCGACACGCCAGGTCGGACGCGGCTCGAGGCGCGCCGGCGACTTCTCGCGCGACGTGGGGGAGTCTACCGGGACTGACTCTGGCAACCGGGCTATGGCTGAGCGCCCCGAGCCGAGGGCGCTCGTCGCCGATGGTCCGCGAGCTCGACTCGCGGAACCACATCGCTATTGTCCGCACGCGGCGGCGCACATCTCTTCGGAAGCGTTGCCCCTCTGCAGCTCGCAGATACACCACTCACAGTCGTTGGAGCAGACGCAGCCGCCTTGTGGCGTGCAATTGCCTTCCTGTCCGTCCGGCTCATTGGGCCGGGACGACCCTTGCTCGTCCACTGGCACGGGCTGATCGTCGACAGGCGCGGTCTGATCGTCCGCAGGCGGTGCCTGATCGTCAACTGGCGGCGCCTGATCGTCCACAGATGGCGCCTGATCGTCAGCCGGCGGCCTTTCCAAGTCCGCGGCCGGAAGGTTGTCTGCGATGGGAGACGGGCCGGGCTCCGTCGGCGGGTCGCCGGGCGATCCCTTGCCTCCCGAGCACGCGATGAACCCACCCAGCGCCAACGTCGCGAGCCACTTTGCCTTACGGATCATACGGCCTCCGCGCGCGCCGGCCCGGCGAGACGCCTGCCTCGCCGGGCGCGAACGCAAAAAAACAAGGGTATCAGAAGTAGTACAGGGCCGCGATGTTGCTGATAAAGATGTTCCACGGGTTCGAACCCGCGTCGGTACCGATCGAGGTCCGGGACCGCTTGCTGGTACTATCGCCCTGGGCGGGGGGTGCAGCCGCCTGGGAGACCGATGTCTGATCGGTGGCGAACAGCAGACCTATGCCACCTTGTAGCGAAAGCTCGGGTACACCAATGAAGCCGAACTGTACCTCGGCCCCGGCCCGCGCCCCGAAGTCCAGGTGGAAGTCGGACGCCTCGATGTCCTCGGCGCCGGGGTTTTTGATGGTGCGCCAGCCATAACCCACGTTCAGCTCCGGAACGATCTGGAAGCTGAAGTGGCCCTTGGAGCCCAGCGACAGGGGTACGCCCGCATGGGCGATGAGCACGGTCGGAAGGTCCGAGTCGTCGGACTGCTCGGTGCCTCCGGCAGGCGTATCCTTCTGGCTACCGAATTGCGCCGTGAGCCCCAAGCCGAGATCCAAGCCGAGCAGAGGGTTCATCCAGTAGCGGACGCCCACCACTGGCGCGAGGACCTCCGCCGTCGTGCTCGCTGAGGTGGCCGTCTCCGTGGGCATCACCAGCCCGCGCAGCCCGAGGTAGCCGACACCAACCCGACCGACCATCATCTCGTGGTCAGTCTCGGCCGGGTCTTCAGCCGGATCTTGCTGGGGCAGGCCCATGCCGACCTGCGCCTGGGTTTGGGCTGGCTCCAGTGCCACCGGTTGCGCGGCAGGAGCGGGCTCAGGAGCCGGAGCAAGGGTGACCTCGGCGGGTTGCGCCTCCGCTTGTCCACCGGCCTGGGCACTGGCCCCCGTGGAGGCGCCTGCCTCGACCTGGGCCGAGGCAATGCCCGCTACGGTTACGATAGCTGTGCAAACCGCAAGACTTCCAAGCTTTACCGTCATGGTTCGAGTCTCCTCTGCTGCGTTGGCAGGGCCGATGGTATCTCGGCACGAACTGGGGTGCGCTGTCGCGGCGCATTCTCGCGCGCGAACCACCGCGGGGTCAAATACGTGGGCCTTCTGGGGCCCCAGGTCGGATCCCGGCGCCGCAATGCGGCACAACGACTCCTGACGGTGGTGCAGTCGAATATCGCGCGTTTCGAGCGAGAAACAGCTAGCGTCTCGGGCGGCCTCGTGACCGACAGCAGGGAAGTCCACACATGAAGCGGCGCGCGGACGCACGGCTACAGGAGCTCGGTCTCGCCCCGTCACGTGCGCAGGCACAGGCCCTGCTCATGGCCGGTCAGGTCTACCTGGGGCAGCAGCGCGTGGACAAGCCCGGACAGCTCCTGCCCGAAGGCGCCCAGCTGACAGTCCGCAGCGGTCCCCGGTTCGTGTCCAGGGGCGGAGACAAGCTCGACGGAGCGCTCGACGCTCTCTCGCTCGACCTCACGGGCGCCGCCGTGCTCGATATCGGCGCGTCCACCGGGGGTTTCACCGATTGCCTGCTCCAGCGCGGTGCCGCTCGCGTGATCGCGGTGGACGTGGGCCGCGGCCAGCTCGCACAGAAGCTGCGCGACGACCCGCGTGTCACGAGCCGGGAGGGGGTCAACGCGCGATACCTGAAACCGGAAGACCTACCCTATCCGATCGACTGGGTGGTCGTCGATGCGAGCTTCATCGGGCTCGACAAGCTGCTCCCAGCGATCGAGACCCTGCTCGCTCCGGGGCGGCATCTGCTCGCCCTCATCAAGCCCCAATTCGAGGCCGGGCGGGAGCAGGCGCGCCGTGCCCGCGGCGTCATCCGCGACCCGGCCGTGCGCGAGGCGAGCATATCCCGGGTCCGATCCGAGATGAGCGCTGCGGGGTTCGAGATAGTCGGCGAATGCGACTCACCGCTGCCGGGCCCCAAGGGCAATCTCGAGCGTTTCGTCCTGGCTCGGCGACGAGCCCGGGAGTAGGGGGGCAGAGAACAGTGCCTCGGGTGTCTGCTCAACCGCGGATCATTGCTGCGAGCTCCGTTTCGCTGATCACGCGCGCGCCGTACTTCTTCGCGGTCTCCAGCTTGCTTCTGCCCACCTTCTCGCCAGCGACCAGGTACTGAGTGTCCTTCTTGACCTTGTCGTGGACTTGGCCGCCCGCCAGGGTGATCTGCTCGTGCACCTTCTCCCGAGGCCGCGACAGGACGCCCGTGACACAGAAAGAGGCGCCAGCGAGCGGTCCGCCGGCGGCAGTCTGGGGGCGGGAGGGCTGAGCCGTCGAGACGTGGCGGTCTCTGAGCTTCTCGAGCAGGCCCCGGGTCCTCGTGTCGAACAGGAAGTCCAGCACGCTCTGCACCATCTTGGGGCCGAAGCCGTTGATAGCGGCCACCGTGGTCTCGGCCTGCTCCGGCGACCAGCCGAGCAGCTTCTGGAGCGATCCGGCTGCCTGCGCAAGCTGCTCGGCAGCCACGGGCCCAACGTGTTCGATGCCGAGCCCGGTCAGCAGACGCGCGAGCGGCCGAGCACGCGATGCCGTGATGCTATCGAGCGCATTCTGGGCGCTCTTGTTGCCCATCCGGTCGAGCGCGACGAGCTTCGGGAGATCCAGGTCGTAGAGTTCCGCCACGTCATGGACCAGCCCGGTGTCGACGAGTTGTTCGACGAGCGCCTCGCCGAGCCCGTCGATGTCCATGGCGAAGCGCTTCGCAAAATACACGATGGCCTGCTGGACGGCGGCCGGGCAGTCCGGATTCGTGCAGCGGAGCGCCACCTCTTCACCGCGCCGCTCGACGGGCGCGTCGCACGCCGGGCATTTCTTCGGCATCGTGAACGGCGGCGGGTCGCCCACACGCGCTCCGTACTCGACAGCCACGACCTGCGGGATAATCTCCCCCGCCTTCTCGATGGTGACGTGGTCTCCAACCCGAACGTCCAGGTCGGCGAGCACCTGCGCATTGTGCAGGGACGCGCGCGATACGGTGGTTCCGGCGAGCTGCACGGGGTCGAGCTGCGCCACCGGTGTCAGAGCACCCGTGCGCCCGACCTGCACGACGATCGCGCGAACGATCGTCGTAGCGCGCTCGGCGCTGAACTTGTAGGCGATCGCCCAGCGCGGGAACTTGGCGGTGCTGCCCAGGAGCTGTTGTTGCTCGAAGGAATCGACCTTGACGACCGCTCCGTCCGTTTCGTACGGCAGACTCCGGCGCTCCTGGTCGATACGGGCAATCTCGGCGAGCACGGACTCGACATCGCGACAGATCCGGTGCCTTCCATGGGTGGGCAGGCCGAGCGCCGCAATGCGTTCGAGGCTCTCGCCATGGGAGCTCGCGAGCGTCGGGCCCTCTACCACTTGCCACACGAAAATCCTCAACGGCCGTGCGGCAACGACGCGCGGGTCGAGCATGCGCAGGCTCCCGGCTGCTGCGTTTCTGGGATTGGCAAAGGGCGGCTCCCCGCGCTCGGCGCGCTCGGCGTTCACGCGAGCCAGATCCTGTCTGAAGATGACCACTTCAGCGCGAAGCGTGAGCGGGCCGCGATGATCGATACTGAGCGGCAACGATCGAACGGTGCGCATGTTCGCGGTGATGTCCTCGCCGTGGGTGCCATCCCCTCGTGTGGAACCTTGGACGAATCGCCCGCCCTCGTAGACCAGCTCCACGCTCGCTCCGTCGAGCTTCGGCTCCAGGCAGAAAGTCATCTCGGCGCCCGTCGGCAAACCGCCGCGCACGCGACGGATGAAGTCCACCAAGTCCTCTTCCGAGTAGGTGTTGTCGAGCGACATCATCGGGATGACGTGTTCGACCGTAACGAGCCCGGAACGCGGCTCGGCGCCAACGCGCTGAGTCGGCGAGTCAGAGGTCACCCACTCGGGATGGCTGCGCTCGAGATCGACCAGCTCCCGATAGAGCGCATCGTACTGTTGGTCGCTGATGACCGGGTCATCGAGCACGTAGTAGCGGTGATCGTGTTGGCGGATCTCTCGCACGAGCTCGGCATGGCGCTCCAAGGTGTGCTCGTGGTCGGTCATCTGGGGCTCCCGGATTCCAAAGGGGGGCGACCCGTCGCGTCGCCGCCCAATGGGCAGCCTACAGCGTGTGCCGATCGAAAGGCACACCGGCACCGCCGGCAGCCGACGCGGGACACCCCGACATCGGGCCTCTGGCACCCGGGACCCGCGGCGTGCGACGGGCATGCTGCCGGGCGGACGCACGGCCACGCGACCGGCTTCCGTGGCCCGCAGTCCCCTCTCGTCCCCGCTGGCGGCCGGAAGCAGCGGTAGGTGAGCCGCCTGCCCGTGGGTGGGTACGGCCAGCACCGACACCCACAAGCCTGTTGGACTTTGCACGCTACCGACTTGCGCTAAGGTCGATGGAGCCTTGATTCTCGAGAACTTGGAGCACACCGCAAGCGACTCTGGTGCTTGTTCACCGCCACCGAGCGAGGTTCCGTCCTCGAGCGCACCCGAGTCCGAGGCACCGGGATCGGCGGCCCCCCGGAGCCTGGCCGGAGCCGGGTGGCGTCTCACAGGCATCCTGAAGACAGTCCGCCCGCATCAGTGGGTCAAGAACGTCTTCGTGCTGGCGCCCGTCGTCTTTGCGAAGGAGATCTTCGAGCCTTCCTTGCTCAAGCGTGCGGCAGGCGCGTTCTTCGTGTTCTGTCTGTTGTCGGGAGCCGTGTATACGATCAATGACCTCGCGGACATCAAAGCTGACCGTCAGCACCCGCTGAAGCGCCACCGTCCGATCGCTTCCGGACGGGTGCCGAGACGGGTCGCGCAGATCCTCGCCGCTGTGCTTCTGGTGGTCGCATTGTCGGGGGCCGCGTCCGGGTCGCGACCGTTCTTCATTGCCGCCTGTTCGTACTTCGTCCTCAATCTGGCCTATTCCTTGAAGCTCAAGCACATCGCGTATGTCGACGTCGGGTGCATTGCGACGTTCTTCGTACTGCGCGTGCTCGCTGGCGGCTTCGCGGCCTATATCAGCGTCTCCTACTACCTGCTCGCGTGCACGGCTCTCTTGGCGCTATTCCTCGGCTTCGGCAAGAGAAGGCACGAGCTGACGACCAGCATGGGTCGGGGACGGCGCCAACGCCTGGCGCTCGAGGGCTACAGCAAGCGCGGGCTCGATGTCGGGCTCGCGGTCACGGCTAGCACCACCCTGCTCATCTACGTGGCCTACACGCTCGATGCGCATACGCGCGAGATGTTCGACAACGACTGGCTCTGGCTGAGCTCCGTCTTCGTCGCGGCCGGTATCCTCCGTTTCTTCCATATCGTGCGCCACCGCCCGAACGCCGAGAGCCCGACGCAGGAGATGCTGAGCGACGGCCCCTTCATCGCCACCGTGCTCGGTTGGGTGGGGCTGGTGATGTGGGTGGTGTACAAACTCTCGCCCGGGTGAGCGTGTCCAACAGACGGCGTCCAGAGGAGGGCATCGTCCGCGGCGGCAGCGGGCCCTGGGCGGATCTCGGTCTGACGCTTCCGCTGTTCCTCGGGTACCACCTCGGAGTCGTCTTCCTGCCTGTACGCAACGCGGCCGACTGGGTGACGCGCGAGCTGGTCTCGCTCGCGGACCAGAGTCTCCTGGCGTACGGTGGACTGACGATGGCGATCGGCACACTGTTCGTGTCGGTGCTCATGCTGCTGGGCCGTGGGCATGCGCTGCGCTGGGAGCGCTTCGCTCTGGTGGCCGTCGAGGGCGTCCTGTACGCGATCGTGTTGCGCCTTGCGGCGAGCTACGTCGTTGGGCGCCTGACGCTCGTGCCCGGCGGCGCGCCGGTGCTCGCGGATGCGCCCGGGGCCCTCGTCGGCGTCGTGATGGCGCTCGGAGCAGGCTTCTACGAAGAGATAGCGTTTCGTGTGGTGCTCTTCGGCATCGGCACCAAGCTCGCACTGTGGGCGTTGCCCTCCGTGACCCCGGTGGGCCGGCTGCTCAAGACGGTCATCTGGGCAGCCCTCGCCGCTGCGGCCTTCAGTGGCTGGCACTACTTCGGTGAGCTGGGGGACGCATTCGACCTGCGTTCGTTCGTGTTCCGGTGGGTCGCCGGCCTGGTATTCAGCGCGATCTACGCCCTCCGCGGATTTGCTCCTGCCGTGTGGACGCACACGCTTTACGATCTGTGGGTTCTCGTGTTGTAGAAATCAACGGCTAGCCATGTCTGGAACGCCGCCTGACGACAACAAGCTGCTGCGGGTCTTGCCGCTGGGCGCGTTGGCCGTTGGAGCGCTCCTGGCGTGGGCGCTCTATTCCCAACGCTGGCATCTCGGGCCGGTGCGCTGTCCTCCGGGGTCCGTCGCGCTCGCTGCGCGCTGTTGCGGTACAGGTCAGTCGCTCGAAGACGGTGCGTGCGTCGGAACTCCTACGCTCTGCCCGAAGAGCCACCTGGTCGTTCCGGGCGAGCCCTCCGGCTGCATCGCGAAGTTGCGGCGGCTGGTCTACCGGGGTGGCCGAATCCAGCTCGGGATCAATGACTGGGAGGCGCAGGGCACCATCGCTCCGCGCACCATGGATGTCGGTCCCTTCGAGCTCGACGCGACCGAGATGACTCTGCAACGCTGGAGGGTCTGCGCTCGCGCCGGAGCGTGCGTGCCGCGCCCGGGATCCGAACCAGGGTTGCCCGTGTCGGAGGTCACCGCGAAGCAGGCCGAGCAATGCTGTGCCTTTTTCGGCGGACGACTGCCAACGGGCGACGAGTGGCTTTTCGCCGCCACGGGTCAGGATCAGCGACGCTTTCCTTGGGGCCAGAGCGGGCTCGTGTGCCGACGGGCCGCGTTCGGGTTGGTCCGCGGTCCGTGCGCCGAGGGCACGGCGGGACCCGATCTCGTTGGGTTTCGCCCCGACGGAGCGACCCCGGAGGGGGCTCTGGACATGGCTGGCAACGTCGCCGAGTGGACACGCGAGCCCGATGGCCGCTACCTGGCACGCGGTGGGTCCTACCGTGCGCGCGCACCTTCGGAGCTCAAGAGCTGGGCCTTCGAACAGTCGTCTGGGCCGGCTCGCCACGTCGGCTTCCGTTGCGCGTATGATGCGCCCTAGGCTGCTCTCTCCCACCGTCGTTCACCCTCCCGATGAAGGTCGCCATTCTCTGCATAGGCAGCGAGCTCACCCGTGGCGAGCTCGTCGACACCAACGGGCCTTGGCTGGCGCGCGCCCTCGGCGATCAAGGACATGACGTAGACCAAATCGTCTGCGTCCCCGACCAGCCCGCGCCCATTGCCCTGGCGCTGCAGCATCTGGCCGGCCGCTATCAGGCCATTGTGGCGACGGGAGGCCTCGGCCCCACGACAGACGATCTCACGCGCGACGTGGTGGCCCGCGTCGTCGGCGTGCCTCTCGAACGGAATACGGAGCAGCTCGAAGCCATCCGCCAGCGACTCGCCGCACGAGGTCGTGGCCTGACCGAGTCCAATGCTCGGCAGGCGGACGTTCCGCGCGGTGCTCGCGTTCTTCCGAACGCTCATGGCACGGCTCCCGGCTTCAGCGTATCCATCGGCGCCTCTCGCGCCATTTTCATGCCGGGCGTGCCCCGCGAGATGCGTGCCATGTTCGCGGCTCACGCGGGCCCGGCGCTGGGTCCGGCCCCGGACGCTGCTACCGCCCAGGTGGTGCTTCGAACATCGGGGATGCCGGAGTCGGCTGTGTGCGACGCCCTCGGCGGCCTCGAGAAGGCCTACGGTGTCAGCATCGCCTATCAGGTCCACGTGCCGGACCTCGACGTCAAGGTGCTCGCTCGCGCGGACACTCGCGCCGAAGCAACGGCTCGCGCGAGAGCCGCTGCCGACGAAGCCCGCCAGCGGCTCGGGCCCCACGTCGTCTTCGGCGAGGGACAGGACGAACTCGCAGGCGTCGTCGGCTCTCTGCTGGTCGAGCGCGGGCGATCGCTCGCTCTTGCCGAATCGTGCACGGGCGGGCTCGTCGCAGAGCTCTTGACCGATCACCCTGGCGCGAGTCGCTTCTTCGCCGGCGGGGTCGTCTCGTATGCGAACGAGGCCAAACGTCAGCTGCTCGGCGTACCGCGGGAAGCGCTCGAGCAGTGGGGCGCGGTCAGCGAACAGGTGGCTCGCGCCATGGCCGAGGGGGCGCGGCGAAGCTTCGGGGTGGACCTGGCTCTGGCGCTGACCGGGATAGCTGGCCCCGAGGGTGGCAGCGACGAGAAACCGGTTGGGCTGGTGTACATCGCGCTCGCCGGCCCCCAATCCGTCGACTGCGAACGGCACGTCCTTGCTGGAGGCCGCTCGGACGTACGCCTGCGTGCGGCCTACGCCGGCCTCGCTCTCGTGCGCAGGACCGTCCTCGAGCGCTCTGTTGGCACGACCAGCGACGCCAACCACGGATCATGACGGATCAGCTCAGACTCTTTTTCGCCATGCCCCTGCCGCCCGTGGCCCTGAGCGCCCTATGCGCCGCGCAAGAGCGGATGAAACGGCGCGCCATTCGCTCGCGGCTCTCCCCGCACTGGACCCGGCCGGAGAACCTCCACGTAACCCTCAAGTTCCTGGGTTCGATGGACCGGGCCGTACTGCCGGAGCTCGTCGCACTGCTCGAGACAGAGGCTCGAGGCCTGGACCCGATCGAAACCCGCACGACCGGCATGACGGGCTTCTCGAGCCCCAAGCGGGCGCGAGTCGTCGTCGCCACCCTGGAGGATGCTCGGGGCCTGGTGGCTCGGCTCGCACGCAACCTCGAGCAGGGCGTCGAGCGCCACGGAATTGCGCTCGAGACCCGCCCTTTTCGAACCCACGTGACGGTCGCGCGGCTCAGGATGCCGGGCGATATCAGCGAGTGGATCGATCACGCCGCGCTCGGATCCACGAGCGGACTGTTCGAGGAAGCTCGACTGTATTCGTCCGAGCTGAAACCCACGGGAGCCGTGTACCGGTGTCTCGCGGCAGCCAGGTTCGGCGGGGCAAGCTAGTCAGTCCCGCACCCTCCCGGTTCGCCCCGTAGCCACACCAGGGTCGCGCCCCAGCCGCCGCGCGTCGGGGGAGCGTCGGCAAAGTCAGCCACGTAGGGACTGCTCCTCAGCAGCTGCTGAACACGCGCGCGCTGGACGCCCTTGCCTCGTCCGTGGATCAGCCGAACCTCCGTGAAGCCCTTGGCCCAGGCCGCTTCCAGGTACGACTGCACCACCGAGGGGATATCGCGCGGCTGGAAGCCGTGCAGATCGATCGCGTCTTCGATCTCGACGATCGGGACGTCGTCGTCGGGGCTCACGGCGGACCTTTCGGGGATCTCATCGGGGACGGTAGCTGGGAGCTCCGAGCTCGGGAAGGGCGTGCTACGGACAGGTGATCGGGGGGACGGGCGCGCGAGTCTCGTCGTAGCGAGCGGAGTTGACGCTGGGGCACTCTTTGCCTGGCGGCACATCGAAGGACTCGAAGAAGGCGTCGCTCAACTCGCGTGAGCTCGTGTGATCGGGCCCGTGGAAGCTCACGACGAACGTGCTCTCGTCCGCTGGGACGAAAAGCCAATCGTACTCGCGGCTGCCGAGCGTGAAGCGCAGACGCCGCTCCACCCGGCCCTCGCGCTCCACGAGCTCGTCCATCAGCACGAAGGCGTCGTCGATGGACGGCCGCACGAAGACCTCGAGAGCCTCGTCTCCCAGCCCGCCATACCAAGCGGCCGTGCACATGACCCGGAACAGGCACCCGTGGTAGCAGGTCTCCCAGGTATGCTCCGCGCCGTCGTCTCGATGCCTGGGTGGAGCAGGAAACCTCACGTCGAAGGACGAAGAATATACGGGCGGCGGCTTTGCAGCAGGAGCCGGCTTCTTTGCGCACCCGACGGCGCACGCCAATAGAACCATCGCAGAACGGGTCACCCGCCAAGCGCTCGCAGAGAGCTGTTTCGCATCAAGCCAGGTCAAGTGCGTTGCCGGCGCAAGGCATCTTGTTGCCCCACCGCCACCATACGTCCCAAGACTCCCATAGAATCGGCCGGGTGCGTAGCGAGATCGGGCCGCCCGAGCCAGCCAGTTGTGCGCTCTGGCCGCGGAGCCCGCTAGCGACCAGCGACGCCGTCAGAACCGGCCGCCCTCCCGGTCGGGCCTGGAGGCGCTCAAGGTCGGGACCGCCATCGACCCAGTCTCGGCTCAGTCCGCCCCTGAACCCCGCTCCAGCGGTCCGTCACAGCCACATCTGGAAGCTCGGCCCCGAGCAGCGCCACCTCCCGCTCGACGAGCTCGCGGTCGACGGCGTCCCTGCACTCCGTGAGCACGGACGCCGCATCGTCGAGATCGCTCTCTCGGGTCGAGAGCACTTTCAGCACGATGAAATCCTCGGGAGTGACGACCGTGATCGACTGGTCGCGCAGCGGCGCGGTCACCGCTCGATCGAGCACCGCGCGGGCAAAGCGATCGCTCCGGGGACGCACCAAGGCCACCGTGTTCAGCGCACCGCCGCCGACGAGCGCGATGCGGCTAATGTACAGTCCGCCGAAGCGCACGTCGGCGAAGCTCGCGCTGGCATCGATGCCTTCGACCGCCAGCACGTCGCGGGCAGCGCTCGCCGCGACGTCCAAGACGGCGAAATCTGCGTCCCGCGTTTCTCGAGCACGCCCGTACGCGGCCAGAAGCAGTCCGCCATAGAGCGCGTGACGGATCCCCGCCGCGGCAAACGAGCTAGCCGCGAGCAGGGCGACGCGGGTCGGATCCGACAGGTCGACGGTCATGCTGGCGACTCCGTAGCACGGCCTCGCCCAGGGCCCTGAGCTCCCGCGTGGCCCGACGCAACATCGACCGAGCCTTGTCCGCGGCAGCCAAACGTCGCGCGAGCTCCTGGGGGGGAAGAGGCATCTCCAGGATCATACGGCACCGCCGGCGCGCGGCCCAGCGGAGCGTTCACGTCCGGCCGGCTCTGCGCGACCGCAGACAGCGGGCCAATGTGAGCCGAGCATCGGCGGAGGCGGATCACCCTCCGGCGGGAATTCGAACCCCGCGCCTTGGCCGCCTCCTCCCGCGCCGCGCCGCCAAACCTCAGGCGTCCAGCAGATAGCCCGCGATGAGAGGGAACACGACCGTGGCGTCTGATTCAATCACGAAGCGCGGCGTGTCCAGCTCGAGCTTGCCCCACGTGATCTTCTCCGTCGGCGGGGCACCGCTGTACGAACCGAACGACGTTCGGGCCTCCGATATCTGACAGAAATACGCCCAAGTCTTGACCGACCACCGTAGATCCTTCGTGATCAGAGGGACGACGCAAACGGGAAAATCCCCAGAGATCCCGCCGCCAATCTGAAAGAAGCCCACCCGGTGCTCGCGGTCGGTTCCTCGGTACCACTGCACGAGCTCCTGCATCTGCTCCAGCCCGCTCTTGATCGCAGTGTAGCCTCTGAGCTGTCCTGTCATCACGGAGGCGACAAAGAAGTTGCCCAGGGTCGAGTCCTCCCAGCCGGGAACGAACAAAGGCAGATTGCGCTGGGCCGCCGCCAACATCCAGCTGTCCTTGGGATCCGCCTGATACTCGGAGCGCAGCACGTCGCTGCGCAGAAGCCGGTAGAGGTACTCATGCGGAGCGTGACGCTCGCCTCTGCTGTCCGCTGCGCGCCACAGCTCGACCACGTGAGACTCGATCTTGCGCATCGCGGCTTCTTCAGGGATGCAGGTGTCCGTGACGCGATTGAAGCCCTGGTCGTAGAGCGCCTTCTCGTCCTGGGGGCTGAGCTCACGGTACGCAGGAAGCCGCCGGTACTCGCTCCGAGCCACCAGGTTGAAGACATCCTCTTCCAGATTGGCGCCGGTCACGCACATCGCATGCAGCTTGTCGCGGCGTATGAGCTCTGCCAACACCGTGCCGAGTTCCGCCGTACTCATCGCCCCCCCCATCGCAAGGAACATCTTTCCGCCACGCGCCAGAAGCTCTTCCCAAGCTCGGGCCGCGTCCACGACGGTTGCCGAATTGAAATGCCTGAAGTGCCGAACGACGTAGTCTTTGACGGCTCCCATGATGGCGCGGAGACCTGCCTTTCTGCCTCGCAGGCGAGTCGAAACGGAAGGGTAGCCTCGTCGCACGGCAGCACGGTGTCAAGGCAATCCCGCTTTGCACGATGAAGGCTGCCGTGTGCGAAGCTCCGTCTCGCCGACCGGCGCAGCGCAAGGCGGCTTTCGGCACAGCGGGCAGCGCTTCCCGCCCTCGCTCAGAACGCATGCCAGTGGGGTCGGCCGAGGCGACGCCTCACTCGCTCGTCACGCCCCGGGCCGCGTCGTAAGCGTTCTGGTACTGCTCTGGGGTGTAGCAGACCACGTCGTCCAGGGGGGGTGGATTGTTGTAGTCGATGCCGACGTTCGTCATGAGCTCGTCGGAGAACAGACAGTACGGGCGCTTGGGGCGAAGCTCGTACAGTTCGGCGATCGCTTCTTCGCCGAGCATCGTGACCTCCCCCTCGGGCGTGAAGCTCACGGCGACCGTGGAAGAGAAGATGAGGCTGTACGCGTAGGCCCAGGGGTAGCCCGTGCCGCACTCGAAGACGTCGCTGACCGACTCGTCGCGCGTCACGTTGATGGTATCGGCAGCCGAGAAATGCAGCATGCACTCCTGGCCGAGCCGCAGCACCTCGACGTAGTCATCGTCATCCGTGAGGCGATACAGCGCGATCGGCTTGAAGTACTCGAGCACCGGTGTGGCGGCCCATTCTGAGCCCGCCGGTTTCAGCCACTCGATGGAGCTCGAAGCAAAGCTCAGCGCCTCGTCGGTGGCGCCGGGGCGCAGGCGGACACGCTGCGGCAGCTCCGGCATGGGCACCGCCCCTTCGGAGACGATCTCCAGGTCCTCTAGATGGCTCACGCCCACCCGAGCAACGTACCGGTTGGTGTCACGCTCGGTCCCGTAGTAGGGCAGCAACAGGCGCTGAGCGTTCGCGTCGAAGGTGTGCGACTTGTCCTCGCCGAGGTAGGTGCGCGCCAGGTCGGTGCCGAGGATGAGGTAGGAGAGCTCCGACGCGAACGGATCGGTGAACAGACCGAGCTTGATCACCTGCTGTATCCCGGGCTCGAAGTTCGAGACCGAGCCGATCGTGAGGATCCCCTGCTCTACCGGCAGAATCGTGCGGTGACCACCGGGCAGCGTGCGGTCCTGGGACGCCTGACGGGGGAAGGCGGGGTTCGATAGATCGATCACGCGCAGCACCGACTGGTCGTGGCCTCCGGAGTAGCCGAAATCACTCAAGTAGAGCTTGTCGCTCGTGAACAGCGAGGTCTGCAGTCCCTGGTCGACCACATCGAGCGAGCTCGTCCGTACCAACGACGGCCCGCCCATCGCGTACACCTGCAGGATGCCGTCGGCGATCGCGTAGAGCATCTCGTTCTGGAAGTAGAGCGTTTGCAGCATGCCAGGCACGGCCAGATCGTAGGTATCAGCCGAGGTCGTCAGTGCGGGGACGACTGCGTCGGGAGTCTGCTCGTCCAGTCCCTGATTGGTGATCTCGCTGACCTGGGTGTCCAGACGGACGAAGCCGTCCGGCGTGTACTCGTAGATGTACAGCCGGGTGGCCGTCGTGGTGTCGAGATTCGGGTAGGTGTAAGAGCGTGATTCGCGCGCATCGCAGATCCAGTGGGTACGCGTGCTCTGTTTGCATTCCCGACCCACCGGAACCTGGATCGTCGGATTGGACGCGCGTGACACGGCGCGCAGGCAATCGGACAGCGTCTGCCCATTGCAGGCGCGGTCGCCGCCACTGTTGTCGGGCGGCGTGTAGTCGGGATTGGGTCGTGTTTCGTACAGTGTGCGGCAGTACTCGTAGGGCACCTCGACCGTGTGGCTCTCGACGCACACCGAGTAGGTGCGCGTCTGCCAGCTCGCAAGGTAGGTGTTGCGAAGCTGCTCGGTGACCACGAAGTAGTGGTCGCTCGCCCACATCAGTTGGCCGAAGTTGCTCGATTCGTAGACGAGGGTTCCGGGGGCCGTTCCTTCGGCGATCGCGCCGTCGGTGAGGTAGCTCGCGTTGGGCGAGGTATCGAGCAGCATGTCGTTCATCTCCTCGGCGAGCTCGTCGCCGAAGGTGAAGACCCTGAGCGACCGATGCAGCCCGCGCGGCTCGTAGTACTGGGGGACGGCCGTTTGCGTATCCTCGGACTGCTGGTCCTCGAGCGTGAGATCGGTGTAGACGACCAGACGCTCGTTGAAGCGCCGCGTATCCAGGATGTGCACGGCTCCCAGATCGATCGCCTCGACGAAGCGCAATGCGCCGCCGTTCACGTCGAAGTGCAGCAGGTAGGAGTGCCGAGAGCTGCCCGTGATCTGCTCGGTCATCGCCACGAGATGGCCCTGGTAGTAGAAGAACTTGTTGACGCGCCCCGGGAGCTTCGTCGCGCAGTCGAACTCGGGCTCGGGGCCGCTCAAGTCCACGAGCAAGAGCCCGTGCTCGGTCGAGTAGTAGAGCGCCGAAGTCGACGAAAGCCCAATGATGTCCGCCTCCTCGATTTCGACCGCGGCGCCGTCGGCCTCGTTGCTCGTTGCCCCAGGGAAGTCCGTGTGCTGGTAGTCCAAGAAGCCTGCCTGGAACCGCGGTTGGCTCTCGTCCACCAGGAAGCTGACCGAGTAGCCCCAGATCACTCCGCCGATCTCGTCGACCACTTCGCGGTACGCGGGGTCGTCCTGGACCTCGCAGCGCAGCAGGCTGCCAGGGTCGTAGTCTTTGAGCTGCTGGACGATGGGAGCCGCTGCCAGGATCGCCGAGGGGCCTGGGACCGGAATCCATTTGCGGTAGGACACCGTCGCATCGGCGTACCAGTCATCGAGGTCGCCGTCGGGCTGGACCGAACCGCTACCTGCTTGACCCACCTCGTCGCCCCCGCCGCCGTCGGCGCCGCTGCCCGCATCGCCAGAGGTGCCTGGATCGGAACCGGCCGCTCCGTCCTGTGCGCCGCTGTCGCCGGCTGTCCCATCGTGATCGTCCGAGGACGCGCCCGCCTGACCGGCTGCGTTTTGGTCGCTGTCATAAGAGGAACCGTGGCTGGCCCCGCAGGCGGACACGGCGAACAGAAGGCAAGCGGCGACGGGCAGTAGTCTGCTTCGAGGAGGGTGAGCCATGGTGCACCGGGCATGCAAACGGCGGTCCATGGCTGCGGGTTGCCCGGCCAGGCTGTTTTTCCGGAGCTTCTGCGCAGCAGCGCCCCTGCCGACGGCACAATGTGTGCCACGCGGCTTGCCACCGGTCTGCACGAGAAGTCCCTCCTCTCGCACCAGAGCTCGCGTTTCCCTCGACTCAGGGCACTGGGCCGACCCTAGCACGGTGCCGAGTCCCCGCGGTACGCGCGACGCGTTCCCCCGGGATTCGGCTAGTGCATCGTTACAATCGAAGCGCGACACTAGCGCTCCTCAGCCTCTCACGCTCCGCCGGCCGTGTGCGCCGGCAGCGCTCTGCGTCTCCGTGATCTGTGGTGCGATGTCCATCAGGATCTGCTGCGCTGAGAAGCGAACCTCGGGCGCGAAGCGATGGAGGTAGTCCGCGCTCTTGGCTTCGACCGCCCTCAGAGCAGCGTACACGGGTCGCAAGCGCTGGTCCGCACCGACCTTCTCCAGAACGGCCGCGGCGTCTGGCG
>JAFGIS010000472.1 GCA_016929495.1 Polyangiaceae bacterium | reverse complement strand
TACCCGCGCTGGCGCGTGTGCCTCGAGCGGCTCGGCTGCCAGCGCCGTACCCAACGTCGCGCCGGCCGTACCCCATGCCGCGCCGGACGCCGCGTCGGTCCTATCCAACGGCGCGTCGGCCGTACCCCATGCCGCGTCGGCCGTACCCAACGGCGCGCCGCCCATCTGCTCGGCGTCTTCAGCGTCGTTCGCCACCGGACCCTGTTCGCTGCACAACCGGTTAGCCACCGGGTCCTCGTCGCTCGACACCCAGTCCCGAGGACGGTCACCGGGCCCGAGCTCGCGAACCGGGCACAGGGCCGCTACGAACGCGGACCAACTCGGGGCCCCTGAAGTCAACCGCGCCGGCGCGGGGCCGAGGGGTTCGATGCGGGCCGGGACATCCGGCAGAGGATCGAGCACGCGGACCAGAGCGGCGACTTCTTTCTTGGTGCGATGCTTGGCGCGGCGCAGGACCTCCCAGAGGTTGTTCTCGGTGAGGTGCGGGCCGAGCATCAATAGGCCGGTGAGATGCAGCTCACCGGCCGCGATGGCCTCGAGCAGGGCGGGAAACCGCCGAACCAGACGCGAGGCAGCGACGCGCCGGTAAGCCTGGTCCTCGGACAAGCGCAGCTCGTGAATGCAGTAGGTGTACAGGCTCGAGCAGGCCCGGGTGCGATGGATACCGCGAGCCTCGACCTCGCCCAGGTGAGCGAGCAGGGCGGCGAGCAGCTGGTTGGAACGGCCGACGAGGCTGCGCGTGGCGGCGAGCAGCTCGGAGTCGGAGAGTCGCTCGAGGGAGTGGTCAGGGAGGAGACAGAGTGCACTGTTCATGAGCCGCAGTGTAACCCCGGGAATTTCGGGCCTCTGACGGGCGTCCTCGGGGGCGATCGAGGCTGCGAACGAGTCGTGAGGCGTCGATGGCAGCGAAAGCCCCGTGAACAGGCCGAGGCGCGTCGCCAGGGCGCGCTGCTGGCGCGAGCCGCGAAAATCGCGAAGGGACTCGGCGAAACCTTGTCAAGCACGAAGTTAGAAAAGCGCCGCTCATCGCCGCGCATTCGCAGCGTCGATGCCCGAGAGCACCCGCCGAAGACGACGCACCTCGGGTCACCCATGCTGCCGCGCAGGCGGCCCCTGCCTGGGGTGCCTGAGCGCCGTCCGCTCGGACAGGGCCCCATTGAGGCGCGAACTAGGCTAGCCTGTCGCAGTGCGCTCATACCGCTTCGGCCAGCTTGAGTTCGCCTAGGACGACCGGAAGGCCGCACCCAATGTGCGCAGGCATCGGGTCAGCTTCGAAGAGGCCACAACCGTGTTTGCCGACCCATGGGCCCGCCTCCACGATGATCCAGACCACTCGTCCGCGGAGAAGCGGTTTCTGCTGGTGGGTCACTCCTTGTCGAATCGTCTCCTGCTGGTGGTTCACGCCGAGCGAGCGGACAAGATCAGAATCACCAGCGCTCGACGGCTCACACGCGGCGAGCGCGAGGACTACGAGAACGATGCGTAACGAGTACGAACTGAAACACGGCAGGCCGAATCCGTATGCCACACGTCTCGGCGCAAGAGGACGCGGCGAGCTGTTGGCGTGGTGGGCCAAGTCGACGCGCAACGTCCGTGTGCTTCCGGACGATGTGGCGCGCGAGTTTCTCGACAGCGAGACGACGGTCGAGGCACTGAGGCTCGTCATGAAGCTCAGGGCCGTGCGACCCAAGCGCAGACGACGCGCTGGGTGAGCCGTGTGGTGGCCGCTGGAGCGCCGAGCACGGGAGAGCGGTCGAGGTCGGCGATCCTTACAGCCGTCCATGCTCGCTGGGCGCTAGGCGAGGTCTGCAGCAGAGCCTTCCCAGCCATGCGAGAGGGGGCGAAACGGTCGAAACCGCTGCGTTTCCGGTCTGCAGCGATCTGTCCGCGCGCGGCTGGCAGCTTGGGGGGGACGCATGATAGGGTCTGCTGCATAGTACTGGCCGTGGAAATCGCCGAAGGCACTGTCATCAGCGGACGGTATCGGCTGCTCGCCAAGTTGGGGCAGGGCGGCATGGGATCGGTGTGGCGTGCCGAGCACGCGGAGCTCCGAACGCCCCTGGCGGTCAAGCTCATGGCCGAGAAGTACGTCGAGAGCGCCGAGGCGCGCAGTCGTTTCCAGCGCGAGGCCCGGGCTGCGGCGGCCTTGTCGCTCAGCACCCGGCACGTGGTTCGGGTGTCCGATTACGGGATTGACCAAGGGATCCCGTTCATGGCCATGGAGCTGCTCGAAGGCGAGGACCTTGCCGAGCGGCTGGCGCGCGTGGGGCGGCTCGAGCCGGCCGAGCTTTGCTCCGTCCTTTCCCAGGTCGGCAGGGCCATGGCTCTGGCTCACGATGGCGGGATCGTGCACCGGGACCTGAAGCCCGGGAACATCTTCTTGACCCGGGATGAAGACACGGGCGAAGAGCTCGTCAAGGTGCTCGATTTCGGTATTGCCAAAGCCCAGACTCTGAGCTTCGGCACTTCGGGCATCGAGACGGTGGCGGGCGCTTTGCTCGGCAGCCCGCAGTACATGAGCCCCGAGCAGCTTTCGTTTGGCTTGCCGGTGGACGCGCGCACGGACGTATGGGCCTTTGGAGTGATCGCGTTCGAGGCGCTGACGGGCAAGCGGCCCTTCGAAGCGGATTCTTTCGAACAGCTGGCGCTGGCGATCCGCACGGAGTCGCTTCCAGTGGCCTCGAGGATTGCGGACGTGCCTGCCGGATTCGACGCGTGGTTCGAGCAGGCGGTGGCACGCGATCGCGAGCAGAGGTTTCAATCGATCGGGGCGGCGGTGACAGCGCTGTTGCACGCGTGCGGCGCTGCCCGAGACAGCGTCGCTGACCAGGGCAGCAACAGGCCCGCCGAGCGCGTGGGTGCTGTCTCGGCGCCTGCGCAACGAGAGGTGCATGATCAGACCACCGCAGCACCGTCGGCCCGGAGCCTGGAGCCGACGGTCCAGCCCAAGCGCCGAAAAAGGCGCGCTGTGTGGTTTGCGGCACTCGGCGCTGGCGCGCTGGTTGCGCTCGTCGTGTGGTGGCTCCGCCCGGCGGACGCGCCGGCGCCGGCCGCTCGTGAGGAGCCGGCGGCTGCGCGTGTGGCAGTGGAGTCTGCGCCGCGAGCGTCGGCAGCCGAGCACAAGGCGGCGCCGGTCGTGTCGGCCGCGGGCGCGGTGGTGCCAGCGCTGCCCGTGGAGACGCCAGGCACGGACGAGGCGCCGGTCGCGACTGTGCACGAGGAGCGCGGCAGCGTAGAGACAACCACCGCGCCAAGCGGTGACGCTACGAGTCCCCAGAGCAGCGTCGAACCTGTTGGGGCGGCTGCACGAGGTCGCGGTGAGGGGCTGGGGTCGGCAGACGACGAGGCTTTGCTGCGCAAGCTGGAACGTATTCGTTCCAAGTCTGCGGCGGCGCCAACGCCGCGCGAGGAGCCGACGCGCGTGGACGGGGCGCAGCCGGGGGCCGCGCGAGCCGACCGAGCACGAGGGCAAGAGACACACGCTGGGAGCGCTCCAGAACGCAGGGACGAGGGTGCAACGTCAGCAGACGACGAAGCCCTGGCCCGCAAGCTGGAGCGCATCCGCAACAGCGAGAAGAAGCCGGACAACCCATGAGACGCATCGACCAGCTGCTGTGTTGCTGGGCCGCCGTGTTGGCGTTCAGCGCTCCGGTTCACGCGCAAGACGCGGCTGCCGAGGACCGAAAGGCAATCATGGACGGGCTCGACGCCTACGATCAGGGCGACGATGAGCGAGCGGCCAGCCTGTTGTCCGGGGTGTTGAGCCGGGTTTCCCGGCCTACGGTGGCCTACTACGCTGGGCGCGCAAACGAACGGCTAGGCAAGCTCGTCGAAGCGGCAGCGCTCTATCGTCGCGCCGCAGAGCTTCCCGTGACTGGCACCGGAAAGCTGCTCGAGGCGGAACAGCAAGCGAAGTCGGACGCCGTGGGTAGCCTCTCTGCGCTCCAGCCGCGCATTCCCAGGCTGACGCTGCGTATCGAGCCCGCAACGTCCCAAGGTGTGAGCGTGACGCTCGACGGGGCGAGCGTTTCGCTGGAGGCGCTACAGGCGCCGCTGCTCGTCAACCCTGGGTCCCACCAGGTCGAGGCGACGGCGGAATGCGGCCAGCGACGTGCCACGACGTCGCAGACGGTCACATTGGCCGAAAGCGAGGCTCAGACGCTCGATCTCGACCTCGAGTGCCCAGTCGAGTCGGCGCGGCCTCCCCCTCCCCCCCCGCCGCCGCCTCCACCGCCACCCGTGTCCCCGGAAGAACCGCCGCGCACGGCGCTCTGGCAAACCCTGGGCTGGGTCGGCATCGGCGTGGGCGGCGCCAGTCTGTTGGCTTCGGGAGCGACGGCCGTCGCAGGTGAGAGCATCCGTGCCGACGCGTGCAATGACCGCAACGAGTGTCCATGGGACAAGAAGGACGACTACGACACGTACGAGTCGCTCCGAACCTGGTCCACGGTGACCTTTTACGCGGGGCTGCCCCTGTTGGCCGCGGGTGTTGGAGCGCTGGTGTGGGACAGCTACCAGCAAGAGCACGCGCCCAAGGATCAAGGGATCAGGGCGTGGGTCGGTTTGGGCAGCGTTGGGCTCAGTGGGAGGTTCGAGTGATGCGTCGAGCGCTGTGGTGGACGTCGGCGTTTTTGGCGTTCGGTTGCCTGATGCCGGATGCGACGCTGCTGCCAAAGCCTGACGCGGGTGAGGGCGGTATGGGCGGTGAAGCGGGCGCGAGCGATGGGCAAGCCGGGGAGGGTGGAGGATCCGGAGGACGAACTGAGGGCGGAGACACGGGTGGCATGCGTAGCGGGGATGGGGGAAGCGGAGCGATGGGTGGATCCGCAGGGGGCGCTCTGGCATCAGGGAGCGGAGGGGACGCAGGGGTGACCGGCGGGTTTGCTGCTGCGACGGCCGGAGCAACCGGTGCGGGCGTCGCTGGAGCGAGCGCAGGACAGGCGGGGCTTGGGGGCGAGGGTGGTAGTGCTGGGAACGCTGGCGGTGTGGGGTTTGGTGGAGCAGCGGGCTTGGCGGGTGCGGCAGAGGGCGGAATGGGCACCGGTGGCGCAAGCGCCGGTGGCACCAGCAGTGGCGGAGCCAGCACCGGTGGCACGGCGACCGGCGGAGCGAGCACGGGCGGCGCGACGAGCACGGGCGGCACGACGAGCACGGGCGGCACGACGAGTACGGGCGGCACGACGAGCACCGGTGGCGCACCCCCGCTCCCGTGCGGTCCCGAAGGGCCGTCCTGCGCAGGCGGCCTGACGTGCGACGACGCAGAGGGCACGAGCTGCTGCCAGAGCCTGCCAGTGCAAGGCGGTGGTTTCGATCGCGCACCGGGTGAGACCGAGCCCTATCCGGCCACGGTCTCGAGCTTCTGCCTGGACAAGTACGAGGTGACGGTCGGAAGGTTCAGGAAGTTCGTACAAGCGTACAATCAATGGCACCAGACGGACTTGCACCCGTACCAAGACGAGGGGGAGCATCCGTTGGTGGGTGTTGGGAGCGGATGGAATTCTGACTGGGACAGCGCGCTGCCCGCGAACGAAACCGTGTTCAAGGACACGAGCCATCTGAACTCGAGCTCGTCCTACAAGACCTGGCGCGATACGGCCGAGTCCGGGGAGGCCGAGCGTCTACCGATCAACTACGTGAGCTGGTACGAGGCGTTTGCGTTCTGCATCTGGGACGGCGGCAGGCTGCCCACCGAGGCGGAATGGCAGTACGCGGCGCAGGGCGGCGGGCTGAACTGGGAGTACCCATGGGGCGACGATGCGCCGAGCTCGACGCGCGCCGTCTACGGCTGCATGGGAGACGGCGACGGGGGGGCTTCCTGCTCGTACTCGGACATCCTGCCTGTCGGCAGCAAGCCGGACGGCGACGGCTACTGGCAGCAGAGTGACCTGGCCGGCAGCATGTGGGAGTGGAACCTGGACTGGTATGCGACGTACCAGCTTCCATGCAATAATTGTGCCAATACTAATACTGCCGACTACCGGGTGAGTCGGGGCGGCAGCTGGGGCACCTACGCCGACTCCCTCCGTGCCACCTACCGCTACAACTACTCGCCGACGCTTCGCCTCAACACCCTCGGCTTTCGTTGCGCCAGGACCGCGCAATAGGCACGATTCTTGCTCTCGGACCCGCCCTTGCCTATCCGAACCCTTGATCATTGAATCTTGAACCCTTGATCCCAACCCATGACCTCACAAGGCGACCCATCCGACCCGCGCAAGCACAAGGAAGCGGACGGGGGCGAAGCCGCCGTCCGCTCGCCCTCGAAACCGAGGCCGCGGCCCGCCGCCACGAGCGGCGAAGCCGCAGTCGTCGCTTTGCGCATGGAAGACCTGACGCTCTGCGTCATGGAGCGGGTGGCGCGCATGCCGCGCGCGCACAAGTTCACCCTGGGCGAGCGCCTGGTCGAGACCTGTCTGGAGATCACCTGTGCTCTGGTGGATGCCACGTACACGCGCGGCCGGCGTGCCCTGCTGGCGAGCGCCTCCAGAGCGCTCACCCGCGCTCGCGTGCTCGTGCGCCTCGGAAGGCGGCTCGGAGCCACGAGCGACAAACAGGCCGCGTACTTCGCCGAGCAGAGCAACGAAGTCGGCAAGATGCTGGGCGGCTGGGCCCGGGCCGCAGCGCGGGCCATCCCAGCCTCGACACCATGACAAGCTCTGGAGCTCGGCCCCGGCCGAGCCTCCGGGGGCGGCCTGCCGGGGCTGCCGACAACCGGGTGATACGGGGCGGCAGCTGGAACAACAACGCCGACAACCTCCGTGCCACCAACCGCAACAACAACACGCCGACCAACCGCAACAACAACATCGGCTTGCGTTGCGCCAAGACCGTGACCTGCCCCAGCCAGGGCCTGCCATACCCGTGCTGCACCACCCGATCCCTGAACGGCAGTGCCGCGATCACCCGTCGCGTGGGCTCGTAGATCACGAACCCGCGCGAAGCGCCCGGTCGATACTCACGCCGCCCGAGCTCGCGGGCGAGCCGGTCCAGTGCCGACGTCGGGTCCAGCATGAAGCGCGCCACCTCCGGTCGCCGGCGCTTTGCTGTTGCGGCTCGTTCGGCCATGACGAGCAGATGTTCTGGGGTTGGCGACAAGGTCCGGAGCGATGAGGCCACTGCGCGCCACTCGCGTGTACGCCCAATCGCAGCCAGCGCGGTGGAGCCTGGCTCCTCTCCGGCCCGCGTGCTAGTTTCCGGCCATGCGAGCGCCCGAGAGTGGCCGTCCTCAAGATCCAGCGGACACCGGGCCGTTGGATCACGAGCTCGTGCTGTCGCCCTACAAGGCCACCGAGTGGCAATCGCTGTCTCCCGGTGAGCGTCTGGCCCGAGCCTGGGCGCTGCGCGCTCGTCTCGTGGACCCTCAGGACGCGCATGATAGCAAGCTTTTTCCGGCACCTTGAGCAGCACCAGGCCCAGTGGTTGTTGGTGAGCGGGCAGGCAACCATTCTTTATGGAGCGGCGACCTTCTCCGAAGATGTCGACCTTTGGGTCGAGCCCGGCGCGGAGAATCTCCAGCGCTTCACAGCTGCCCTGCGAGCCAGCGACGCGCACTACTACAAGTTGACACCGCCCCTGACGGCCGAGATGGCCGCGCGCCACCATGGCTTCCACTTCGCCATCCCTGACCAAGACGGAACGGTCACGTATCTGGACGTGATGGGTTGCCCGCCGCGGGTCGGCAGCTTCGACGGGGCGCGCCAGAGAGCTCGTCGGTTCGAAACCCAGTGGGGCGTCCTGCACACGCTGGCCATCCCTGAACTGGTCGAGCTCAAGAAGACGCAGCGACCCCGAGACTACCCGATTATCGGGCGCCTGGTGCTCTCGGCCCTGCGCGAGAAGCGAGGCGCGCTGGGGGACGAGGATCTCCGATGGGCGGTCGCCAATGTCTTTGGCTTGACGGAATTCCGACAGCTCGTGACCGAGTTCCCCGAGGTCTGTCGCGTGCTCGGTACGGCGCCCGCCCTGCGACAGGCCGCCGAGCTCATCTCGCATGGCCGCACCCTGCCCGAGGCGCTCGAGGACGAGCTGGAGGAGCTCTTGGATGGCCGTACGGCTCAGCACAGAAAGGCAGACCGCCACTTCTGGCGACGTGTCATCGAGGAGCTCGGAGAACTACGAGCGCAAGGAAGACTGATGCAGAAGGGCACGCCCGTGTAGCGGCACGTTCCTGGATCCCCGTCGACCCCCGGCGCATACTCGATCTGCTCGATGAACGCCCAGACGGCCCTACGCTCGATCCTACGCTGGCTTCTGGCCGTTGCCGTCGGTGCTTGGACGACCCTCATGCTCGCGGGGTCGCAACTGTTCGTGGTCGAATGCCGCCCCGAGCTCCTCGAAGCCGCGTTCGGGATGCCCTGGCTCGTGTTGCCAGGGCTCGGCGCCGCGTGGGTCACGCTGTGGCGCGCGCGCGCCGCGGGCCTGCTGCTCCGCGGCTCGCTCATCGTGGGCGCCGGCTCGGCTCTGTTGCTTGTGAGTGTGCTCATCGAGTTCTCACGGAGCGCGCACCGGTGGTGCGCACAGGTTGGCCACTGGGCGCCGGGCCATCAGCATGTGGCGCATCCCGCGGGCGACGTGGGCTCGTTGTTCGTGCACCTGCTGGCCGTGGGCGGCTCGCTCATCGGGCTCGTGCTGGCCGGCGTCGGGTGCGTGGCGGCCTGGCTCGTGGCGCGCCGAGCCCGCCAGCGCTCGATGCCGCGGTGATCGGTGCTCCAGGGTCGCGGCTCGGCGGAGCCGCCCGACTCTTCGTGCGCGCGTCCTCATGCCGCGCTTCAAGCGCACACCCCGCGGACTGTGCGCCCTGTGCAGGATCGGAAGATCGCTGACCTGTCGTTTTCGCTGTGGGCGGGCACTTGCACCCCGTACAGCGTCGGGCCAAACTCCCGTGGTGTCGGACGATCTCTCCCATTTGAGCGAGGACCAGCGGCGCTGGGTCTTGGAGCACGAAGCGCTGTGGCGCCGCGCTTATTCGATCGCGGCTCGCCATCCAGGTTTGGAGGCTGACGGTATCTACCACGTGCTATGCAACCTGCGGCGGTCTCCCGAGGAGAGGTTGCGACGGGGATTGAATGGTCGACTCCGTCCTGACCGAACCTGAGCGACGCTTCCTTGCGGAGCTCCACGCCCGTGGCGTCGAGTACATGATCGTCGGCCTGACGGCCGCGTCTTTGCACGGGGCGGACACCACCACGGTGGACGTCGACCTGTGGTTTGCGACGACGGCCGATCCCCGGATCGGCGAAGCTGCAAACGCAGCCGGCGGCATTTGGGTTTCCGGGTTCGGTATGATGCCAGCGAGCCTGGGCGGGGCTCTCGAACGATTCGACGTCGTGCTTCACATGTCGGGGCTCGAAGGCTTCGCCGCGGAGTTCGAGCGATCGAAGTCGACGACCATCGAGGGAGTGTCTGTCCGCATCCTCGCGCTCGACCGGATCCTCGCCAGCAAGCGAGCCGCCAACCGCGTCAAGGATCGCGCCGTCATCCCGGCTCTGGAGGAGGCGCTCGCCGCGATCACCGAGGCCGACGACTAGGCTCGTAGAACGGGCCCGCAAGGACGCGACATTTTGGACCGATCACGCCCGGGGCGGCCGACGGTGGTGCCTTCGAGCGTGAGGGGATGAGAAGGACTGCACTGGCTGGGCACAATATTCCGCATGCGACGCTCGCGAGCAGGCCGGCTCGCCTTCGCCCTTGCTCGGCATTGGCCAGCGTTTCGCGCTCGTGCGAAGATCGCAATGGCTATCTCGCGGTTTGGTGAGTCGCGACTCGCACAGGACCTCTCGTTCCGAGGAGGCGTTCCATGGCACGCTCGCTGCTTCTCGTTCTCGGTGCGGCAACGCTATCGATCTTGGCACATGCCGCAGCGGCGTTCGCCGCCGACTGCTACGTGGACAGCAAGGAAGGCAACGACTCGCTGGACGGGACGAGCGAGGCGACCGCCTGGGCCAGTCCGGCGGCGATCAGCTCATCGTGCACCGCCGTGAAGTTCAAGCGCGGCAGTGAATTCGCGGTGGCCAAGGGCGCGTACGCCGTCGACTTGATGAAGCTCCGGAACGTCAAGCTGCTCACCAACTACGGTGACCCGACGCTGCCGCTGCCCAAGTTCATCAAGCAACGCGAGGTGAGCAGCGGCGCGATGCTCCAGTCCTTCATGGGCGGGGTCACCATCGATGGGCTCTACCTGTCCGGGTCCCAGAGCGACGCCCAGATGAGCAGCCTCGCGAGCGGCATCTGCGTCATGCTGGGGCAGGACAGCAAGCTCATCAACAGCGAGATCACCCTGTGCGACATCGGGATCATGACCTCCGGGGACAACGTGCAGGTGCTGAACAACTACGTCCACGATCTGTTCATCAGCGTCGATGGTGACCCCGGGGTCGATCCGAACGCCGTGGGAGGCGCCGAGGGCATCTTCGTCAATAGCTCGCACGTCGAGGTGGCCTACAACAGCTTCATCAACTGCACTATCCCGGCTCGATGGGTCAGCGGAACCTCCAAGCGATGCGATGGCGGTGCCACGGAGGTGACCGTCACCTACGCGGGTGAGGTCACGGACGTCAGGATCCACCACAACCTGTCGTACAACAGCTGCGGCTTCTTCGAAGTCTCCAGCATGTTCCAGCCGAGCGACCAGACGGGCCCCTACGTCAAGGGCAAGTTCACCGATTCGGTGTTCTACGACAACGTGATGATCGACAGCGGCTGGATCTCCCTCCTACAAATCAACAACACCAAGCTCGTGAACGTCCGGTGGGAGAACAACACGATTGTCCATCACGATCTGGGCGTGGACGAGGATGGCACCAATCTGAACGATTTCGCCAGCTCGCGTATCATCGCCCTTCCCTTCAACTCCACGTCGTCCGGAGTGACCGGGGGAGGCGAGATCGCCGAAGGTGACATCTACTGGACGAACAACCTCTGGTACTTCGACCCCAAGGTCGCGCCCTTCGGATCGCCCGACGATGACGAGTTCTTGAAGAACATCGTCAAGAAGAACAACCTCATCCTCACGACCGATCCTGGGTTCGTCGACGTCAGCGCCACCACGGATCCGCTCGGTTTCGATCTGGTCGAGGGCAGCCAGGCCATCGATCAGGGGATCAACCTCGAGGAAGTGAACGTGGACTTCCTCGGTCGCCCGGCTCCGGTGGGCACGCAGGATGTGGGCGCCTTCGAGTATCAAGGGGCCTCGGCAGGCGGCGGCGCGAGTGGCAGCGGCGGTTCATCGGCGGCGGCGGGCGGCAGCACGGCGGCGGGCGGCAGTACGACAGCGGGCGGCAACACGGCGGCCGGTGGCAATACGGCGGCCGGTGGCAGCACGGCGGCTGGTGGCAACACGGCGGCGGGTGGCGGCACGGCGGCGGGTGGCAGCACGGCGGCGGGCGGCAATACGGCGGCTGGCGGCAATACGCCGGCTGGCGGCAACACCCCGGGTGGCGGCAGCACGGCTGCCGGAGGCAGCGCGCCAACGGGCGGCACGGACGCCGCGACCAGCGCGACCGGAGGCGTGCCCGGCACGGCGGAAACCGGCGGCGACGACGGTACGGGGGCCAGCGGCGATGAGCCCACCGGTCCCGACGAAACCTCTGGCGGACCTACGGTCAACGTCTCGCAGAGCACGGAAGAAGGCGGTTGCAGCTGTGCTGCGGCCGGGTCAGAGCCCGCGGGACATGGGGCTCTGGTCGGGTTGCTCGTCGGACTCTTGGGGCTGCGAAGACGGCGCGCGAGTTGAACGGCGGGCCGGCAGTAGCTCGGTGGACGAGATCCTTGCAATTTGAACGTTAGGTGTTCAATTTGCAAGGATCATGATCCCGAGACCCAGGTTGCTCGGCGAGCTCGATGCGGCGCTTGGTCGCTCTCCCATCGTGGCCCTCACCGGACCGCGTCAGTGCGGGAAGACCACGCTGGCACAGGCGATCGCAGGCACGCGTCCCTCTCATCGCTTCGATCTCGAGGATCCGGTTGACGAGCGTCGCCTGGCGACGCCGAAAGCCACACTCGAGACCCTGCAGGGCCTGGTCGTCATCGATGAAGTGCAGAGGCGGCCGGATCTGTTGCCTCTACTGCGAGTACTCGCGGACCGGGAGCCACCGCCCGCTCGCTTCCTACTGCTCGGCAGTGCTTCGCCCGATCTGGTGCGCGGCGTGTCGGAGACGTTGGCCGGTCGCGTGGCGTTCGTGGCCATGTCTGGCTTCTCACTGGAGGAGGTCGGCACGGCCGAGAGATGGCGACTCTGGCTCAGGGGCGGCTTCCCACGTTCGTACCTCGCCCAAGACGACGCGGCGAGCCTGGCGTGGCGAGAGGACTTCATACAGACGTTTCTCGAGCGGGACCTCAGAAACCTCGGCTTCGACATCCCGCCCATGACCCTGCGCAGACTGTGGATGATGTTGGCTCACTGGCACGGCGGGATCCTGAATGCTTCCGAGCTCGGACGGTCTCTCGGCAGCTCCCATACCAACGTGCGCAGACACGTGGACCTGCTGAGCGGAGCGTTGGTCGTGCGGCAACTGTTGCCCTGGTTCGAAAATGTGAACAAGCGCCAGGTCAAGTCACCCAAGGTCTACGTGCGAGATCCGGGGTTGCTCCACGCCCTGCTCGGCATCGGCTCCCGCGCCGATCTCGAAGGCCATCCGAAGCTCGGCAGCTCCTGGGAAGGTCTGGTCATCGAGGAAGCGATCCGCGTCGCCGGTGAACGCAATGCCTACTTCTGGGGCACGCCTGCGGGCGCCGAGCTGGATCTCTTGCTGCTGGTCCGGGGCAGGCGCATTGGAATCGAGGCCAAATACGCGGATGCTCCGGGACTGACCCGGTCCATGCACAGTGCGCGTCACGACCTCGGGCTCAGTCGGATACTGGTCGTCTACCCGGGCTCGACGGCGTATGCGCTGGACGACCGCTGCGACGTCATTGCTCTGAGCGAGCTCAGAGAACGGCTGCAACGGGAGTAGTCGCCAGCCACGGTTCGATCGCGCTGGCGGCCCCAGCCCCTGCCACGCCCGCCGCAAGGCGCCGGCGCGCCGCCTGGCTTGCGCTCTGCAGCTTGGAGCAGCATAATGCATGCATGCCGACTTCCATGACGGTCCGCGATGTCCCCGATGATGTTCGTGACGAGCTCGCCGCGCGGGCCGCTCGGGCCGGGCGTTCGCTGCAGGAACACGTGCGCGCCGAGCTCATCGAGCTGGCACGTGGCCCGAGCGTGGCCATGCTGATCGAACGAGTGCGGACCCGCAAAGCGGGTACCGGCAGCCGGCTGTCACGCGCCAAGATCCTGGCCCACCGTGTTCAGGATCGACGGTGACCCACGTCGTCGATGCGTCCGTGGTCGTGGCGGCGCTCGTGGATAGCGGCCCCACCGGGCAATGGGCGGAATCGGAGCTCCTGGGCGGCGCACTGGCTGCTCCCCATCTCCTGCCCGTCGAGGTGGCGAACATCCTGCGCCGCGCGGTGCTCGCGGGTGACCTCTCCGAGGATGTCGGTGCCTTGGCGCACGCGGACCTGCTCGACTTGCGCGTCGAGCTGTTCCCGTACGAGCCGCTCGCCGAGCGAGTCTGGAACCTGAGGCACAACCTGACCGCCTACGACGCGTGCTACGTGGCGCTCGCGGAAGAGCTCGGCGCACCGCTCGCAACCCTCGATCGGAGGCTCAGCAAGGCTTCAGGTCCGCGCTGCGCGTTCCGTCTGCCTCCGGAGTAGGTCCTTCGTGCCACCGACGGGCGCCCCGAACTGGCTACTTCGCGGTCGCCGGCTCCGGCTTGGCAGGGTGCTTCGTCGGAGGCTTGCCTTCCTCGGTGAAGCCGATCAGGATCCCCGCGTACACCGAGCGCACCGCTTTCGAAGCCGGTTCGTCGGGTCCGAGCTCCGCTCGGGTGAACGTCGCACGAGCATCGGCACAGAGCGCAAAGGGAGCGGCGCGCGCGCACAGTGTGCCTTCGGCGATGTCCACCGGGGTCGACACGGCATCGTCCACGGGCAGCCGCGTGAACTCGACGCCCGCTCGCATCCCGGAGAGCTGAAGGGCGCCGTACCCGCCGTACTCGAGCCCCGTGCCGAGCACACGCCGCGCATCGCCGATTCGATTGCGTCCCACGAGCACGGCACCCGCCTTGCCTCCGAGCTCGACCACGGTGTCGCCGCGCAGGTACTGATAACCGAGCTGCAGCTGCGGGAAGTCGATCAGCGATGCGTAGTACGAGTCGTTGCCTCTGAGGTACGCCTGGAACCCCATACGAAGCAGAGGCCCGTGATCTCTGCTCACGGGGACCCGCGCTCCGCCGGCAAAGCCACCCTGGAGCGCCCCGTCGAGTCCTGACCCGCCTCCGCCGATGCCGAACTGGTAGATCCAGCGCGTGGTCCAGATCCGGTCTCGGTGGTACTGTTCTCCCTGCGCCCACGCGGTCAGTCCCACGGAATCGCCGCCGCTCATGCCGTGCAAGCGGGTCACGGCAGCGCGCAGTCCGAACACGCCCGAGTCATGGTCTGCCTCCCACGGGCGCTGCTTGCAGCAGGGTGGACCGGCGCAGGGTTCGGGTTCCGGGGGCGGCCGAGCAGGCGCCGTGGGGCGCGCCTGCGCTGGCGCCAAGACAGTGCCCTGAGCCGGGACCGCCGAGCTCGGCGCTGCGGGTGCTGGCGAGCTCGAAGCTGGCTCGGCCGGCGCCGTGGGCTGTCCGGGTGCCGCGGGATCAGCGAGCGGCAGGTCGCTTTCCGCACCCCAAGCGACACAGCCCAAACCCGCAACGGCCAGTGACGTCAACGCCCCTGCAAACCAAGAGGAAGGTCTCATGTTCCGAGCCGAATGCAAGCCGCGTTCCAACCCGCGAGCTGTGCTGGCACCGCTGCCTGCCTGCTGAAGAGACGGCGCGTGTGACCGCTTCATGGGGTCGGAGCGTACACGTGTCCGCGGACAAGTGTCACGGGACCGCGCCGGGGCTCCGTCAAATCAGAAGAAACTCGACTTGGACCCGCGCTGAGATGGAGATCTGACCCGGGGCCAGAGTGCCCTCTGGGTCGGAGCCCCCGGGTGCTTGGCTCTGCACCATGTTTTGTGATTGGCCGCGTCCACCCCAGTAGTACGAAGACCAGAAGCTCGATGGCTGCTCCTGGATCGAATAGGGCGCGCCGAGGCGACGTCCCAGAACCCCTGCCATGGCGACGGCCTTCTCCCGAGCGGCCTCTAGCGCCAGCTGACGTGCGCGCTGCCGGTGCGCTTTGAGCTGGGTGGTTCGAAAATCGATGCCGTAGATCGTGTTGGCGCCCACTTCGACGACAGCCGTCAACAGTTCGTCGAACTTGGATACCGTTTTGAGGGTGACCGTCAACTGCCGCCGCGCGAGCGCGCCGACCAGCTGTTGCGGCGGGCTCGCGCTGTACTGAGGCTCGACGACGATATAGTCACTCTGAAAGTCCTTGCTCTGTACGCCGTGGGCCATGCTCGCGGTCTGGATGGCCCGGATCGCCGAGTCGTTGCGCCGCTTGGCCGCCTCTACGGTCGTGTCCCGCGTATCCACACCGATGTTGAATACGACCTCGTCCGGTGCGACGTTGACCATTGCATCGCCGCTGACCGTGATGAGCGGTGGTACCGGACTGGTCGTGAAGTGGACCGTCCCGACGTTGGGCTGCGACCCGGCGCAGCCGCACCAAAACAGACTCAGGGCAATGGCGAGGCCTATCGATGCGACTCTTCCCATGGCGGTTCTCCTTCGTTCGGGGAGCGCGACATGGACGACGGTATCACACCCGAGGCCACACCGGAGACCCGCATGAGCGTAGCGTCCCGACGCGATCCGGTGCAGTATCGGCCAAGAGGTGAAGCTTGGCCCTGCGAAAATCATGGTTCGGTTCTGACGCGGTCGCCTGGGCGTGTGGGTTGGGTTGCATCGCGGCGGCGATGCCGTCGCACGCTCAGCAGGCTACCACCGCCGGCGCAGTCACGGCGCCCTATCCCACTCTGGAGAACATCTCCCTCGAGTGGGCAGTGAGCGGCGACTCGGACGCGGACGGAGCCGTCACCGTGCGCTACCGCCCGGCTGGTAGCTCCGAGTGGCATCAGGGTTTGCCGCTCCGAAGGATCCTGGCAGGCGAGGCCGAAGGGTTCTCCTGGGACCATCGCCATGCAGGCAGCCTCTTTCATCTGGCGCCGGATACGGCGTACGAGATCGAGCTCACGCTCACCGATCCGGATGGCGGCTCGGACCAGCGCACGCTGACGGTGACGACCCGACCGGTACCCGCGGCGGCCGCGGACGCGCGCCGCAGGCAGGTGACGGCCGCGTCGCTCGAGGCGCAGCTTTCGAGCGCAGAGCCGGGCGATCTGTTGCTGCTCGCGGATGGGGACTACGACGGCTTCATCGTCGAGGCGGACGGTTCGGAGGACCAGCCGATCGTGATCCGCGCCGAGCACGCCGGGCAAGCGCAGATCCAGGGCGATGTACGACTCGACGGACGCGCGTTCGTGTATCTCGAGGGGTTGTCGGTCCATGGCATGATCAAGCTCAACGATTCCGAAGGGATCGTGGTGCGCGGATGCACGGTGACCACGGAGGACCACGGTATCGTCGCGTACGGATCCGGCTCGACCAATGGCTATTTCTGCGACAACACCGTGACCGGACCCACCGAGTGGCGCAACGACGCCACGGGCGCGAACGGGGACAACCTGGGTGAAGGCATTCAGCTGACGGGACCCGGAAACGTCATCTGCCACAATCGCGTCCGCGGTTTCCGTGACTGCCTCTCCACCCTCGAAGACGACGAAGCCGTGGACCAGACGTCCATCGACATCTATGGAAACGACCTCGAGGTGTGCGCCGACGACGCCATAGAGGCCGACTTCACGATGGGCAATACCCGCGTTTATTCGAACCGGATCACCCGGAGCTTCGTGGGCCTCAGCTCCCAGCCGAGCCTGGGCGGACCTGCCTACTTCATCCGCAACCTGATGTACAACATCCTCTACTCGCCGTTCAAGCTGCATCGGGGCAGCGTGGGCGACGTGGCGCTGCACAACACGGTCGTCAAATGCGGTGATGCCTTCGCCGTCTACACGGACGATGCCTGGTACGATGCATGGTTCCGCAACAACCTTTTCATCGGGGGGAGCGGCGGAGGCACGTTCGGGGGATACGACAACGGCGACGGCGCCGTTGCCACTCTGTCGGCTGCAGACGCGAGCTGCTCGTTCGACTACGACGGATACGGCTCGACGGGGACCGGTCGCTTCGAGGGCAGAATCGGCGAGGCGCGCTTCTCGAGTCTGGAGCAGATGCAGAGCGCCACGACCGAGAAGCATGCCGTCGAGGTCGACCTGTCCGTATTTGCTTCGGACGTGACCCACCCCGACGAACCCTTCCCGGGTCCCGAGTTTCCAGACCTGACGCTGGCCGAAGGCTCCGCTGCCGTTGATTCGGGGCAAGTGCTCGCCAACGTCAACGACGGCTACTCGGGTGACGCGCCGGACCTCGGCGCCCTGGAGTTCGGGCAAACGCCACCGAGCTACGGTCCGCGGTCCTCGGACGGTACGGGCGGGACGGGTGGGACCGGCGGAACGAGCGGCACGGGTGGCCTGGGCGCCCAAAGCGGCACGGGCGGCCGCGTCCAGAGCGGGGCAGGCGCCCCGCCGAGCGAGACCGGTGGTACGGGCGGCACGGGCGGTACAGGAGGCCGCAGCCAGAGCGGAGCAGGCGCTCCGGCGAGCGAAACCGGTGGCACGGGCGGTACGGGAGGCCGCAGCCAGAGCGGAGCAGGCGCCCCGGCGAGCGAAACCGGTGGCACGGGCGGCACAGGCGCCCGACGCGGCACGGGCGGTACAGGAGGCCGCAGCCAGAGCGGAGCAGGCGCCCCGCCGAGCGAAACCGGTGGGACGGCTGCCGAGGCAGAGCAGCCCGCGGGCGCCGCGGGGGTTTCCCGAGGCGCGAGCGATGGCGACGACGCAGGGGCCGACGGCGGGTGCGGCTGCCGCACGCCCGGCCGCGGCCGCACGAGTACGCTCGGCGGGCTGGTCCTCGGGCTCCTGCTCATGATGCGCCGTTCACGCCGCCGGTGACTCACGGGCGACGGAGCCGGCTTTCCGAGAGTGAGGTAGGGCGCAGCGTCCCAAGACCCGTCGCTTCAACGGATGCGAGGTACTAGCCTGCGGCCATGAGGATCCTCTACGGCGTTCCGAGCGAAGGTATGGGCCATGCCACTCGAAGCCAGGTCATCATCGAACACCTGCTCGAGCAGGGGCACCAGGTGCGCATTGCCACGAGCGACCGCGCCTTCGAGTTGCTGGACAAGGCATTCCCGGGCCGGTGTCTCCGGATCGAAGGACTGCACCTCAAGTACGAACGCGGCGGCGTCGACAAGGCGGCGACGTTCGCGCATCTGCTCGGCAGTGCGCCGGAAGGGCTCGCCACGAACGTGAAGCAGGCGATCCATCTCTGGAGATCCGAGCCTCTCGATCTCGTGATTTCCGACTTCGAGAGCTTCAGCTACACGTTCGCCAAGATCGCGAGCCTGCCGCTGCTCAGCATCGACAACATGCAGGTGATCAACCGCTGTACGCTCGGTATCGAGATCCCCGACGAAGAGACGGAGAGCTACACGCTCGCCAAGACGATCATCAAGGCCAAGGTCCCCTTCTGCCAGCGCTACCTCGTCACCGCCTTCTTCGATGCAGAGCCGTGCAAGCCGAACACCGAGCTCGTGCCGCCCATTCTGCGAGATGCCGTGTTGCAGGTCGCCGGGGAGCGTTTGCCCGAAGGGAACCACATTCTGGTCTATCGTACCGCGTCGGCCGAGGACGACTTCATCGAGTCGCTCCGTGCCGTGCAGGGCCAGCACTTCATCGTGTACGGCTTGAACCGCGACGAGGAGCTCGGCAACGTGACGCTCAGGGTCTTCAGCGAGGCGGGGTTCATCCGCGAGCTCGCGACCTGTCGCGCCGTGGTGGCCAACGGTGGCTTCAGCCTGATCAGCGAAGCCGTTTTTCTGCACCGCCCGGTGTGCAGCTTCCCGCTCAAGGGGCAGTTCGAGCAGTTCGTCAATGGCGCTCAAATCGAGCGGCTGGGCTATGGCCGACGATTCACCGATTTCTCGTCGGATGCCATCAAGGCCTTCCTCTACGACCGCGACCGGTTCAGCCAGAGCCTCGAATCCTACCGCCAGCAGGGCAACCAGGACGTCTTCGCGGCCGTCGACCGGTTCATCGACGACGTGGCCCAGGGCGGGCTGCCCGCGGAGGAGTGAGTCTTCTCGTCCCCGACCCCGCCCGAGCTGCCCGAGGCTGATACAAGTTTTCAGGATACCGGCGCGGCGGCTCTCGAACGTGTACTCGAGGTGCGTCGATCGCGCTGCGTGGGCTTGCGAGCGGCTGGCACGTCGGCAATCATTCACCCGAGCGAGAACGAAGGGTTCGTACAAGTCCTACAGGTTCACGGAGGCTCGCATGACTCGTGTCGCCGCAAAAGCAGCTGTTCGATACATCGCCGTCGCTATCCTGTCCGTCGCGGCCGTATCGTGCCGTCCCCGCCAGCCGCGGGCGGCGCTGCCCGCCCCGCCGCCCGGTGCCTCTTCGCCGAGCGGGCCTCGGCCCCAGGCCGCGCCCATCGATCGAGCCCTCGCGCGGCCCGATGTCATCGCCGTCTCGGCGCCGCTTCCGGGGTTCATGAAAGGGATCAACGTGGGCAACTGCCTCGAGTCCCCGAAGGAGGGCGCCTGGGGCACCGTCATCTCCGAGAAGCACTTCGAGATGGCGGCCGCCGCGGGGTTCGACCATGTCCGACTACCGGTGCGCTTCACGACGCCCGAGCGCAGCGTCGACAGACCTCCCTACACCGTCCAGGAGGCGTTCTTCAAGAGAGTCGACTGGGCCGTGGATCAGGCGCTTTCTCGTAACCTCTCCATCATCGTCGACGTGCATCATTTCGAGGCCATCCACAAGGATCCGAACGCGAACAAGGATCGGCTCTATGCGATATGGCGGCAGATCGCGACGCGCTACCGCGCGCGCCCGGCTCAGGTCGCGTTCGAGATCCTGAACGAGCCCAACGGAGCGCTCGAGCCCGCGTTGCTCAACCAAATCACCGCGGAGGCGCTGCGCATCATACGCGAGCAGAACCCGTCCCGACTCGTCTTCGCCGATGGCTACTTCTGGGCCTCCGCGGATCATATCGCTACGCTCGAGCTACCCGCCGATGATCCGAACGTCGTCGCGCAGTTTCACATGTATCAGCCGATCCTCTTCACGCACCAGGGCGCACCGTGGATGGAGCCGTGGTACCAGACGCAGGGGATCATCTTTCCTGCTCCGCCGAGCGCGCCCGTCGTACCGGTCCAGGCAGCGCACGACCAGAGTTGGGTAGAGCAGTGGTTCACGGGCTACAACCAGCTGCCTCCGGACGAAAACCCCGGGGGGCCTCGGACGGTTTTCGAACACTTCGACCATGCCGCGCGCTGGGTGAAGCAGCACAACCAGCGGGTGTACCTGGGCGAATTCGGTGCGATCGATGCCGCCGATCCGACCTCGCGTGAGAACTACGTCTGGCTCGTGCGCACGGAAGCCGAGCGCCGCGGCATCGGCTGGGCCTACTGGGACGACGGCGGCCGGTTCAAGGCCATGGACGTCCGCACCGGGACGTGGAACGAGGGGCTGCGGCGGGCGCTGCTGGACCAGTAGGACAGGCATTACGGCGAGCGGTCCGTCGCTCCGGCCCCGGTCGTCAGCCTCTCGGCTGCCCGTCGGTACTTCTCGGCAAGGCGCGAGCGATCCGGCTCAGCGAGCCGGTCGAGGCGCCCCACGTTGTCCGCTATGTCGAGCAACTTCACGCGTCGGGACAGCTCGTTCGACCCGGCGCGCGCGACGAAGTCCTCGTAGGTTTCGTTCGGCCGCCGGCTCAGGCCGTCGAGAGCCGCAAGCACGGTCGGTGAGAATCCCTCGGCTGCAAGCGCCTCGGGCGACCAGTCGGTGTCCTCGATGACGTCGTGAAGAACGGCCACCATCCGTTCGTCCTCCGAGCTCGCTGCCAGCATCACCCGGAGCGGATGGTAGATGTAGGGATCCCCGGCCCGGTCGAACTGACCGCGATGCGCCTCTGCAGCGATGGCGACGGCGTGTCCGGGCAGCCAGCGCGCCAACGTTTCCGCCAGAGACGCTGCGGCGCGGTCGAAGGCCTCGAGCAGCGACGCGCGGACGTGAGGGGCGTACACGTTGCGCAGCAGCGCGAGCTGCGGCGCGTGCTGTCCAGGTCGAGTGCTGAGCCTTGCGAGCACGTTGTCCCCGCGCGCCTGCGCCCCGACGATGCTCTCGAGATTGTCGATCTTGTCGGCACAGCTCACCGCCAGCGCATGCTGCGCGGCCTGGCCGGATCCCTGTAGAGCCGCCAGGTACTCCGCGAAACGCTCCGCCTTGCTCCGCTTGCTGCCGTCCGGCGCGAGCTTGCGTTCGGTGAGAATCTGGACCATCCCGACCACTTCGATCGGAAAGGTGCTGCGAAGCTCCTCGGCATGGGCCGGTTGGTCCTCGAGCACGTCGTGCAGGTACGCCGCGGCGAGCACGTCGTCCTCCAGATACCCGTGGGCAGCGACCAGCCGGGCCACGGACTCGAGGTGAACGAAGTAGGGGGGACGATCCGCACTCTTGCGCACCTGGCCCGCGTGCGCCCGGCGGGCGAAGTCGGCGGCGCGCCGGACGAGTGGGGAGTCGAGGGGCATGGCAGGTCCGATCCGACGACGCCAGGCATCGGAATCGAGCACCTGCAAGCGTAGCACACCGGGCCGGCGCCCGTCACGCCGCCGCGGCCGCCGCCCCGACCCTCCTCAGGGCCTGCAGGCACCGAGCCACGCATTGCTCTACACTGAGTTCGCTGGTGTTGAGCACGAGCTCCGGGTTCAGGGGCGGCTCATAGGGATCGTCGATCCCCGTGAAACCGCGTAGCGCCCCGGAGCGAGCCTTTCTGTAGAGCCCCTTGGGATCACGCTGTTCGCACAGCTCCAGGGGCGCATCCACGAACACCTCGAGGAAGGGCAACCCCGCTTGCTCGTGGCTCTGACGAACCAGGTCGCGATCGGCGCGGTAGGGGCTGATGAACGCCGTGATCGCTGCGCTTCCCGAGTCGGCAAACAGTCTGGCGACCTCGCCGATCCGCCGGATGTTCTCGTGTCGGTCTTCCGCGCCGAACCCCAGGTTCTTGTTCAAGCCGTGGCGGATATTGTCCCCATCGAGCCGGTACGCTGGCAGCTTCATGTCGACCATGGCGCGCTCGAGCGCCGATGCGATGGTGCTCTTGCCGGATGCCGACAGCCCCGTCAGCCAGACCGTGACGCCGCCGTGCCCGAGGGCTCGCCACCGGTGCTCGCGGCTGAGTAGCCCCTCATCCCAGGTGATGTTCGTGGCTTCTTGTGCTGTCTGCGCTGCCGTGGCGGCCAGCGACGAGGCCGCAGAGCCGCCCGTCCCGAGCGGCAGGAGATCCGGGCGCAACTCCGGGATCAAGGCCTCGATCATGAGCTTGCCGTTCCCGTTGAACAGATCGACCAGAAAGCTCTGAAGGCTCAGGTCGCCTTGAAGTTCGAAGCCGAGGCGGCTTGCCCTTCGGGAAACGGCTACCACGGGCTCGCGCCGGGCGATGGTCTCGAGGAGCACGAGAAACGCCGCGGGCTTCTTCCCGAAGCGAGAGAAGACGTAGAGCGGCGCACGGGTCGGGTCGTACACCAGGCGGTAGAATCCAAGGACCTCGTTGATATCGATGCGCGCGCGGTCGATCGGCACGCTCAGATAGTCGAACCCCAGATCCCGGGCCCGCTTCTCGACCAGGCCTCCGAACTTCTCGTCCTCGGTTCTCACATCGACCAGCGTCCGGTAGCCCAGGTCCCTCAGCTGGGACAGGTCGTCTGCGTCCGGCACAGCACCGAGCGTGATCGTGTCACTGTAGCGTCGAGCGTTTCTCATCGGCGTCCCTCTGCTGCGCGGCGAACCAAAGCAATGTTCGTGCCGACAGGCCGCCACGTGCCTGACGACACGCAAGTCACCAGCGACAACGTGGATATCGGCTCCCACGGCCAGCGCATATTCCGTGTTATGTCACGGAACAACGACATAAGCTGGGTTCGTCCGTGCTATCTGCCAGCAATTGCGGCTGATGGGCCGATCCAAACCTTCCGTGCTGCACACGGGGTCTGGTGGGCTTGCCGTGATATGACCTGGGGCCATGCCGGTAGCGGACGTATGGCGGCTGCTGTTCTGCCACTCGAATCTCGAGGAGTCGCTGGCGGCAGCGGCACCTGTGTTGCGCGCACAGCTCGGAATCACCTCCGTGATCTTGCAGGCGCTCGATCTCGAACGTCGGCTCCTGGTCACCGTCGCCGAGGACAAGCCGGCAGACTGGTCGAGCTCGCCGCCCAGCCGCCACGAGTTCACCGACGAACAGCTCCAGTCGCTGTTGGCATGGCTTCGAGAAGGTCGGGTGCACCGGGGACAGCCGTCGTCCGACGCGTTGATAGAGCGGCTACTGGGGTCGAGCTCTAGTCTCGATGCGCTGGCGGGACCCCTGTTGGACGAGGACCACGGCCCACTCGGCGTCTTGCTGCTCTTGGGCGATGCCGGCAGCTTCAGTCAGGACCACGAGGCCCATGCGACGAGCTTGCTCGAGCCGTTTCGGGTCGCCCTCGCCACGCACCGCAGGGTGCAGGAACTCGCACGCCTGAGAGAAGTCGTGGAAGCGGACAACCGGGCGCTGCTCTCGAGACTGGACCGGCATCGAATCGTCGAGTCGATCGTGGGCGGTGACGCCGGCTTCAAGCAGGTCATGAGCCGTGTCCGACAGGTGGCGCCCACCGACGTGCCGGTGTTGCTTCTCGGCGAAACCGGGACCGGCAAGGAG
>JAFGIS010000471.1 GCA_016929495.1 Polyangiaceae bacterium | reverse complement strand
GTCGTCCAAGGGCAGGACAAGGGGCTTTGAACCCCTCAATCTAGGTTCGAATCCTGGCGCCGGAACCAAAGGCGCGACACCGGTGTCCTCTCGGTAGACTGGCGCGCAGTGGGCGGCCACCGAGCCGTTCGCACGTGCACGGCGGACGCTTTCTCGGACATCGACTTACCGCGGACGCGTTACAAGAGACCCTGGTACGGTGAGAGCTGGACCCGGCGACCGTGGCTTCGGACTTCGGCAGCGAGCAAGAGTTCATTCTGAGACTCTGCAACCGCGACGAGCGCGCCTTCAACGAGCTCGTGGAGGCCTACGGGGATCGCGTGTTCCGGCTGGTCTTCAGAATGCTTGGACGCCGCGACGAAGCCGAAGACATGGCGCAAGAAGTCTTCGTGCAGGTGTTCAAGGCGATCTCCACCTTCCGCGGCGACTCCAAGCTCGGCACCTGGATCTACAGAATCGCCGTCAACCTCTGCAAGAACCGCAACAAGTACCTGCTCAGGCGGCACGACGACGAGCGAGCGGAGCTCGAGTCCACGGTCGAACGCGGCGGGCTCGGGCAGGCGCGCGGCATCACACACGGCGAGCTGCCCAGGCCCGACGATGCCGTGGAGGGCTTCCAGCTGGAGGCCATCGTGCGGCGCTGCATCGGCGAGCTCGATGCGGAGTTCCGCGAGGCGCTCATTCTGCGTGACGTCGAAAACCTGAGCTACGAAGAGATCGCGGAGATCACCGGCCTGGCCGATGGCACGGTCAAGAGCAGAATCCATCGAGCGCGCCTGATGCTCAAGCAGAAAGTGGAGCAGGCCCTCGGCGAGCCCATCCCATGACAGATCCCAACGAGCAGCCCGGAGCCGTCGCCGAAGAAGGCGACGACGATTCTCTTCGAGACATCCTGCGCGATGCCCTCGAACGAGGTCCGTCGCGTGCCCCCAACGTGCTGCGCGGTGTGCAGCAGAAACTGCGCGAACGCAGCGGCGGCAAGTTCTACGACGACCAGTGGAGCATCGCGAAGTATCCCCCCATCGCCACCTACCTCGTGACGAGCGCCATCATGCTGGCCGTGACGCTGGCCATCTGGGCCGTGCTCTGGCCCCTGTCCGGCGAGCCACGGAAGGCCCCGCCAGAACCGGCGCCGATTCACGTGTTGCCGACGATACGACGGTAGCAAGCGCTGGTTCGGAAGGATTTGGGGGGCGCCATGCAGCGCGCTCAGAGCCGCCGGCGCAGAGGCGGCGGGAGGTACTGGTGGGTGACAGAACGGCGGCAAGGGCCGCTTCGCGCTCTGTGGCGGCAATGCGACGTCCGGTGCCGTGAAGACCATGTACGATGGAATTCGTCCCGAGAAATCCGGCTACGTCCCCATGAACGAACAGGGGTCCATCGTCCTGTCCGTCGCCGGGGACAACAGCGACGCCGATGGAGGACGCTTCTGGGAAGGTGCCATGGTCAGCGGTGCTGCGACGAACCAGACCGTGGACGCCCTGCAGGCCGCCATCGTCGCTGCGGGATACGGGAACTAGGAGACCACTCTGACGCGCTTGACGCGTCTGAACCGACCTGCTTGTCTCCGACACCCATGCCCGAGTTCACCTGTGCTCAGTGCGGTCGAAGCTTCGAAGTGGCTCAGGCTGCTCTGGACAAGTACCCCGGCTGGACACCCAGGCGGTGCCTCGGGTGCCGGAAGGCCGCGGCCGGACGCCCTTCGACCCCGACTCGCAGGGCCGGGCCGGTCGAAGCGACGTCGAAACGGCGCGCGTCCACGAGCGCAACGCGCGAGGAAGATCTCCCGGTCGCAGAGGTCTTGGCCCGCTACAGCGCAGGACCTGACAGCGGCGTATTCACCGACGGGGCCGCCGATCCGAACCCGGGTCCTGGCGGCTGGGGAGCGGTGTACGTGGTCGACAACCGGATCGTCGCAGAGAAGTACGGGCACGAGCCCCACACCACCAACAACCGCATGGAACTTGTGGCCCTGGCCGCCGGAATCGAGCTCGTCCCCTCGGGCACGTCCGCTGTCGTGTTCAGCGACAGTGAACTGTGCGTCAAGACATTCAACGAGTGGGCCCAGGCCTGGCAGCTGCGCGGCTGGAAACGCAAAGCTGGCCCCATCAAGAACCTGGACCTCGTTCAACGCGTCTTCGGGTCACTCCAAGAGCGTCCTGAGCTTGAGCTGCGCTGGATCCCCGCGCACTCTGGATACCGGTGGAACGAGTACGCTGACGCCCTGGCCACGGCCTACCGGCGAACGACGAAGTAACCACGTCTCGAGCGCCCGCACCGCCGTGGCGCACGTCAGTCGTCTACTCGACCCAGCGCGCGATCACGCACGTGATGTTGTCGGGTCCACCGCGCTCGTTCGCAGCGTCGACGAGCCGGCTCGCCACGGCGGCGAGATCGGGTGTCGTCTGGACGATCTCCAGGATCTTGTCGTCAGTGACCGGCCCACACAGGCCGTCGGTGCAGAGGAGCATGAGGTCCCCGACGCGTGGATCTTCGAGTCGCGTGTCGACCTTGACGGTATCCTTCATCCCAAGCGCCCGAACGATCACGTTCTTGTGCGGGAAGTTGCGAATTTCCTCTTCGGTCAGCCGCTTCATCTTCTTGTAGTCGTTGAGCAGCGAATGGTCCTCGGTCAGCTGCTCTATGACACCGGAGCGCACTCGGTACACGCGGCTGTCACCGACGTGCGCGACGTAGACCCCGTCCTCGACGGCGAACAGCGCCACTAGTGTGGTTCCCATGCCGCGCTGCCGCGTGTTGCGCTGCGCCTGCTCGAAGATCCGGAGGTTACATAGCTTGACGCCGGTAATCAGCCGGTTCTCCTCGTAGCCCTTGCCCCGATCCATGCGGTATGGCCAGGTGCGCTCCGGGTCTTCAGCCGTCGACGCGAAGAACTCCTGGAGCGTATCGATCGCCATCTTCGACGCGATCTCCCCAGACGCGTGGCCGCCCATTCCATCGGCAACGACATACAGGCCGAATTCGGGCATGATCGCGAAGTTGTCTTCGTTGTGGTTGCGCTTGCGCCCCACATCCGTCTGACCAGCGACTTCGATCCGCAGCGGGGATCTCACTCCCGAACTGCCCGATACTGCTGCGCTATGCACGGTAAATCCGCGGTATCCTCGAGGAGAAGCGGGGACGCTGTCAATCGGGAGGCAACAACCGGTGCCCGCTCGGGCTCCTCGGCCAGCGCACACGCTCGATGCGATCGCCTCAGTCTCGGTGCCTCTCTAGCACACCCGGCACGTCGGCCGCCAGGCCTGCGCAGACGCACAACGCCGAGTTCCGAGGCTCACCAGCCCGACGGCCGACTCCGGCCCTTCGATCCGGCCGTGTGCGCGGCAATGACGCTACGCCCATTCCTCCGTTGCCGCGCACCCGTCGAGGCGACGGCTCTTTCGACGCCGCCGACCGGGCGAGCGTCGAGAAACCCGCCCACGTGCCCGTGGCCTGACAGGGGGCGTGTTCGGCCTCGGTGCGATCGAATCGAGGCGCTACTTGCGCCGGAGGTGCCGGACCGTTTCGTGGGAGCCCACGACGACGACATCGGCTCTGCCGCAGAACAGGCCGGTTTCGACCACGCCGGGCAAGCTGACAAGCTCGCGGTCCAGGCCCGCAGGGTCGGCGATGGGCTCGACCCGCACGTCGCAAATGAGATTGCCGGAGTCCGTGAGCCAATGTGCACCGTCGCGCATTCTCATCCGTGCTTGTCCCCATCGTTCGAGCAGCCGGAGCGTTGCCCTGTACCCGAACGGCACGATCTCGACGGGCACCGCCCAGCGTTCGCCGAGACGCTGAACGAGCTTGCTCTCTTCTGCAACGATGATGTTGAGCGCCGCTGCGTTGTTGACGATCTTCTCGCGCGTGTGGCATCCGCCGCCGCCCTTGATGAGATCGAGCGCCGGGCTCACCTCGTCCGCACCATCGACACACACGTCCACAATCCAAGGACCGTCGTCGGAGAGCAGCTCGATGCCGCACGCGGTGGCTTTGCGACGGCTCGCCTCGCTCGTCGGCACGCCGACGAAGCGCCGTCCAGCGCGAACGAGCTCGGCCAAAGCCTCGATGAAGAGGTCGGCCGTCGCACCGCTACCCAGCCCGATGACACCCTGCTCGGGCAAGAGCTCAACAGCCGCGGCGGCGGCCAGTCGCTTGGCTTGGTGCTGGGGCATGCGTTGCATCATAGCCGAGTCTGCTCCATTTCGGTCGGCAACTCTGACTGCACCGGAGGGCAGATTCTAGCTTCGAGAGCTAGAGACGTTGAAAAGCGAGATGCATCACGTTTGAGTCCAGTTGTGACAGATTGACAAATGGGGCCCCACGCGCAGCGTGGAGCGCAGCCCGCCTGACGGGGTGCGATGGGCCCCATGTTCGCTCGAGCGCTGGCGAGAGCGGCAACATGGGGAAGCGGGAGAGGGGCCCCAATCGACTGCGTCGACTGGGGGGAGGGGCTGCGCCAGCCCCTCCCAGGGAACTCCTCCAAAGGATCAGCGTCGGAGACTCCTTGTGTCCGGGCCGCTCAGCGCTGGCACTTGGGGCAGAAGTGAGCCGAACGGTGCTGGATCACCACCCGCCGTATGCGCTGGCCGCAACGCGAGCACGGTTCTCCCTCCCGGCCGTACACACGGCACAGGCGTGAGTACCCGCCGTCTGTCCCGTCGGGGTGGACGTAGTCGTCGATCGTGCTCCCACCGCTGCCGATCGCCTCTCTCAGAATCTGCGTGACCGCCTTGGCCAGGTTCCTACATTCGGCTTCGGTCGTGTGACAGGCCTGACGCTCGGGGCGGACGCACGCGCGGAAAAGCGCCTCATCCGCGTAGATGTTGCCTACGCCGGCAAGGACCGTCTGGTCGAGCAGAATGCTCTTGATGGCCACGCGGCGCCGTCGCGTTGCCGCAAACAGCACAGGGCCGCACGCCTCGAGCGCGTCGACACCGAGCCGCTCGAGCCGAGGCTCGCGCTCGCCGGGTCGGCGCAGCGCGCATTTGCCGAACTTGCGCACATCACGCAACATGACCCTCGGACCTCTGTCCGCGAACACGAGTTCGAGGTGCGTGTGCTCGTCAGCTGCAAAGACTCTGGGCTCTGCGATCCAATTCGCCTTCTCCGCAGAGCGAACGAGGCGGGGGCTGCGGGCCACCGACGACAGCAGCTGTCCGGTCATGCCCAGATGCAGCAGCAGACTCGCCCCATCGTCGAGCGCAGCGACCAGATACTTGCCGCGTCGCTCGATCGCCAGCACCCGTCGTCCACGTAGACCTTTCGCGACGAGCCGGGCAGGAGTGAGGAAGAAGTAGCTGTCCCCCGTCGTGCGAACCCGAGCGATGGTTCGGCCGACGATCAAAGGCTCGATGCTGCGCCGAATGACCTCGACTTCGGGGAGTTCTGGCATTCTCTACTTCGGCTCTGTCTCTCGATTCTGGTCGGCGACGGTTAGATAGAAGAAGTCTCTGCGTTCGCGATCGCGGATGTATTCGCCTTTGCTGTACTCGAACCCACTGGCCAGAGCTACGGCCTCCAAGGGGCCGCCGGGCTCGGGTGACACGAAAGTGACGAACTTGGGGTACGACCAGTTGACGTCGAGCTGCGCGATGTCCGTGGCGCCTGCGTGGTGCATGCCCGCCGCGATGACTCGAGCCGTGGTGGCATTGCTGATCGAGACGTACAGCACGTCGCGCGCGGCGTTCAGTCCGATCGCCGAGCGTCGGATCACCGTATCTCCGTCGACCGTGGCCCCCCACGCCGGCGAGTCGCTCCAGCGCAGAACGGAGTGCAGCTTGTCGTTCTCGTACATGCAACTCGGAGTCTGGCGGTACCAGACCATCTGCGCCAACGTCTCCTTCACGGACGGCCAGCTGCCGATGCGCAGCGAACCGTCCTGATAGCGTACAATGGTGCACGCCCGGTCGCGAGGCGCGACCAGCGTGACCCCGCCAACCATCATCCCGTACTGGCCGTGCTCGGTCATGAACCCACCGTTGAAGGCTGCGAGCAGCACGCCCTGGTCTTCGGCGGGCACCAGCCCCGGGCGGTCGAGCTCGGGCTCGGGTTTCACGTTGGGCTGCGGTTCACGGTAGCCCGGAACAGCGTGCAGCCGGACTCTGCGCAGGTCCACGGCGACGACGAAGAGCTCGGCCCACGAGCGGCCGCGGTCCGGGTGCAAGAGAGTCTTGAACATGTACGGATCCGCGCTCGAAAAGCGCGGATCGACCATGGCGACCCACTCACCGTCACCGGGTGCGCTCCAGGTGGTGTGCACGGGGCCGATGGACTTGGGCCTGAACGGAGACATCTCGCGGACGGAGGCCTTGGCCTCGGCTTCGGGAGCCTTGGCTGGGGGTAGCGGCCCGCGCACGGACGGGACGGACCAACGTGCTTTTGGCCTCTCACCACCGCGGAGCAGCCGATTGTATCGATCCTCGATGCCGTACGCGAAGTCCTCCAGATGCGCGACGTTCTTGGTGCCGATGATCGAGCGCAGCGAGTTGGCAACGAGCGGGCCCATCCACGACACGCGGTGCACGGCGACCCAGAGCGCGAGGACCAACAAGGGCAAAGCCACGGCCACGATGATCACCGCGCGCTTGGCGCGGCGGCGCGGCGGACGGGATCGCGCAGGGGACCGCTCTGACATCGGGCGCGTACACTACCCGTTCACACCAGAAGACGCCCGTTTCCGGGAGCCGGCCCGGGGACCCAGTCATTGGCCCCTTTGCAGTTTTGGGCGGTGTTGCCGCCCGGAGTGTGATGTAGATCGGCGGTCCCGATGCGACTTTCCGCCTGCCTGTGCGTTCTCGTCCAGAGCCTGTGGCTGACGACCACGCCCGTGGCCGACGCGCGGGAGAACGGCGCCGAGGTGCTCGGTGCCGTACCGCAACTTGACCCTGCACCGGACACGAACGATCTCGTCGGGCGGCCCATCACGAGCATCGAACTGTACGCGCACGACACACGCTGGCAACACGAAGAAAGCCTGCGACGGGTGCGCGTGGGGGAGCTGTTCACTCCCGAGCTCGCGCGGCGGGCCATCAAGGAGTTGCTCGAATCAGGCCGCTACGCCGATGCGCAGGCCATGGCCGAAGCAGAGCCCACGGGCGGCGTGCGCCTTCGGCTACTGCTGGTCCCGCGCCGCATCGTCGGACAAGTTCAACTCACGGGCGTGGCATTCGCACGCGCCGACGTGCTGCGCGCGGCGGGCGTCGATGCGGGCACGGACATCACGCCCGCTGGACTCGACTCGGTGTCCGAGAAGCTGGCGAACTGGTACGCTGAGCGAGGGTATCCCTCGGCCAAGGTGGACGTCCAGCCCATCGAGACGGACGACCCCATGCAGGTCGTCATCAGGATCGACGTCGTCGCGGGCGAGCCGGCACGAGTGCACGCTTCGCGCTTCATGGTCGAGCCCTACCCGGCGCTGCCCGTTCTGGTCGACTTGCTGCGCGAGTACCGCGTGCAACCAGGTGACCGCGCAGATCGCTGGACGCTCAGCGCCGCCGACAAGGACCTCGCCGGTTTGCTGCGCAAGCGCGGCTGGTACGACGCACAGGTCAGCCATAGCGTACGATGGCTCGAAGCCAGCCGCGCCGAACTCAGCGTGACTTGCTTGGCGGGCCCACGCTATCAGATCGAGTTCGAGGGCGCCGAGCATTTCGACGCTGGAATGCTGCTCGCCGGTCTCGAGCTAGAAACGGCCATCGACCGTCGACCGGACACTCTGGGGGCGCAGGTCAAGCGGTACTACCTGGAGCGCGGCTTCCTCGACGCCCGCGTCCGAGTCGTGACTCGGCCGAGCGGCAACGGGACCGTTCGCACACTGGTCTTCGTCATCAACGAGGGCGCTCCGGTGCGCATAGCGGCTCGAGAGTACCCGTGTCTATCGAACAACAGCGGAGACGTCGACGTCAGCGGCGAAATCGATGGTATCCTGTCGGAACAGCTGCCGGGCTCCGGTCTGTTCGGTCCGGTGGACTCGAAGGAGCTGAGCGAGCTCATCGGTCCTCGTCAGGCCACCGGGGCGCGCGCAACGCCGTTCGAACCCAATCCGTATGCAACGTACGTTCCTCAGGTGATCGACCGCGCCATGAAGCATCTGCAGAGCCTCTACCGGTCCGAGGGGTTTCTGTCCGCACAGGTCGGACCGGCGCTGCTCGTTCGCCGGCGCTGCCATCCTCTCTCGCCACCCAACCAGTGCGCTCCGATCGGTCCGCGCAGCCTTCCTCCCGTTTCTTGCCCGGTCGACGAGCACGGCGTGCCCACGACCGAATCGCCGACGGGGCTCGGCTCGGCGTGCGTGGCCGACCCTGATCATGGCGTGACCTGCGAGCCGGAAGGCGTGCTCCGGATACCAATACGCGTGGGACCACTGACTCGGCTGTACGCCCTCGCCTTCGAGGGCAACCAAGCGTTCGTGGACAAGAAGCTCCGCCAACTGTCCGGCTTGGAGATGGGTGCGCCGGCCACGCCGGCGGAACTGGAAACCGCGCGTCGCAACATCCTCGAGGCCTATCAGGACCAGGGCTACGCGTTCGCCGCAGTCGAACAGACGCTGGAGCTGTCTCCCGACCACACGCGCGCCCGCGCCAGGTTCACCATCAGCGAGCGTGAACAGGTGACCGTTTCACGGATCGTGGTTCAGGGTGCGGAGCGGACCAACGAATCGCTCGTCCGCCGTCGCGTGACGCTCGAGATCGGGCAGCCGTACCGCTCGAGTCAGGTGCGCGATACGGAGGAGCGTTTGGCTACACTGGGCGTGTTCTCTTCGGTCACGGTCAGCCTGGAGGACCCCTACGTGCCCGCGCGACGCAAGGTCGTGCTGGTTCATGTCGTCGAGCGCCCGAGCCAGTATCTGGATGTCAGGCCCGGGTTCAGCACGGGCGAGGGTTTTCGCATCGCTTTCGAATATGGCCATCGCAACCTGGCCGCGGAAGCCATCGCGCTCACGCTCCGAGTTCAGCTCGGCTATCTGCCGAGCGGGCTCATCCTGGAGCGCGACGTGCGAAGCAAGTACGACAGCCTGCGGCCTGACCTGCGTCTGGAGCGACGCAATTCCGCGGGTATCGTGTTTCCGGAGATCGGGCTGGGTCCGCTGTTCCCGTTCAGCGTCGAGGGGATCGACGTCCGCGACAATGCACGTGACTACGGCCTCACGAAGGACGCCGGTATCGTCACCCTGAGCTACAGACCCACTCGACGTTTCACGGCGCAGGTCGGTGCGTCCCTCGAGCGCAACGATGCGCGCATCTTCGGGACGGATCAGAAGGGCGCGCTCGAGCAGTACGTGAGCGAGCACCGGGGCGTAGCCAATCTGTTCCGTGTCCCGGAGGGCACGAGCCTCGCGGTGGCCGAACGCATCGGCATCAACTGGGACCGCCGCAACAATCCGCTCGGAGCCACCAAGGGTACGTTGGTCTCGGCTGGCATCGAGCATGTCCGCGCAACCCCCGTCGGGGCGAACGCGCAGCAGCAACAGGAGCCGGGAGCGGCGCCGGGTCTGTTCGACGCGACGACGAGCGAGTTTCTCAGGTTCACCCAGCGCATGGCAGGCTATCTGCCGATCGGACGTCACGGTCTTGCCTTCGCGGCGAGCTTCGCTTGGGGGCTGAATCACCAGCTGTTCGCGACGTCTCTCACCTACCCCGATCGCCTCTTCTTCCTCGGAGGCGTCGACTCGATACGCGGGTTCCTGCAAGACTCCCTGGTTCCCGAAGACGTCGCGCAGAAGCTGCTCGATCCGAACTCCGGTCTGACGCTGGCCCAGGTCGTCATCCGTGGCGGAGACGTCTTTCTCAATCCGCGCGCCGAACTGCGTGTCCCGATGTACGGAAGCCTGCAGACAGCGCTCTTCCTGGACGCCGGCAACCTGTGGACGGATCCAACGCAGGTCCGTCCGCTTTCGCTACGCTACTCGGTGGGAACGGGCCTCCGCCTCGGCACACCCGTGGGCCCCCTGGCGCTCGACTACGGCTTCAACGTCGACCACGTGCTCGACAGATTCCTTCCCAATCGCACCCATCGACGCTTCTGGGAAGACCTCGGCGCGTTTCATTTCAGCATTGGTTTGTTCTAGCGTCCTGTCTCCGTGATTCGCCGCAGAATTCGACGGTCTCGAACGGGGCGAAGCCGTCGAACTCTACCGCGAATGCCCACCGTCTGACCCAGCAGACGCGTTGCTACCTAGGCATGCGGGTCCTGATTCGGCTTCTCGAACGAGCAGTGCCATCCGCCCTCCGTGCAAATGCACCACCAAGAGGGACCGTACTCGCAGTAGGCGCCTGCCCCGTATTTGCTACACCGTTGGCCTTCCGCCTTCCAGGGTTCGGGCCTGGCGGCCGGGCAATCCTCCTCGGGCACTTGAACCCCGGCATTGCCGCCCGTGTCCGAACCACTCCCGGCTGCGCCAGCACTGCCGCCTGCGCCAGCACTGCCGCCTGCGCCAGGGGCTCCGGCAGCGCCAGACTCGGACCCCGTGTGGCCACACACCCAGCTCGACGCGCAATAGCAGACCGTGCTGGCTCCATACCAACAGGTCTCACCATTGACGGGACAATCGCTCGATGTCTCGGGTCGACCTTCTGGACACTGGGCGCAGATCCACTGCTCGTTGTCGCAGGAACAGAGTGTATCCTGGTAGTAGCACGGTGGTGACTGGGGCAGGCGCAAGCACTGTCCGCCGCTTTCGGGCACTGTTTCCGGGCACGGCGGGGAACCCTGGCCACTACCTCCCGTGCTCGAGCCCCCGCCCGTGGACGGGAATTTCCCGCCCGAGCCAGCCGTGCCCCCGCTGCTCGACGGCCAGCCACCATTCCCGCCTGTGTTGCGGCCGCCGGTGCTGTGTCCACCGGTAGACGCCTCCGTACCGCCGGTGGCGCGGCCGCCGTTTGGCGCATCCTCGCCGCCAGTGCCGCGGCCGCCTCTTGCCCACTCGCCACCGGTCGCGCCGGAACCTTTTCCACCCGAGCCACCCGTGTGGGGCCAGGCGTCATCGCCGGCACTGCCCGCCAGCCCGCCCGTGTGCTCCTGATGCCTGCCACCGCTGCCGCCGCTGCTGCTCGGGTTGCCACCACTACCGCTGGTGCCGCCGGTCACGCTGCCGCCCAGGGAACCTTCTGAGGGCATCTTGATGGCGTCGAGATTGCGGTCGCCACACGCCACCGTCATGAGTCCGACCAACCCGGCGGGAAGCAAAGCCCGCCGGAGGAAGAACGCCCTACCTCGACCCGCTCGGAGCACCACAGCCTGAATGCTAGCAGTGCCGCGGCGAAATGCCTGCGGCGACCTGGCGCACACGCCGGGTTGGCTCCTATTGCTGCCGACACGGCGTCGCCAGCGTTCCGTACGTATCAGCGGGGTCATGGAGAGATCGAACCCAGTTCGCAGTGTCGCGAAATGGCTACAGCGGCTCATTTCGGAGAGCACCCCCCGGCGGACCGGTCATACCGCGGGCAGTCGCAGGGGTCGTTGCGACGCGGCGCGCAGGAAACGGCGGACTCAGGCCTGGACACCGCCGTCGCGCGACACGTCGCCACAGGAGATTTGCGCCTACAGTGATCCGTCCAAAAAGCGCTATACGCGGGTGTGACTGTGCACACCTGTGACACCCCGCGAGACGGCGCGGGCCCCTGGGCCGACGGCTGACGAAGATGTCCCCCCACCCCATACGCCTGTCGTTGGCCGATTCGACCAGACTGACCGACCACGTCCGACGTCACCTCCTGCGCTACGCGGCGGGCTTGGGACTGCTCGGCAGCTATCAGTTCGCTCAATACTGGTTCGACACGCGCCTGATGCGCGCCATCGACGAGGCCCTTGCCGGGCGCGCGGCGGTAGCCATCCGCTACGGCCTGACTCTCGCTCTGGTGGCCCTGGTGGCGTTCTTAGTCCGAGTCCTGTCGCGCGTGGTGATCTTCAACGCAGGCCGCATCGCCGAATACGAGCTCAGAAACACGCTGCTCGCGAGACTGCACCGCCTGGGCCCCTCCTTCTATCGACACATGAGCCCGGGCGACATCATGAGCCGGGCGACCAATGACCTGAACCAGGTGCGACTGCTGCTCGGCTTCGGCGCGTTGAACGTCATCAACACCGCGTTCGCCCTGGTCAGCGCGCTGAGCGTGGCGCTTACCATCTCGGTGCGCCTCACGCTCGCTTCGCTGGCGACTTTTCCAGCGTTGATGTTGGTAACCCGAGGCTTCGGCCGACGCCTGTACGCAAGAACGCGCGCCAACCAGCAGGCACTCGGGGACATGAGCGGAGCGGTCCAGTCGAGCGTCGCCGGCATTCGCGTAGTGCGAGCGTTCGCCCTGGAGGAGTCGGAGATCTCGCGTTTCGAGCGTGCCAACCGCAACTACCTTGACAAGAGCCTGTCGCTGGCGCGACTGCGCGGCTCCATGGGGCCGGTCATGCAGGCCATCAGCGCGGTGGGGATGCTCATCGTCTTCTGGTACGGCGGACACCTGCTGCTCTTGGGCGAAATCCGCCCCGGTGGCTTCCTCGCCTTCTACCGCGCCCTGGCGCGACTCACCTGGCCCCTCATGGCGCTCGGCTTCTTGGTAGGCATGGTTCAACGCGGAAGAGCATCCTACTCGAGGCTCAAGGAGATCTACGACGCTGCTGTGGATGTGGGCGACGGTTGCGTCTCGTCGGACGGCTGGGTTGCTCGAGTGCTCGAGGTCAGAAGCCTCTGCTACGCTTTCGGCGGACGCCCCGTGCTCAGCGACGTCAGCTTCACGCTGCAGCACGGCGAGTCGCTTGCCATCGTGGGTCGCACCGGAAGCGGCAAATCGACGCTCGCCCGCGTACTCGCTCGGCTCGAACCGACGCCGCGTGGGGCGGTGTTTCTCGACGGCCGGGACATCTGCGATCTGCCGGTGAGCGCCGTGCGCAGCGCCATCGGTCTGTCGCAGCAAGACCCGTTCCTGTTCTCCACCACGGCCGCGCGCAACATCGGCTATACGCTCGACGATCCGGAAAGCGCGCAGGGCCGACAGCTCGTCACGCGAGCCGCACGAGACGCGCAAGTGTGCGACGAGCTCATGACCCTTCCGGACGGGCTGGATACGGTGGTCGGCGAGCGTGGCGTGCAGCTTTCCGGGGGGCAGAAGCAACGAGTCGCCCTGGGTCGAGCCTTCGTGTATCGTCCTCGTTTTCTGGTGCTCGACGACCCGTTGAGCGCCGTGGATGCGCGCACGGAGAAAGCCATCCTCGAAGCCATTGACCGTCAACGCTCCGAGCGCAGCCTGATACTGATCACCCACCGGGTAGCGGCTGCGGCCCACTGCGACCGAGTGCTCGTCCTCGACCAAGGCCGGATCGTGGAGCAGGGCACCCCCGAAGAGCTTGCGCACCAGGGCGGGCTCTACCAGCGCTTCGCGGCCGAACAGCGTCTGGCCAGCGAGCTCGAGGAACGACCCGAGCTCGCCCAGGAGTCCGCTTGACGCTCACGAGCGAAACCGAACCGCCGGCGCCCAACCAACGGCGCCCGACCTCGTCCACGGCGGACGAGCGCCTGCGCGAGTTTCACGACGAGCTCTCGTTCGGCAGAGCCTACGACGTGCGCCTGGCGGCGCGGCTCTGGGCGTTCGTCCGGCCTCACCGGCGCCTGCTGTATTGGGCCACCGCTTCGATTCTCGTGACCGCGGCCTCGTCGCTGCTCAGGCCGCTGGTCATGCTCAAGGCCATCGACGACGGCATCATGCGCTCCGATGCAACCGCGCTGCTGCACGGTGCCCTGCTGCTGGCAGGGCTTCTGCTGGCCGAGCAGCTGCTCTCGTTCGTGCAGACCTACTCGATGCAAGTCGCCGGCGCACGCGCGATTGGCGACCTCCGAAGCCACATCTTCCGTTTCCTTCAGACTCTGCGGCTGAGCTACTTCGATCGGCAGCCGGTCGGACGGCTCGTGACGCGCGTCGGCAACGACACCGATGCCATCCTGGAGCTATTCGCCTCCGGCGCCCTGAATGCCATCGGCGATCTGGTGCGCCTCATCGGCATCGTTGCGCTGATGCTCGCACTGGATAGCCACCTGGCGCTCGTAGCCTTCGCTGCGGCCCCGCCCGTGACCCTGCTCGTCGTGGCCGTCCGCGGCCGCGCGCGCGAAGCGTATCGTTCGATCCGTTCGACAACAGCCCGCATGAACTCGACGCTCAACGAACAGATCACCGGGGTGAGCGTGGTCCAGGCGTTCAACCGGCAGCAAGCGGCGAGGACCGAATTCGACCGCATCAACAGCGCCTACCGCGACGCCTACATGCGCTCGATCAAATACGAGGCCACCCAAGACGCGGCGATCGAGACCATCGGCGCGTTGTGCCTGGCGTCCATCGTACTGTACCTGGGCTACCGGCCGGTGAGCTTCGGGACCGTAGTGGCGTTCAACGCTTACCTCATACAGTTCTTCGAGCCGATCAGCGCGCTGGCGCAACGCTACACACAGCTGCAGAGCGCCATGGCCGGCGCGGAACGAGTCTTCGAGCTACTCGACGTCAACGAGCTCGACGCCGAGCCCAGGAGGGGCAAGCTCCCCGATCCGGGCCATGCGTTCGCTCTCGAGGCAGTCGACTTCGCCTATCGTCCAGGGGCGTTCGTGCTGCACGGCGTCAGCCTGCAGGCCCGGCCAGGAGAGAAGATCGCCCTGGTCGGGCCGACGGGCTCGGGCAAGAGCACGGTCGCCGCGCTGCTGCTCAGGCTCCACGATGCGCAGGCCGGCGTGGTCCGCGTATTCGGCGACGACGTCACGACGTTGGACCGACAAGAGCTGCGTCGGCGTTTCTCCGTCGTGCCGCAGGATCTCGTCCTGTTCCCTGGCAGCGTGGCCGACAACATCGCCGCTGGCGACCAGCCCGATCGGGTCCGCGTCGAACAAGTGCTGCACCGCCTCGGGGCGTTCGAGCTGCTTGCTTGCCGTGAACAGGGACTCGAGGCACCGGTGCTCGAACAGGGCTCGAATTTCTCGGCTGGTGAACGACAGCTCATCGCCATCGCCCGCGCGCTCTATCGCGACGCGCCCATCGTGATCCTGGACGAGGCCACTGCAAGCATCGACAGCGACACCGAGCTTCGCGTCCAGCGCGCCTCCGAACGACTATTGGCCGGACGCACGGCGCTCATCATTGCCCACCGCTTGAGCACGATTCGGACCGCTGACCGCATCATCGTTCTACAGCGAGGCCGCATCGTCGAACAGGGGAGTCACGCCGAGCTAATCGCAGCAGGCAAGGTCTACGCGAGGCTCTACGAACTACAAATGCGCCAGAGCCTTCAGGATGCGCCGCCCGCTTCTGCGCCCGACGGCGCGTCGGCCTCGATGCGCACGAGCAGGTAGAAGTCAGAGCAGGTGTCGTTCTTCACCTGGAGCGCGTCTTCATCGAGCGACTCGAACACGACTTCATTGCCGGCGGCCTCGGAGAACTTGCCACCGTCCTTCGCTCCCGGATGCTCCGCGAAGCTCAAGTAGGCATGGGGGGCATATGAACGGGTGCCGAGGCGGTGCTCCAAGAGGAAGCGTCGGTGGGACGGGAAGTGGAGCCATGTCCCGTCCCAGGGGCTGGTCATGAAGACGCGTCCGGAGGCGGTCGTTTCGGTGATCCCGTCGCTGTACAGAATGGGCTCCTGATCGTCTTGCCCACAGCTGGTGTTGCAACCCAGGAGCGCCAGGAGGCACAGGATCACGACTCCGCTCGGGACAAGAGCTCGCTTTCTTGGACCCAGGGTCGATACCACGCTCCAGAACGGCTGGCGTCGTCGGGCCATGGCCACAGGGGTAGCACGGGTCACCGCACAGGCGTGCGCTGGTGTCCCGTCCGCACACCCTGTTCTGCAGACGGGGCACGGGGACCGGCTCTGGGTCTGGTGGCCGGAGCCCATAGTGACCGGCCCGCGTGCCAGAACAGGACGCCGCCAGCTCATGATGGGTGGCAGTCCAAGAAGTCGCGAGCGTTCAGGCCCGGTCCTGAGCTAGACTGTGTTCGTGGTGGTTCGCTGGGTTGGTATGCGACGGATTTGGTTTGGCCGGAGTCGACTAGTCGTGCGCCTCCTCGGCAGAGCCCTGACGCTCGTCGGCGTGTGCTCCGCGTGCGAGCGCTCGCCCTCTGCTCGGCCCATTGTCGCACCAGACGGCTCCCCGGCAGTTCACGTGAGCTGCGGCAGAGACCAGGGTCGGTGTTTCGAGCTAGCCGGGCGCACCTGTCCCCATGGGTACGCCATGGATCCGGTCTTTGACGAACGCGACGGGAATTTCCTGGTGAGGTGTCGCAGTGGCAGCGCCCAGACATACGAGGCTTCGCGCTGGAGCCCGCCCCCGCCACCTCCTCCGGCAGATACGATGCCGTGGCAGCCATTGCCGACACCGGCCAACGCAGGTGGGCCAAACGCCTCGGCGGGCGCTGGAGTGTCGAGTGGCAGTACCCTGAGCTACCCGTTGCTCGGCGCAGGAACAGGCGGCGTCGACCTGGGATACTGAAAGGCTCGCTCCTCGCCCGCGAAGGGTGCGAGCAGTCAGTCCGGTCAGCCGCCAGGGTGGCTACTCGCGTGCATGCCGTTCTCAGCCACAGACCGCGGCTGCCGATGTCGCTGCCGATCCCTCTTGCACCGAGGCGGTGCACAAGTCGATCATGCGCTCAATGGTCGATGGGCCGTCCGCGTCTCGGGCTGTAGCGAGCCAGGTGGCCAAGTGGCTAGTCGACAAGGGTCGACCAGACGACGCCGTGGCGTTGCTCAGCGCCTGGGCTGCAACGGGCCCCAACGACACCGAGGGGCAACAGCTGCTCGCTGAAGCGCTGCGCATCGACCCGAGCGCACGCGTGGCTCAGATGGCTTTCGAGCGAATGGAAGGCATCACCGGCAGCCACGTGGAGCTCGATCAGGCCGTCACGCGGTTCGGCGAACAGGAACTGCGCCAGCTCGAAGCGGAAATGCGCCGGCCGAGTTTCCGCCGTGCTCAGATCGGATTCAACAACAACATCCGTTTCCGTGATCGGACCTTCCACGTTCAGACGGAAGACTCCGGCCTGAACCATCCCCACGTCGTGACCCATCTGTTCGCCGATGGTGGACGCATCGTCAAGAGCCACAAACGCGCGTATGCCGAACAGGTGAACCGCCCCGACGTCGCCGAGTACGTGCGCGGACTCATGAAGGCGCAGCACCTGGAGATGGTGCTCATGCTTCGTGAGGGCAAGTTCGACCGCATCCTCGACGGCGGCGACGCAGGCGGCATGGACGTGCTGACCGCCCCGCCTTCGGTCGATCTGGGCAAGCTCGCGAGCCATCGCCAGGAGCGCGCCGAGGCCAAACGAGCGCCGGAAGCACCCGGCGCACCGCCGGCTCGCCCGCAGCCCACGAGTCTGGCGCCCAAGAACGGCGCACGCGTCAGCTACTACCGCCTTCACGTGCTCCGTAGTCTGTTCGGGGGACCGGAACGGTACGAGCCACAAGGTCGGGAGGCGGTCATTGGCTCAGAAGGCGCCGTGTCGCTGGACGGCGATGTCTTCTGCCATCCGCGCGAGGCCAAGCTCACCTATCGTGACGGGCGGCTGTGGCTCGAGGATCTGGGCAACGGCAATGGCGTATTCCTCCGGATCCGTACGCCCGTCGAGCTCAGCTACGGCGATGAGTTCGTCGTCGGGGATCAGTTGCTCCGGCTCGACGCCAATCCGATTGCTGACGACGGTCCGGATCCGGACCCCACCTACTTCTACTCTTCCCCCAAGTGGCCGTCTTCGTTCCGCGTGCTGCAAGTTCTCGAGGGAGGCGGCCCCGGAGCCTGCGTCGTGGCTCGAGGCAATGCGCTGCAAATCGGCGCGGCGGTCGGCGATTTGCAGTTTCCGGACGACAGGCTGGTAGCCGACCAGCACTGTCTCATCGAGGAGCAAGCAGGCACGGTCGTCCTGAGCGACATGGGCTCGCGCACCGGGGTGTTCCTGCGCATCCGCGGTGAACAAGAAATCACTCAGGGTGACGAGCTGCTCGTGGGACGAACCCGCCTGGTGGTCGACCTACGCAAGACGATCAGCTCGCGCTAGAGACCTTGAAGAGCGATATCCGTTACGTTTGAGTCAGGTTGTGACCGTTTGGCAAATGGGGCCCACGCGCGGCGTGGGGCGCACCCCGCCTGACGGGGTGCGATGTCGGGAGCCTCGTCGGTCTGAGGCGCAGCCTCGTTAGTGCTAGTGCATCGTTTCGATTGGTACGATGCCAGAACCCAGGAGTGACGCGGGTCAGATCGGTGGGAAGCGGCGTGTCCTTCGCCGCCCTCGCCCGGTCGGGGGCGGCGAAAAACCCATCGCTTCAATCGAAACGCGTCACGAGTGCCAAGACAGGCACATGAGTGACAATGCGTTTCCTGGCTCGGACGGGGGGCACAAAAGCAAAACGGCTGCGGTGAACACGCTTCGCGAGCGTTCACCCCAGCCGTTCCTAGTGGTCTGGGAATTACTCAGCCGCCGGGGCAGCCTCTTCGGCCGGAGCGGCAGCTTCGCCGGCCTCTTCGGCCGGAGCTTCGGTGGCCTCCTCAGCCGGGGCGGCTTCGGCGGGCGCAGCCTCGGCCGGAGCAGCCGGGGTCGCGGCAGCTTCGGGATTCTCAGCTTCGGGGGCCGAGCCGCCACAGGCAACCATCATCGCAGCCATCGGAATCAGAGCGAACAGCTTCTTCATGGGGATCCTCCTGAACCGGGCCACGCCAACGCGGCTCGGCCCGAATACAGCAAGGACGCGCGAGCGGTCAGAAGTGGCTCAACCTGCTGCGAACTAATCCGAAAAGATCAACAGATCCGATTGGTTAGCTCGAAGCGTGCGGTCCGTCGCCGGGCGGATCTCCACCCGACCCGACCCCATGGACCGCGCAGCGCTCCTCGCCGCTGAGCCGGATCGGGGGCATTCTGCGTCCATACTCTGTGGTCCAGTCCTCGTCGCAGGCCGAGCGGCGTGCCCGCCTCATGCTCGTGGGCAAATCCCCGAGAAGCAGCGGCCCTCGCGGTGCCCGAACCGAGCTCGAGGACGCCGAGCTCGTCGTCCTCGCGCAGAGCCAGGACGTGGCCGCCTACGAGGTGCTCTATCGGCGTCATGCTGGCTACGTGATGAGCCTGGCGGTGCGCATCCAGGGCAGTGTGGTGGACGTCGAGGACATCGTCCACGACGCTTTCCTCAAGGCCCACGAGCAGCTCGGCGAACTGCGTGATCCCCCGGCCTTCCGCGGCTGGCTCGGCGCCATCGTCGTCAGGCTCGTTGCGACCCGAATGCGCCGGAGGCGCCTACTCGAAAGGCTCGGTCTGGCCGTAGGTGAACCCGTGGAAATCGACGCCATTGCCGCGGCCGAAGCGAGCCCGGAAGACCGTGCCCAGCTCGCCCAGCTGTACGCCCTGCTGCAGACCGTGCCGGCTGGTGACCGCATTGCGTGGATGCTGCGTACCATCGAGCGTCATCCTCTCGATGAGGTGGCGCGTCTTTGCCGCTGCTCGCTGGCGACGGCCAAACGCAGGATCTCTCGCGCACAACGTTTTCTCTCCTCCCACTTCGTGGCCGCATTTCCGGGGGAGGCAACATGAACGAACGACAGAACCTTCCTGACTTCCCGCGCTCCCTATTCCGCAGCCAGGCGGATCCGGAGCGCATCGACCGCGTCTGGCAACGCCTGTCCGTGGATCTTCGAGCATCGCGCAGGCGCCAACCGGCCGGCTCCTCACTGTGGATGCTCAGTGCAGCTGCCTGCGCCCTGCTACTGTTCGGCGGCGGCGTGCTCGTCGGCATGCGCTACAGCGAACCGGTTGCCAGCACCCCCACGATGTTCGCCGAACCGGCAGTCCGCCCGGCGCAGTCGGGCCAGGAGAATCGGCCTCCGGTGGCGACGCCGAGCAAGCCAGCGCTGCGGCCGCGGCTGGCCGCGCGTGCGGCAGCGCCAGGCCGGCACACGCATCTGAAGGAGTCTGTTGCGCCGCGGCCAGCCGAGCCGTCGCCCGTCGCCGCCCCGCCACCTGCCCCGGTTGCAGCGCCCGCACCAGACTGGCAGACGCTTGCTGGCCAGCTCGACTACGAGGCGGCCCGCCAGGCCCTCGACCGTCAGGGTGGATTCGGGGCTGCCGTGAACGAGGCGTCGCCCGAACAGCTGATGATTCTGCACGACATCGCTCGGGCGACCGGGGACCGGCCCTCAGCGCTCCAGGCTCTGCAGACGGTCGTCCAGCGCTATCCCGACGACCCAAACGCCCCCATTGCCGCCTGGTCGCTCGGCAATCTGCTCGAGGCCTCCGGTGACCGGGCCGGAGCCGCCCAGGCGTACAGCACCTATCGCTCCTTGTCTCCAGAGGGTGATTTCGCGGAAGATGCGCTGGCCCGGCAGGTTCAGGTCGCGATAGAAGCAGGCGATCTGGCACAAGCTCGCCGGCTCGCCACGCAGTATGCGCAGGACTTCCCGAACGGTCGCCACAGTGATGAACTGCGTGCGCAGCTCGACGAGCTGGCTGACGCAGGCAGCTCTGCGGCTACTGGCGCAGCACCGTCCGAGACCGAAGTACCTGCGGCTACGACCGAAAAGCCCGCGGCCGAGACGAACCGCTGACCTGATCGCGCGCGGATCTCGAACCGAGCCAGCGGCCATCCTGCTGCTCGTCGTGGCTGCGCTACTGGTGTCCGCAAGGGCTGCCGCTTCGCCGGCCACGTTCGTCGTCGAGATCACGCCGGAGGTCGAAAGCGTGGTCGATTCGCGTTTCACCCGGCGCTTGGTGCAGCTGGAGCTCTCCGAGCTCGAGGTACCTCCGTCTCCCACCGTACGCAACCAGCCGACCGCGCTGTTCTTCCGGGTCGTGCGCCTGGACGAGTCCACGCTCAGAGTGGAGCTATGGGAGCGAGGCAACTTCTACGGTGCGCGCAGCATCTCGACGCTCACGGGCAAGGCCCAGCTGCACGCGCGGCGCATCGCTCTGGCCGCAGCCGAGCTCGCGCGACGCCTGCGCCGCGACCGATTGGCCGAAGCGGCCAGACTCAGACGACAGGCCCGCGCCGCAGCGAGTGCAGCGAGCTCCGAGGCCCTGCGCAGCAAGACGCCCAGGCTCGTCGTCGCGCCTTCTTTTGGCGCCAGTCTGGTGGGCCCCGACGACCTGTGGCTCGCCGGACCCAGCCTGAGCGCCAGCGTGCACGCGGGCGCGGCCTACATCGATCTGGGTGCATCCTGGTGGACAGGACGAACACGCGCGGACGCCGCTCGGTCCTGGGTACAATGGTCCGAGCTCTCCCTGGCTCCAGGCGCGTCCCTCGAGCTCTCCCCCGCTCTCGGCCTCGACGCGGGCCTGGTCGCCGCAGCGGCCATGGTGCGCCTCGGACGCGTCCAAACCGTCGACGCGATCGCCAACCAGAAGGAAACGTACAGCGCGCGGCTGGCCGCACGGGCCGCGCTCACGCTGTCCCTGTCCCCTTCGACCAGCCTCGCGTTGGCACCGGAGGCCGGCGCCGTGCTCCGCCACGTGCCCGTGACGTTGCTCGACGGAACGTCCAAGCGCTACGGAGGGCTGTGGCTCGGGGTCGGGTTCGCGGCACAGATCGAACCGTAGAACGGGTGCATGCCGACGGGGCAAACAGCGAAATGCCGACGCAGGGGAAACGGGGGCAAACAGCGGGATGCCGACGCAGGGGAAACGGCGGGATGCCGACGCAGGGGAAACGGCGGGATGTCGACGCAGGGGGGCAAGTCCGAGCTGCCAGGAGTGGACCGAGACTGGGGACAGGGGCACCTCTGCAGCCCGCTCAAAGCCGCCGGCTCTGTGGCTGCTGTAGGTAGCGAGATGCGGGCAGCTTGCGCGGCAGAGAACGGCGAGCGCTCCAGCCCAGCGGCGCGTCGTGGCTGGGATCGCAAGGGCGCATCCGGCCGTGTTGCGACGCGATGCTCGCACGCCGGCAGGTCGTAACAGCCAGGGTCAAGACCAAGGGTCATGTCGGCGTGACACCGCGTTCGAAAAGTCGCTCAATGGCCCACAACCTCACGCCGGCGCGACACCGCAGCCAAGCGGTCCTCCAAGGGTCCGCCTCACCCAGGCATTCCGTGTCAACGCTTGTGTGACGCTAGCTCCGCACGCCGCCGCGACACCACAGCCGAGCAGTCCTCCATCCAGGGGTCGGCCTCACCCGGACACTCCGGGTCAACGCTTGTGTGGCGCCAGCTCCCCACGCCGCCGCGACACCACAGCCGCGACGTACTGCTCCCCGAAAGCGCGCCGTGCCAAGAGAGCGTTGTGCGCGTGGCACAGCGTCCTGAGGTTGGCCTCGGTGGGTGGACCTCCGAACGCGTGCGGCTCGGCGTGTTCGAATTCGGTGAAACGCCGCTCGTCGCAGCGACGACCGGTCTTGGGATCCACGAACGTGCAGCGTCCGCCATCTCGCGCGAAGACAGCGCGGCGCACACGCGCAGGAACGTGGCGGGAGCCTCTGCGTTCGTTGCGCGCGGTTTCCGTGGTGTCCGGACACGACGAACCGCGCGGCACGTCGACAGCTCGCTCCGGAGCGAGAGATGCCGCGGGACCGGGGGGCTTGAGCTCCAGAGCGAGACCCTCTGTGCAGCCGAGCGGTTTTGCCTCCAGAGCGAAATCCTCCGGCGGACCGGGTGGGATTGCTCGTCGAGGCGTACCGCTGGTTCGTGGTTGGCTGGGCTTCGTCGCGTAGCGACGCTTCTCTTCCCAGGCGATGAGAGCGTCGAGCGCCCGCTCGAACAGAGCCGCGATATCGCTTGGCGGCACCGCGTGGCTGGCAAGCTCCTGGGCGCGTTCGAGTTTCTGGACGAGCTCGCCGCTGGCGGTGAAGACAACTCGGTAGCGCGCAGCGGCCAGAGGTTCGATGCGCGGCCGATCGAGCTTGCGGGCGGACGCGGCGGTCGACTGCATCGCTCGAGCGGGTAGGCTGGCAGCAGTCTCTTCGTTGGCTCGCGGCGAAGACGTCATCGGCCTGGCAGGAGCTGCGGGGTCGTGTCTGCCTGCCATTGTGCCTTCTTCCAGGGTGGGTGGACCGCCTTCTGGGGCTGGCGAGCTGTTGTCTGGGGTCCGTGCGCCGGCTCGAAGCGTGGTCGTACCGGCTGGGGAAGACGTGTCGGAAGACAGTACCGAAGAGCTCGATGTTGCCGTGGCCGGTGCAGTTGCCGCCTGTCCCGGCGTGGCGTCGGCCGGCTCTGTTGTCGCCTGACGCGCTGTGGCCGCAGCCGGTTCTGATGCCGCAAGCCGCACGGCGACGTCACTTCCAGCCGCTTCCCGGGACGCGGCCGGGAGCTTGCGTAGGCTCGCCGGCACGTCGGGTCGCGGAAAGCGTTCGGCAGTGAGCTGCTCGACCTGCCGCTTGGTCTTGTTGCACGCTGCGCCAAGAAGCTCACCGTGGTTGTCGCGTGTGAGATGGGGCGCCACGACGAGCAGTCCGGACAAGTGCAGGCTACCGCCATGAATCAGGCCGAGCGCAGCCGGGAACTTGCGCACCAGACGCGCCGCGGTGATGCGCTTGTACGCTTCGTCCTCACTGAATCCGAGGCATTCCACGGCATATCTGAACAGCGACGAAAACGCCCAAGAAGTATGCAGGCGCCGCGCGTCGACTTCGCCGAGGTGAACGAGCAGCTCAGCCGTCAGCCGGCGGTCCTGCTGGACGATGGCGACGAGCTCGGCCTTGAGCTCGTCGTTGGAAAGCCTTGCCGCTCTCCGCAAGGCGTGGTCGAGTGAGCTATCGAGCGTCATGACTCAAGATACCATGGCATTTCTCGAGCTCGTCGGTGACACCGAGCGAGGCGTTCGAGGCGTCCGACGCATGGCGACTCGTCTGCATCGGTGATCGCTCGTCTCGACGCGCGCACGTGCGCGCGACGTGCGCTCCGCGCGCGATTCGCCGCGACCGTCGCGGGGAGCGCCGGACCCCTGTCAAGGGGAATCGACTTGCTCGCACTCGAAAAGAACAAGACATCGAGGCCTCCGCGATGGACACTGAAGCCACGCTGCAGCGGAGTGTCCGCGACTGAGGCCGAGGCCCCGAATCGAATCCACATTCGTCCGTTGTCGAGCCCTGCTCGCCCCGGAGCGAGTCTCCGCCAGCTGGCGCTTGCGTGCCGCGTCGGTTCCGCTCGGTCTTCGGCCGCCGATTGTTCTCGGCGGGCACCCCTGGCCCTCCCCTGGCCCTCCCCTGGCCCTCCCCTGGCCCTCCCCTGGCCCCGCGCTCGGCCAGTCATGGACGCTCGCTCCACCCGCGCGAACACAGCATCGAGACGCCGCACTGGTACTCTCGTTTCGTTTGGGATGCCGGGTCTGTCGCTGCGCCCACTTGGGTGAGGGCAGCGACGGACCCTCGATTCGGGGCGCGTCTGAACCGGTACTCGTTGTCGGGCGGGCTGCGTTTCCATTGAAACGCCGCGGGCACAGGACGGCCAGCGTGCCGCCCGCTGCCGAACCGAGCGCAGCGTTTCAGTCTACTCTTGCCCGGCCATATCGATCAGCGTCGTCATCAACAGGGCCCCGGCGCCGAGGATGGCTCCGCCCATGGGATCGGCACTGAGGTCCTCGAAGGGTCCTTCGCCGAAATGAAGCCCAGACGGCGTGAGCAAGCTGATCCGGGCCAGGCCGGGATCCGGCGCCCCGGGGCGCGGCCCCTCCCAAGGGCCGATGTATTCCACGATGGACTGCGCTGCCGCGAGCAGCTCGTCGATACGGCGGTTGACCGGAGTATCCGAGCCTTCCCACACGATGACTTTGCCGCCGTGGTTGATGTAGCGGGCGGTCCGGTCGTCGTAGGCGGCGAGGGTATCGAGGCCATCCTCGAGGTGCACATCGATGACCACGCCGCAGACATGCTTCCCCTCGTCGTCCCCGGGCGAAGCGCCCAGCGCGCGCAGGCCGGTCCACGCCTGCAGGCGTTGTCTGGCCTCGAAGCAAGGGTTGCGAGCGATGCGGTGCAGCACGGTGATCGCACCGACCCTGTCGCCGCCGGACAGTGCAGCACGCGCCTGGTCGAAGCCGAGCCAGGGCTCTTGCGCGTTCGATGCGGGGTCGGTCGGCCGCCACAGCTCGAGCGGCGCGTCCGCGAAGAGTAGCTCGCGCAGGTTGGACAAATCGGGCTTGTCGTCGTTGTTCTGGGATCCGAACATCGGTTCACCTGGCGTTGTGACGGGGCGGTGGCTGGGGCGGAACATTTGAGCATACAGGCTGGCTCAGGGCTCGGCCAAGGACGAACGGAAGTCGCGCACGTAGCAGCCCCCTTCGTCGCTGCTCGGTCGCGCCCGGCGCGTCCTGGGCAGGGCCGGTCCCCGCCGGTGGTCGCGCCCGGCGCGTCCTGGGCAGGGCCGGTCCCCGCCGATGGTCGCGCGCAGCCCCTGCCGCGGCCGCATCACCGGGTGACGCGGCAGGGGTCGGCGCCGATCGCCAGCGTGGAACCGCATTCGGCACCACGCTTGGCCCCGGGCAGCGGAGCGGCGAGGCACGGGCTCCG
>JAFGIS010000470.1 GCA_016929495.1 Polyangiaceae bacterium | reverse complement strand
GCGTCCCGGATGCCGCCAAAGTTTGTGGCGAAGGCCACTGCAAGGGCAGCCACCGCAGCCACCACCAGCCCGATCGGAGACAACAGGAACCCCAGCGCCGTCGTCAGCGCGCCCATCACCATAAGCGCCGGCCCGATCGCCGCCACCAGGCCGGCGACGGCCAGCCCTGTCGCGATGACACTGTCCGGAGCCTTCGAGAACCCGTCGATCAGCGGTTTCAGCCAGTCCACCACCTCGCGAATGATCGGCAGGAACCGGTCTCCCAGCGTGACCAGGAAATCCTTGAACGTGTTCTTCAGGATCGCGAGCTGGCTCTCCACCGTCGCGTATCGCAGGCCTGCCTCGCGTGTCAGTGCCGAGTTCTCGTCCCACGCCTCGCCGGCCATGGCGATCGTCTCGCCGAGCAGGTCGCCTGCGTTTGCCAGCGATAGGAACGACCGCACCAGGCGCTGATCCTCGAGCCCCAGGTCGCTCAGCACGTTGACCGCGTTGTCGCCCTCCGCCGCCAGACCCTCGACGAACTTTTGGAATGCGCCGGCCGCGTCCTCCTGCCACGCCGCCTTGAACTCCGTCGCCGTCATCCCGGCCACTTTTGCGAACGTGGTCAGATTGCCTGTGTTCACCGGCTTCCCCTGCTCCGCCGCCAGCGCCGCCATCGCCTCCCGCGTCGCGTCGATCGCCAGCACCGTCTCAAAGAGCTTTTGCCGGCCCGAGTCGCCGAGCTGCCGGCCAAACTCCTCCAGCGACCCGCCCCCCTCGCGGAACGCCTGGTACAGATCGCGCATCTGGCCCGCGGTCATCCCCGTCTGCGCCTCGTAGCGCACCAGGTTTGCGTTCAGGCTCATCAGCTTTTGTTCCATCATGCCGATGGCCGCGGTATTGTCTACGAACGCCTGGCCGGTGCTCGTCACCGCCGTGTTCATCGCGATCAGCACCTTCTGCACCGCCGTGCCGCCTGCCTCAGCCTGCACGCCCACGCTGCTCATCGCCGTGCCGATGGCCAGGATGTCCGCCTGCGACAGGCCCGCGATTTTGCCGGCGCCCGCGATGCGCAGTGCAAAATTCGTGATCTCTGCCTCTGTCGTCGCAAAATTGTTTCCCAGTGCCACGATTGTCGACCCGAGGCGCGCCACGTTTTCCCCCATGTCGTCCGTCGATACGGCAAAGATGTTCGAGATCCGCGCCAGCGCCGTCGCCGCCTCGTCCGTCGACAGATTCGTGCTCACGCCCAGTGCCGCGATCGTCCGCGTGAACTCGATCAGTTGATCCTTGCCGATCCCGAGCTGCCCGCCGATCTCGCCGATGTGCATCAGCTCCTCGACCGCCAGCGGCACCTCTTTCGCCAGGTCCCTGAACTGCTGCTTTAGCGACTCGCCGGCCGCCGTGAGCGTGCCCGTGCTATCGACCAGGCCGTCCGTCGTCTTGATCACGCCGGCAAACGCACTCTCCACGTCGATCGCCGCCTTCGCCGCTGCCACCCCCAGCCCCACAATCGGCGCCGTCACGCCCGCCGTCATCTTCGCCCCGGCCGCCATCATACTCTGGCCGGCGCGCGTTACGGTACCGCTCAGGCCGTCGACATTCCTGCCGATCTGCTGCGCCGTGCCGCTCACCTGGTCTATGGCCCTGAAGATTGCGTCGACCTGGTACGCCATGAATGCGCCCTCTTGATAAAAGGGGTGGAGGAGGATGCTCCGCCCCCACCCCCGTGGTTATCTCCTGCGGCCCTTCGCTTTCTGCCGCTCGATCGCCCGGTTCCGCTCCCGGGCCCGCTCCTGGTGTGCCTCGTATGCGAAGGCCAGGTCGGCCAGCACCGCCCGGCGTGCAGCCCGGGCCCCGATTGCCTCTGTCAGCCGCTTCTCCTCCGCCACCATCGCCGCCACCAGCTCACTTCTCAGCCGGCTCTGGTAATCCGCCACCACCGCGATCATCAGCTCCAGCGAGTCCATCTCGCCCGGCGGCGTGCCGCCGTGCACCAGGAGCTTGGCTAGTTTCCCAGGTCGTCGCGGACGGCCTCGAGCTCCTTCGATTCGGCACCGACCACGTCGAGCAGGATCTGATTGAGAATCGCGAAATTCGCCTTGCCGAGCATCCGCTCGTGCTGCGGCGTGGTCACCCGCGGCGCCGTCAGCACGTCGGCGAGGACCGCGATCATAAAGCCGCGGCTGTCCCGCTTTGCCGGATCGTCCATCTTGAACTTGCGGCTCAACTGCTGATGCCGCTCGAAAGAGAGGAACGGCCGGTATTTCACCAGCAGCTTGCCGTGATTCGGCCCAAAGTCGATCACGAGGCTCTTGACCGGAGGCGGCTCGCACAGCGCCTCCCACGTCGCCTCCTCGTACTCCTCCATCTGTGCCCCCGTGGCCCCGTCCAGCGTCATGCTGGACGCCGGCCTCACCTCGTACTCCACACGCTCTTCGTCCATCATCTCACGCGCTCCTTCCAGTTCGTAGTAACGGCTTCAGCCGTTGTGTTTCGCCGCGCCCCGATCCCTGATCCCCGATACCACTTCTATACAGCCGCGAGCCGGCGCGGCGGAGCGCGGCGTTGCAACCACGCCGGCTCGCGAGCTGCCATCTCATCCCCGCCCGCCACCCGCCGACTACGGACGTCCGTAACTGGCGGCAGGCCCTGGGCGAGGGTTACGCCTCGTTGTCCAGCATGCGGATGAACATGCCGGACCAGTTTTCTTCCTGGTCGCTGTCCACCCCGCCCATGCTGCCGCCGAGCGTCCCACACTGGCACCCGATGAACTTCCGCAGCCGCTTCCCGTCCAGGTCATACTGCACCACGTTGAACGGGAACGGCTTCAACTGCCCGTCTCCAAAGTCGTGCAGCGGCGCATCCAGCCCGAGCTGCAGGTGATCCAGGTTGAACGCCCCCGCCGCCACGTCGGTATTGATGATCTCGATCTGGTCGATGGTCGCGTCGTCCGGCGTAAACGTGTACTCCCAGATGTACCACGTCGCGCCCGCCGCCAACGCGCCCGCCGCGCCTACCGGCGTCATCGCCACTGCGCCGGCCGTGTCCACAAAATTGACCGTGAACGTGTCGCCGAGCACCCCGCGAATGGCAAACCGGAAGCGATACTGCTGCCCCGGGATCACCGTCATCGCCTTGACATACTCGCAGCCGTCGTTCTGCGCGCCAGGCGTACACAGCAGCGAGTGCGTGCCGACGTACTGCTGTGCACTGCTTCTCACCATCGTGGCCGCGCCGGCGCTGATCACCGCCCACAGGCTGTCGACGTCGGCGTACTCGAAGCAGTAGTTTTCCATCAGGTTCGCGCCCATGATAGGCGAGTCCACGACGTACTTCACCGTCGCGGCTTCCGCCGTCGCCGCGTCAAAGGTGATGACCCCGGTCGAGTAGTTCACCACGTAGTCCCGGCCTTCCAGCAGGGTCACGTCGGTGGTCGTGTTGTACCGGATCTCCAGAATGGCGACCACGTCTCCCGCTTCCGCCAGTGTGTGCGTGCTCGACGAGGCGGCGATCGTCTCCCGAATCGTGATCGCCGACCCGTGCATCAGGTCCTCGAACAGCCCGCCCTGGTCGTCGTCCGTCTTTTTCTTCAGCGTCATGTTGAACGTGCCGGCGCCCAGCACCCCCGGCACGATCTCTGTCTGCGTCGGAAACCCGATCCCCTCGCCCCTCGCCCGCAGGTCACGCGAGATCTCATAGTCAAAGCTCTGCACGTCCCGAATCGCCACCCCGTCGTGCTCAATCTGCAACCTCGAACTCGTCCCGTCGATATACATCTGTCCCTCCTCGCCTCTCGGCATGAAAAAACCGGCTCGCCTTGCACGAGTCCCCTCGCGCCCTGGCTCACCGGCCTGCCTGGTCCAATTGCCCTGTCGTTGGCTCTACGGCCTACCAATTTACCAATCTACCAATCTACCAATCTACCCGCTCCCTGCCCCTCACGCGTCTGCAAACAGCGGCTCGGCGTCCGCCACCAGCCGGCGCACCCTGCCGGCGTCGTCCCACGGCTGCTCGATTGGTTCCCCCATCACCACCCTGCGAATCCCCTGCGCGTGCAGGTACCCCTTCCCCGGATCGCCCGCGTCCCCCGTCGCGCCCGCGTGGTTCAGGTCTGTGATGAGCGCCGTCCGCATGTGTTGGTAGATGCGCGTCGCCGCCAGCATGTCCGCGGCGAGGATATCGACCTGGATCCGCGGCGTCCGCCACCGGTTGGCCCATCCGATCTCCTTCCCGACTCCCACGCCGCCCGCCAGGCTCAACCCCACTGCCGGCGTCGCCATCCCTGCCTGTGGATATTCCGGCACGAACCGTACTGCCGAATACAGCGCATTCGTCCCGTTGAACGGGTCCGAGTTCTGCCACAGGTAGATCAGAGCGTCCACCGCCGCTTTCAGGTTCACGCCTGCCTACCGCTTCCGGCCCCGCTTGCCCGGCGCCTCGACCTCGACGTCACCGGCATCGTCGGCCGCCATCCCCTCGCTCTCTGGCATGCCGTCGAAGATGCTCTCTCCATTCAGGAGGACGTCAGCCTGCACGCCCTCATCGACCATAGCCGGCACCTCATCCTTGCTGGGCGCATCCACCAATCCCGCCGGCTCCTGCGCGTCCAGGCATTTGGCGCACACCCGCCGCAGGCCGATCCCAAAGAGCACGTTGTGCCACTCTCCGCATTCGTCGCACCGCTTAGCGGTGCCGTAACTATGTTGCCTCATCTGTCACCCCCTAATTCTCCGCGTACTGCCGCAGCCGGTCCATCACCTCGCCCATCTGCCCCGGCACCGCCTGGCTCTCCACGTCCACCGCCGTCCCCAGCGGCCGGCGCGGCGCCATGTGCTCCGTGCCGAACTCGATGTAACTTGCGTGCGGCACCGCGTTGAACACCCGGCTGGCCAGCGCGTTCAACTGCACCTTGTTCGCACCCGCCAGCAGCTCCCCGCTCCGGATCCCCACCGGCAGCGTCGCCGGCACCGGTCCCCGGAAATTCCGCGGCCGGCGAGGGCCCTGCAGGTTCGCCACGTACCGATCCCACACCCTCATCATCATCGGCCGCGTGTACCAATCGCTGATCGTCTTGTCCATGAATCGCGGCACCCCGTACAGGTTCTGTGCCATCTTTGTCAGCCCGCGCCACTCGACCGCCATATCCATCGGCTACCGCCCTACCCTGCCGCCCTGCCCATCGCCGACTCAGCTTCCGCAGCCGCGCGCCACTGGCCGGCTGCCCACGCGTACCCCAGCGCTTCCACCGCGCCCAGCAGCCCCTGTCCCAGCGCCGCTAGCCGGCGCAGTTCGTCGAGCTCCTCGGCGACCTCTGCCCGCACCGCTGCGTCCAGCATGCCTCGCTTCTCTTCCAGCTCGGCCTTCCCCTGCCGCAGCTCCCTGTCGAGCGCCGTCAGCTCGCGCGCTTGCTCCACCGTCACCTGGCCGGCAATCGCGTCCACCCAGGCCCGCAGCTGCGCCTCGACGTCGCCCACCGCCCTGCCCAGATCTCCGGGCACGACGTACAGCCCTAGCACTTGCCGCAGATGCGGCCTCAGATCCACCCACCGGTCCTCTACACCTTGCCCCACGCCGCGCTCCCTTCTACCCGTTCGGCACGCTCTCCGTCAGGTCCACCCGCCGCATCACCGTCGCGTCCTGGTCGTCATGCTCCCCGAGGCCGGCTACCCAGTACGTCGTGCCCCCGGTGATGATCTTGTCCCGGTGCCCTACCGCCTGGTCCCCTGGCACATACGCCACCTTCGCTACCTTCACCTCTTCCCCCCAGCTGGCCACCACGAACCGCTCCCCGCCGTCCTGCGCCCTCGCCGGCTGCACGAACCCTTTCACCGTGACCGCCGTCGCGTACGTCGGCTCCGGAATCGCCGCCGGATAGTCCGGATCGTCCGGGTCTGGATGCCCGCTGTAAGGGTCGACATAGTCCCCTGCCGGCGCCGACACGAACCCGTGGATCGTCACGTCCTGCCCATGCGCCGCCGCCCGTTTCTTGAACTCGTCCAGTTTCGACACTCGCCGCCCCTCCGAAACTATTTCCCGGGAAATAGCCCGATCCCTGCCTGCCTCGATTTGACAAAAGAACATCAGTTCTGGTATAATATATTGTAACGCTACAATATATCTCACTCTTAGAAAGGAGCCAGATAATGGCCGACAAACTGACACCCGAGCAGGCGGCGCATTTGCGCCGCACCTTTGCCGGCTGGGTCGCGATCGAGAGTTTCCTCACCGATCTTGAGATCTCGAACCGGGCGGCGAGAACCATCGTGGAGTATCGCAAGACACTCCAGCTCTACATGTTGGAGACCGGCGACTTTAGCCTCGACGTGTCGCCGGATACGCTCCGCCGCTGGATTCGGATGCAGAAAGATCGCGGCTGCAAGCCGCGCACCCTGGCCGGCAGGATGACGGTTCTCTCCGGGTTTTTCGACTTTGCCGTCAACGAAGGGTTGATGACCAAAAACCCGGTCAAGGCCCTGCCGCGCATCAAAACCCCCGAGGTGCTGCCCAGGGCACTGACCCAGGATGAGACCCGGCTGCTGTTCGCCGCCATCGATGCGCGTGAGGGCGAGGTAGGTCGGCGTGACCAGCTCTTGTTCAGGTTGATGTATCTGGTCGGCCTGCGTGTCAGTGAGGCGGTCTCACTTCGCGTCGAGGACATCAACCTGGACACGCGATCTATCCGCGTCTGGGGCAAGGGCTCCAAGGAGCGGGTGGTGTACATGAAAGCCGACCTGGCTGACCAAATCCGTGTCTGGCTCGGCGCGGATGGTCCGCGCGGCGGTGAGTGGCTCTTTCCCGGAATGGAAGAGGGCTCTCATCTGAAGTCGCGCGTCGCCCAGCTATACATGGCTGAGTATCGGCGTGCGGCTGGCTTCAAAAAGAAGGTGACCTGCCACACGCTGCGCCACTCGCATGCCACGCACGCCGTCCTCGCCGGCGCGCCCATCACGCACATCCAGAAGGAGCTGGGCCACGCGAGCGTCAAGACGACGACGATCTACACCCAGCTCGTCGACGCCGACCGTAAGCGGATCACCGATGAAATCGAGCTGGCCATCTGACTGGCTCCTATTCTGTTGATTAAGGTTCCCTACCGGGGCCGGTCACCTCGCCGGCCCCGTGTGTTTGCTCAGTTGCCCGGCTTACCTTCTAGCCGCTTGCTGAAACTAGATATATCTGCCTACAATTTCGGCCAGTTTGCCATAGCCCGCCGTGGT
>JAFGIS010000469.1 GCA_016929495.1 Polyangiaceae bacterium | reverse complement strand
TCAGTCCGAGGAGCAAGCCGTCGCAGAAGACGAAGCGGCGGCGGAGAGCAACGCGGACACGGTGATGACCGTTCCCAAGCCGCTCGTTCCGGCCGTACGGGAGTTGATTGCGAAGCATCAGCGCGAGGCGGGTGGAAGCGGGCGGTGAACCGATGACAGCTCGCCCGAGCCTGGCTCCATCGGTCACGGCCCGACGAACCTACAGCTCGTCATCGCCGAGTCGCAGGTGTCGGCGGGGAACCAGTAGGCGTCGACGGGGTCCGTTCCGACGTACGTCTCAACGGTCGCCCGGAGCGTAGAGCCCCAGGGACCCTCGGTAGCGGCGAAGTCGATGAACGTCAGACTGACTCTGGCCATCGTCGCCTCGCATTGCGCAGGCGGCTCGATCGCGAAGGTCCCGAAGCGTTCCATCGCCATGAACCGACCCACGCCGGTGCAATCGAAATAGGGTGAATTGGCCGGCAGCCCCGGATCGGCAAGGAACTCGACGTTGCCCTCGAAAGCTGTGTCGACCTCCGGAGGGAAACGGAGGGCCGAGTAGTTCAGCAAATCGCCTTCCCAACCGATGAGCCACACGCCAGCGTAGAGCTCCGAAGGGTACGGGCTCCAGACGTTCGGCAGGCACTCGTCCTCGGGGACGCACGGCCCCCAGCACTGCTCCGCCACGGAAAACGTCATGCCCTCGGCGCACTGGGGCGGCGCCGGCGCGCAGGCGGCGTGACTGGGATCGCAATCGAGACCCAGAGAACAGCGGCCGCGCAAGCAGGTGACGTCCGCTTCGCTCACCCCGAGCTCCGAGCACGCATCGTGTGAGCAGAGGTCTGGGATCTCGGCCAACGCGTCGTTCACCGGTGACGCATGACATGCACAGCCCGCGTGGTCGAGCGCACAGTCCTCGGGCTCGGCGCACTCATAGCCGCCCGAGATCGGAGGAGCGCCTGCAGCGCCCGCGGCTCCGGCGGCGCCTGCGCTCTGGGACATGCCGCCGGTTGCGGCGCGGCCCGCGCCCCCGGTCGTGGCTCCGCCTTCGATGATGCCACCGGTTGCGGTGCTGCCCCCTCTGCCGGTCCTGCCGCTGCTCGCTGACCTACCGCTGCTTGCAGACCTGCTTCCGCTCCCGTAAGTGCCGCCGCTCGCGACAATGCCCCCGCTCGCGTTCGCGCCACTCGAGCCGGGCGCGGCGGCCTGGCCACCGCTCGCGCTCTGGCCTCCGCTCCACGGTGCTCCGCCCACCGACGGGGCGGCTGCCGAGCCGCCACTCGGGACGGCTGAGCCGCCCGTGTGGCTGTGCGCACCGCCCGTCGCCGCGACAGTGCCTCCTGCACCCCCGGTATCGTTCGCTTCTGGACCGCTCCTCGTCTTGCCGCCGCAGCCAGCGGCGAGCGCGACGAACAGCACCATTTCTCCGAAGCCAACGCCAAGAGGTTTCATGGTTTCACCGTCCCGTCGAGCCCGCTGGGGTCCCACCGACACGGACCGTCTGGCGCGGGCAATCGACCACGTCAAAGCGCGGGGCGCGGTCTCCGCCTGCCCTCGGCCTGCGTCTCTGGGCGGACGAGCCGGCACGGTCAGGGCCCGGTGATCGCACAGTGGGTCATCTCAGCGTCGCAGGTGTCGGCGGGGAACCAGTAGGCCTCGATGGGGTCGGGGCTGACGGTTTCGAGGTTTGCCCGGAGCGTGGAACCCCAGCGACCCTTGGCGTCGTCGAAGTCGACGAAGACCAGATAGAGCCCGGTCATCGCCTCGCAATCCGGAGGCGGGTCGATCTGGAAGGCCCCGACGCGTGCCGTCGCCATTGAGCTGCCGACGCCGGAGCACTCGAAATACGGCAGATTGCCGCTGATCTCCGGATCGGCGAGCAGCTCGACGTCGGCCCCTGCACCGATCTCGACCTCGGGGGGGAAACGCAGCACCGAGAAATGTGGGGCGTCGTCTTCCCAGCCGATGAGCCACACGCCGGCGTACAGGTCCATGGGATACGGGTGCGAGCTGCTCGGCGTGCATTCGTCGGCGGGGACGCACGGCCCCCACTGGCCCTCTGTCACGGACGCGACCATGCCCTCGGGGCACTCGGGTGGGGATGGCGTGCCGGGGACGTGGCCTCGATCACAATCGAAGCCGAGCGAACAGCGGCCGCGCAGGCAGGTGACGTCTGCTGCGCGCGCCCCGAGCTCCGAGCATTCGTCGTGTGAGCAGAGGTCTGGGATCTCAGCTACTGCGTCGTCGACCGGTGACGCGTGGCAGCCACAGTCCGCTCGGTCGAGAGCACAGTGCTCGGGCGCGGCGCACTCGTAGCCGTCGGGAACCGGTGGAGCGCCTGCAGCGCCCGCGGCTCCGGCTGTGCCTCCGCTCCCGGTCGAGCCACCGCTTTCGGTCATGCCACCGGTTTGGGCGCTGCCCCCGCTCTCGGTCGTGGCTCCGCCTTCGATGACGCCGCCGGTCCCGGCGCTGCCGCCTCTGCCGGTCCGGCCCGCGCTTGCGGTCCTGCCGCCGCTCGCGGTCCTGCCGCCGCTCGCGGTCGCGCCCCCGTTCCCGGTGCGCCCGCCTCCGCTCGCGACAGTGCCTCCGCTCGCGGTCGCGCCGCCCGAGCCGGGCGCGGCTGACTGGCCCCCGCCCGTGGTCAGGCCTCCGCTGTCCAGTGCTCCACCGACAGACGGGGCTGCTGCCGAGCCCCCTCCCGGGACGGCTGAGCCGCCCGTTGGGTTTTCCGCACCGCCCGTCGCTGTCACGCCGCCGGCAGCGCCGCCGGTTCCGTCCGTTTCCGGACCGCTCTGCGTGGTCCCGCCGCAGCCCGCGGCAAGCGCGCCGAAGAGCACCGCTCTGGTCAGACCAACGCAAACACGCGGCATTGTTGACTCGTGGTCACGGAGTCTAGCACATCGCAGCGGCGGCACGACACGGCTCGGTTCAGCGCGTCACGAGCCACGTGACGGCGATGGCCACCATGATGAGTACCCAGAGCACCGGGACGGGGATCCCGCGCGAGGGCTGCTTCGTCGGCTGGGGCTCGTCGCGAAAGAGCCCGTCCGGGAGCACCGCGGGCGGGCTGGCATCCTGCGCAATATCCGTCGTGACCGAGCCGATCGAGTTCGCTCCCTCTTGTAGCTCCGGCAGTACTTCCGCGAGCGCAGTCTCGAAGCCATCGTAGAGACTCGGCTCGACGTGATCACGATAGAGCTGCCGTGCTTCGGCGATCTCGGCCGTCAGATCCTCGCCCGAGAGGAGCCTTGTCTCGTTGTACAGACGGACATCGGTCACGATGGCGCGGGCTAGGCGCGAGGCCGAGTCCTGTTCGGTGATGAGCGGCACGTATGTCAGCTTACTCGTTCGGCTTCTGGCGCGCTAGCGTCCTGTGCGGCTGGTTCGCGGCACAGAGCGTTCGGGCACCGTTCCAGGGCCGCCCGCGCCGCTGCTATGATGGGGTCCGCGCAAAGCAGATACCCATGCCGAGGTCCCTGGAACCACGCCGTCGCCTCTGGAAGCTGCTCTTCGCTGTGCTGGTCATCGCTTCGCTGGGCGCCGTGGCCTGGTGCCCGGTGCGCGCGCACCTGCAGGCGGCGAGTCTGCTGATGCGGTTCGTCGCGCCTCGGGACACCGGTACCCTGGCGAGCCTGTACCGTTCACCGCTCAGCGAGACGCCGTTCACCGTTGTGGCGCCGCGTGGCCAGGTGAAGGCACGGCTCTACTCGCCGGTGGGCAAGACGGGCGCTCCGGGCCTCGTGATCATCCACGGCGTGCACCGGCTCGGCATCGAGGAGCCGCGCCTGGTTCACTTTGCCCGCACCATCGCCGCCACCGGGCTGGTCGTGCTGACCCCGGAGGTGAGCGAGCTGGCCGACTACCGCATCGATCCGGCCTCGGTCCAGACCATCGGCGCCTCGGCCCGGGCGCTCGGCGAGGCGCTCGGCGTGCCGCGTGTGGGCATGATGGGCCTGAGCTTCGCCGGCGGCCTCGGGCTCATCGCCGCGGCCGATCCACGCTGGGCGCCGAGCATCGGGCTGGTCGTGTCGGTTGGCGGCCACCACGACCTCGCGCGCGTGCTGCGCTTCTTCCTCTCGAATCAAATCCAGCGCCCGGACGGCAGCGTCGACAGACTCGAGGCCCACGACTACGGTGCGCTGATCGTGGTGCATAACCACATCGAGGCCTTCTTCCCGCCCGAGGATGTGCCCGCCGCGCGCCAGGCGGTGAAGCACTGGCTGTGGGAGAGGTTCAAGGAGGCGAAGCAGGATGCCGAGACGCTCTCGCCAGCGGCGCGTGCGCGCATCGAGCTGCTTTTCGACGGCAAGACCGAGGCGCTCGCCCGCGAGCTGGCTGCCGAAATCGAACGCCGCAAACCCGGGTTCGCTGCGGTGAGCCCCGATCGCATCGAGGCGAGCATCCGGGTCCCGATGTTCTTTCTGCACGGCGCCGGCGATTCGGTCATCCCGGCCAGCGAGTCCTTGTGGCTGGCGCATGGCGCCCCCGCCGGCACCCTGGGCGGCCTGCTGGTCACCAAGGCCATCACGCACGTCGAGCTGCACGGCAAACCGACCTTTGGCGATCAGTGGGCCCTGGTTCACTTCATGGCCGGCATCCTGGCGGAAGCGAGCCGGCTGTGAAATCCTGAGCGCATCCGGCTCATCCGGCTCGTCCGGCTCCCCGGGTCATGGATCGAGCCAGACGGCTCGTGCTATCGTCCCAGGGTCGACATGTTGATGCGCGCCAAGGTCGCCAAGATAGCCCGGTACTTGCCTCCACGCGTGGAAACCTCCGAGGAGCTTGCTCCGCGCATCGGCGTGACAGCCGAGTGGATCACGTCGCGCACCGGCGTCTTCAGCAGGCACATCTCTGACGAGTCGATGGCCGTCATGGGCGCACGCGCCGCCCGGGAGGCTCTCGGTGACGGTCCGCCACCCGATCTCATCGTGAATGCTTCCGGAGTGCCTCACCAGATACTTCCGGATAGCTCGGTGTTCATCCAGGAGGCCCTCGGGTACTCGGGTATTCCGTCGCAGACCGTGCACGCAACGTGTCTGTCCTTCCCCGTTGCGTTGCGCGTAGCGTCGAGCCTCGTCCATACGGATGCGTACCGACGGATCCTCGTCGTGTCCTCCGAGTGGGCATCGCGTGGGCGCAACTTCTCCGAACCGGAGAGCGCATCCCTGTTCGGTGATGCCGCGGCGGCGGTCATCGTCGAACCCACTCCGCCCGGCGAGAGCAGCGCGGTTCTCGGGTTCCAGATGACGACCTACCCCAAGGGCGCTGGACTCACCGAAGTGCGCGGTGGCGGCATGAGGCTGCATCCTGACGACCCCGTCACTCAGCCGGCGGACAACCTCTTCCACATGGACGGTCCGGCGGTCTTCCGAATGGCCATTCCCCGTGTGCGCGCCGTGTTCGACGGGCTGTGGGCCGAGACGGGTGCGCGGCCGAGCGATGTCAAAGCCCTGGTGACCCACCAGTCTTCGGGCCCCGGCGTCGATGCCCTTCAGCGATGGGGGTTCACCCCCAAGCAGATCATCAAACGTGTTCACGAGGAGGGCAACTGCGTTGCCGCGTCGATCCCAGCGACGCTCGCGTGGGCCGTCTCGCAAGGCATCGTCGAGCGCGGGGACCTGGTCTGCCTCTGCGGGACCGGGGCGGGACTGTCGATCCTGACCATGCTGATCCGCTGGTAGGCGCGGGGCGGAAGTCGGGGGCTTCGGGGGGCCTGCGCGAGGAGCCGCCAGGAGCCTTCCCGGCGTCCTGCCAGGCGTACCGGGCGGTGGGTCGCCGGGCCGGAACGGCTCGCGCAATGCGGGACGCTCTGCAGTCGCGCTCTTGCTCGCCGAGACGTGCCCGCTCGCTCGCGCGGCAGCCCTGGTTGACCCGCGCCGATCCGGGTGGTTAAGAGGTGCCCGTGTCGACGGACTACGAACCGGTCATCGGCCTGGAAGTCCACGCCCAGCTGCTCACCGAGACGAAGCTGTTCTGCTGTTGCGCCACGGCTTTCGGCCGTGCCCCGAACAGCAACGTCTGCCCGGTCTGCCTGGGCTTGCCTGGCTCCTTGCCGGTCATCAACGAGGGCGCGGTGCGGCTTGCGGTCCGCGCTGCGCTCGCGCTCGGGTGCCGCGTACAATCTCGAAGCCTGTTCGCGCGCAAGAACTACTTCTATCCGGACCTGCCGAAGGGTTACCAGATAAGCCAGTACGAGGAGCCCTTGGCCGTCGAAGGATGCCTCGAGTTCGAGCTCGAGGGCGCGGCGCACGAAGTACGCATCCAGCGCGTGCACATGGAGGACGACGCGGGCAAGAACCTGCACGGACTCGGCGGCGATTCCGCTGTGGATCTGAACCGCGCTGGAACACCGCTCGTCGAGATCGTGACCGCGCCGGACCTGCAGTCGAGCGCCGAGGCCGCAGCGATGATGAGAGCCTTGCGTGACATCCTGCTGTTCATCGGAGCCAACGATGGGAACCTCGAAGAGGGGAGCCTACGTTGTGATGCCAACATCTCGCTGCGGCCCAGGGGCAGCCAGACGCTCGGCACGCGCTGCGAGCTCAAGAACCTGAACTCGTTTCGCTTCGTCCAGCGCGCCATCGACGTGGAGATCGTCCGCCAGACCGCGATCTTGGATGCGGGCGGACAGATCGACCAGGAGACGCGAGCCTTCGACCCGAACACGGGCTGTACGCGTACCTTGCGCTCCAAGGAAGACGCCCATGACTACCGCTACTTCCCGGAGCCCGACCTGCCGCCGCTCGTCGTGAGCGACGCGATGGTACAACAGGAGCGCGGCAAGCTCGGGGAGCTGCCCGCCGAGGTGCGACGTCGTTGGACCAGCGAGCTCGGCCTTTCGCGTCAGGCCGCTTTGACCCTGACGCAGCATCCCGCCTACGTGCGGCTGTTCGAAGAGACGCGACGCGAGCTGGATCAGCCCGTCAAGATCGCCAATTGGCTCGGGACCGAAGTCCTTCGCGACGCCCGAGTGCACGGAACGAGCGCCGAGCTTCCGGTCAGCGCGGGCCAGCTCGCCGAGCTGTTGCGTTTGGTCGAGGCGGGCACGATCAGCGGCAAGCAGGCCAAGCAGGTCTACTCGGACATCGCGGGCACGGCGCGCTCGCCTGGCCAAGTCGTCGCCGAGCTGGGCATGGTGCGCGTGTCGGATTCTGCGTCGCTCGAGCCCCTGTGCCGGAGTCTGGTCGAGCGCCATCCGAGTCAGGCCGCAGCGCTGCGCGCCGGCAAGAAGAACATCCTGGGCTTCTTCGTGGGACAGGTGATGAAAGAGACCAAAGGCTCGGCCGATCCCAAGCTGGTGAGCGAGATCCTCGAGCGACTCATCATGGAGCAAGCGTCATGAGCGACACCCTGCCGGAACGGACCCTGAGCGGCGCAGCCTATTCCATCGCCGAGCTGCTCGAAGGGAACGACGTCGTCCTGATGCTGGACCAGCTGCGTCTGCCGAACGAGGAGCGCTACATCCCGCTTCGGACCTGTCAACAGATGGCCGACGCGATCCGCTCGATGGTGGTACGCGGTGCTCCAGCACTCGGGATCGCCGCGGCCTACGGAATGGTGCTCGCCGCCCGCACGGGAATGCCGCTGGACCAGGCGGCGGCGCTGCTCAAGGCGACGCGTCCCACGGCAGTCCATGTGGCGTCGGTGGTGGACCAGATGGGCTCGATCGCCGCGGGGCTGTCGGGCGAACAGCTCGTGCGGCGCCTGGCCGCGTGGGCCCGGCAGCTGCACCAGCAGGACGTGGCTAACAACCGCAGGCTCGGCAAGTTCGGCGCCGAGAGGCTGGGCTCGGTGCGCGTCGTTCTCACTCACTGCAACGCCGGCGCGCTTGCCACGGGTGGCTACGGATCGGCGCTTGGCGTCATTCGCGCGGCGCGCGAAGCCGGCGGCGAGGTGCGCGTGCTCGCCGACGAAACGCGGCCCTACCTGCAGGGGGCTCGATTGACCGCCTGGGAGCTCGCCAAGGACGGCATCCCCGTGGAGGTCATCACCGACAACAGCGCCGGTTGGTTCTTCTCGCGCGGTGAGATCGACGCCGTGGTCGTGGGCGCGGACCGCATCGCGGCCAATGGTGACGTGGCCAACAAGATAGGCACGTACAGCGTGGCGTGTTTGGCGCGCATGCACGAGGTTCCGTTCTTCGTGGCAGCGGCGTGCGATACGATCGACATGGCGTGTGCGTCCGGCGAGCATGTTCCGATCGAACAGCGCGCGGCGCGCGAGGTGACGCACATCGCCGACTGCCGGATGGTGCCGGACGGCGTACAAGCACGCTACGCGGGCTTCGATGTCACTCCGGCCCGGCTGGTTACGGCCATCTTCACCGAGCGTGGGGTCGTGGAGCCCGTCGGACCCGAGACGATCCGACGGGTCGTCGCGGCAGGTCCGCCCCCGGTCGCACGGTGAGCGCAAGTGAACGCAAGCCCAGCTGGCTCAAGGTGCGCGCACCGGGCGGCGAGGACTACGTACGCGTCAAAGAGACGCTCGGCAGGCTGGGCCTGCACACGGTCTGCCAAGAGGCCCGTTGCCCCAACGTCGGCGAGTGCTGGGGAGCCGGCACGGCGACGGTCATGGTGCTCGGCTCGGTGTGCTCGCGCCATTGTCGGTTCTGCGCCGTCGGAAGCGGACATCCGGATCCGACCGATGGCTTGGAGCCAGAGCGTGTTGCCGAGGCGTTGACCGCGCTCGGTCTGCGCTACGTGGTGCTGACCATGGTGGATCGCGACGACTTGCCGGACGGCGGGGCGGCGCACATGGCGTCGACCCTACGGGCGCTGCGTTCGCGACGGGCTGATCTGCTGATCGAGGCGTTGGTGGGCGATTTCGCCGGGCATCATCCGGACATCGACTGTGTGCTCGGCGCGCGGCCGGACGTGTTTGCCCACAACATCGAGGTGACACGGCGCCTGACGCCCCTGGTGCGCGACGGGCGCTGCAGCTACGAGCGGTCGCTCGAGGTGCTCGAGTACGCGAAGCGCGCGGCGCCGGACCGGCTGGTCAAGAGCTCGCTCATGGTGGGCCTCGGCGAGAGTGATGCGGAGGTCGTCGAAGCACTCGGCGACTTGCGCCGCGTGGGCGCGGACATCGTCACCCTCGGGCAGTACCTGCGCCCGAGCGAGCGGCATGCTCCCGTCGAGCGCTACGTTTCCCCGGAGCAGTTCGCCGAGTACGAACGCGCTGGCTACGCTCTCGGGTTTGCGTTCGTTGCTTCCGGGCCGCTGGTGCGTTCGAGCTACCACGCGGCCGAAGCGTTCGTCGGGGGACGCAGGGCGATGGCATCGGGGCCGCGCGAGTAGCCATGGCCAGCGAGGATCTCGGCAGCGTCGCTCGGCTCACCTTCAAGGGGAACCTGCGCACGACGCGCTATGGCTGGCTCAGGCTGACGCCGGCGTATTCCGTGCATTTGGTGGGCGAGCTATTGGACCGAGTTCCCATCGGGTCGGGGAAGGTGCTCGACCCTTTCTGCGGAACGGGAACCACAGCGCTGGTCTGCGCAGAACGCGGTATCCGCGCCCAGACGACGGACATCAACCCGTTCCTCGTGTGGCTGGCCCGGGCCAAGGCGCGGCGTTACACAC
>JAFGIS010000468.1 GCA_016929495.1 Polyangiaceae bacterium | reverse complement strand
ACAAGGCGATGAGCTTCTGGTGATCACCCGGGCGTACGAGCTGGTGCGCGAGATGTCCGCACGCGCGGACAAGCTGCCGCGAGCGCGCAAGTACTACAGCGGCGAGACAGAGTTCGACAAGGTGCGCGCGTCGGTGGCGAGCTCGGTCGCGCACCTCGGGCACGGAGACACCCACGGCCCGAGAAGAAGCTTGCTCGAATGGATTGTATGCAAGGGGCCAGCATGACAGACGCACGAACGATAGCCGCGCCATCGCGTTCACGGGCGGAGCGCCCGGATGCCGTGCGTCCAGGGTCGGACCAGGCGGCGTCGGGCCACGCGGGCCTCGAGCAAACGCCGCTCCTGATCGAGAACGAAAAGGACGGGACGGTGTTGGTGCTGGTCCCGGAGGGGGAGTTTCTGGCAGGTGGTCCAGGCAGTGACGAGGGAGAAGGGGGGCCGTTTACGGTCAGGCTTCCAGCGTACTATCTCGGCATCCACCCGGTGACCAACGCGCAGTACCTGAGGTTTGTGCAAGCCACGGGACACCGAGCGCCCGACAAGGGCGATTGGGGTAGTCCCATCTGGAAAGGCCAGAGCTTCCCGGCGGACCAAGCGGATCACCCGGTGGTGTGCGTGAGCTGGGAAGACGCGAAGGCCTATTGCGACTGGGCAGGGCTGAGGCTGCCGAGCGAGCTCGAGTGGGAGAAGGGCGCGCGAGGCGTGGACGGGCGAGAATACCCTTGGGGCGGACAATGGGATGGCTCCAAGTGCCGGACCTATGACCGCACAGTCGACGAGACGACGAGCAGCGTCTGGAAGTACAGCTCTGGCACGAGCCCGTGGGGCCTGTATCAGATGGCAGGCAATGTGTGGGAATGGTGCGCGGACTGGTACGAGTACGAAGCGTATCAGCGCTATCGCAGCGGTGATCTCTCAGCGCCGGTGTCCGAGTGCGAAGGTCCCGTTAGAACTCTGCGTGGCGGCTCGTGGCTCGACTGGGGCATCGACCTCTTCCGCTGCGCGCGCCGCGCCTTCTGCCCCCTCAACGCCCGCGACGAGGTCGTCGGCTACGGTTTTCGCGCTGCCAGGACTGCTCTGCTTGCACCCTAGTACCCCTAGCTCATTGTCGCGCGTGCGGCGCGCGAGTCGAGTTTTCTCGAAATGCCCCAACCAGACCCTTGGAGACCCACATGAGCACAGAAAAGACATCACGCAAGCTAGCCCGCTGGGCCCGCTGGGTCTGCTCGCGGATCCCCTTGATCGGCTGGATCCTGCGCGCTCTGGCCATTGCGGGGCTGTGCGCGCATCGCAACGAGGCCGGCGCGATCGCCGGGCTCGTGGCGGCGCTCGGCTGCGGGCGCGCCAAGATCGCCGGTCGCGCCCGCGCTGCCCTCGGCAGCCTCGAAAACCAGCAGGCCGTCGACGAGCTCTGTGCGACCTGGGCCAGAACCCGCGCCGCCGAGCTCGACCAGATCCTCGCAGACTCCGGGTATGTAGCGAGCCGGCCGCCCGAGCTTCGGATCCTCACGGCCCTGCGCTTTCACGACACGATCGAGCTCCGAGATGCCGCTGACGTCCCGCTCATCGCCGCCTGCCTCGACGACTCCGACGGCCGCGTGCGCGCCGCGGCCTCGCGCTCGCTCGGGGCTCTGCCCCCGGGCGCGCTCCAGGATGCGCTCTGCGACATCGCGATCCGAAATCCCTCGGCCGCTGCGGCCAGACTCTGCATCGAGCACGGTTTTCGCCCGCGCGACGAGGAGCATGCGGCGCTCATGCTCTTCGTCACGCGCCAGCTCGACGCGTACTTTGCCGAAGACGACCGGTTCGACATGCTGCGGCGCGAGTATGACCGGGCCGATCCGGTGGTGCAGGACCATGTGATGCAGGTGGCGCGCTCGGGCGATCGCCGCTGCCTCGGGTTCTTCGGCGGCCGGAAGAGACTCTCGGATTGCACCGAAGCCGAAATCCGCGTGGCGATCGACTCGGGCCTCGAGCACAACGACTGGGAAAGACTGTGGCGAGCCTTCTTGCAGATGCCGCTCAAACACGGCATGCCCCTGATCGATCGCTTCCGTACCTCGGGCTGGCAGCCGGGCTCGGCGCGCGAGCAATCCTTGTTCAAGGAAGTGCTCGCGCTCAGCGCCAACGGCACGAGCGGCGCGGTGGCGCCAGAGCAAGCCAAAGCATCTATCAGCGTGTTTCAGCGCTGGGTCGATGCCGGGTCCTCCGCGGAGCTCCGGCGTGTCACGACGGGCGAGCTCGTCCAGAAGCTCGGCCAGGTCACCCCGCCCGAGGGCGTGACCATCGTCGCTGCCCTTGCGCCGAGGAGCGACCTCGACGACGCCGCGCGCGAAACCATCGAGCATCACGAGCACTGGCTGGTGCGTCTCGCTGGCTACGCGTGCGGCGCAGTCCGCACGAACCTGGCGCGCGACAAGGTAGACGACCCGGTGCACTGGGTGCGGGAGCTTGCACAGGCAAGCGACGTGCTCGAGTTCTGGCCGGTGAAGGCAACGCCCACCCACCTCGAACAGCTCGGCGCTGCGCCGGCCGAGGCCTGGACAGGAAAGCTTGGCACAGCCCGGCGTCTGTTGCGCGTCTTGATGGCGCACAGGCTCGACACGGCCGAATGGGTGGAGAGCGCGGTCGAGGCCGGCGAGTTTGCTGGCGAGTTCGCTCAGGCCGACGGCTTCGCGCCTGCCTAGGAAAGGACCGGACCATGACAGAGCGAACCGACATCGGATACTTCAGGCGCCTGGGGCTCGCGTTGCTTGGCCGCGACGCTGCATCGCACCAGGAGGCTGTGCCCAGAGCGGCCGAGAGCGACGATACCCTGCGTCTCGGCACGCGCGTGGCCGAGCTCAAGCTCGAGATTAGCGAGCGCGACCAGCGCATCGAGACCATGCGCGCCGAATACGCGACCCTGCTCGCAGACAAACAGCGCATCGAGGCCGGGGCTGGCGAGCAGAGGCTCGTCGAGCTCTTGACCAAGCTCGCACCGACCCTGTCGAGCCTTTGTGCCACCGCTGCCTGGTTCGACCAGGGCAAACCGGTCGAGCCGGGCGACCTGGTCTCGCTCGGCCGCGAGCTCGAAAAGAGGCTCGCCCGCTTCGGTCTCGAGCGCGTGGGGGAGGTGGGGCAAGAGGTTCCCTTCGATGTCGCCGTGCACCAGCGCATGAGCGGCGGCAGTGTGGCCGAAGGCGTCGAGGTCTTGATCGAGATGCCGGGCTATCGCCTCAAAGACCGTGTGCTGCTCAAGGCCATGGTGAGCCGAAAGGAGGGCTGAGGATGCCCAAAGTGGCCCTGGATTTCGGCACGGCCAACACCGTGGTCGCCCGCCACTCCGAGAGCATTGGACGGGCCGAGTGCCTGAGCATCCCGGACGTCAGCACCGAGATGCGCTACCGGCTCTCGCCGGACCAGCCCGAAGAGCTCGTGTACCTGGTGCCTTCCATGATCTACTATTCCGAGACCGAGACCCTGATCGGCGATCAGGTGCTCTCGCGCGGCCTCGGCGACCACCGCGACACCTTCCGCTGGATGAAGCGCTCCCTCAGCCAGGGCGCGACCAAGCGCAAGAAGACCGCGCAAGGCTTCAAGAGCTACGCCGAGGCCGCAGGGGACTTTCTCTATCTGTTGCTGAGCTACCTCTCGAACCAGGTATCGCTCGAAACCGACGAGTTCACGTTCACGCTCCCGGTCGAAGCCTTCGAGGATTTCCAAGCCTGGCTCTTCACCGTGGCCGAGCGCTTGGAGCTCCGCCGGCTCCGGTTCATGGACGAGCCCACGGCCTGCGTCACCGGCATGCTCGGCGCCTGCCGCAAAGAGGATCGGTTCCTCGTCTTCGACTTCGGCTGCGGCACCCTGGATGTCTCGGCCGTGCGCATCGATCTCGACGGCTCGGGCGACAAGAGAGCGGTGCAGCTCGGCAAGGCCGGCGCCGATCTCGGAGGCATGGATCTCGACCGCTGGATCGCCGACGATTTCTGCGCCCGGCACGCGCTGGACGGCCAGGCGCGGCGGGAGGTGGACGCGCTCATCGAGCGGCGCGCCGAAGAGGTCAAGATCATCCTGTCCGATCCGCTGGAAGCCGAGGCCACCCTATCGGTGCCCGTGGCCTCGCTCGGAAGAACCTTCAGCACGGTCTATCACCGCTCCTGCTCCTGTTGTGCGCAGGGCGGGCCCAGGGCCCGAGGCGCGTGCCTCGGGTGCCTGCTGCAGGACAAACGGCCGCCCGAGGATCAGGGCTTTCCCGAGCGCGTGCGCCAGACCATCGAGCGGGCGCTCGAGAACGCGGCGGTCCATGCCGGCATGCGCCGGAGCGAGCTCACTCGCGTCCTGGTGACCGGCGGCACCAGCCTGGTGCCGGCGGTGACAGGCCTGCTCAAAGACCTGTTCGATGGCAAACTGGCCTACGAGCGGCCCTTCGACGCCGTGGCCCGCGGCGCCTGCACCGGCCTGGTCGTGCCCATCCTGCAGCACGACTATGCGATCGAGGGCTACAGCCGTGACAAGAAGCGCTACGAGTTCGTGCCCTTTCTGCGCCAGGGCACAGAGTACCCGACCGAGCCGGGCGCCGTCCGCTTCTGGGCGCGCGGCAGCTACGAGGGCCAGACCGCGATCGGCGTCAAGATCTTCGAGGTCTCGGAGCTCCGCAAGCGCGCGCTCGACCAGGCGCTGGTGGACGAGGACGGCGCGCTCCGGGAGAGCCGCGTCCAGACCGAACGCCAAACCATCGAGCTCACCTCGCAGAACCCCACGTTCATCGTCGCGGATCCACCGGTGAACCTGAAGCGCGACACCGAGCGGTTCTTCTGCAGCTTCTGGGTGGATGGCAACCGCACCCTCAGGATCACCGTGCGCGATCAGCTCTCCGGGAAGACTCTGCTCTTGGACCACCCCGTGGTGCGGCTGTGAAAGGAATTCCATGAACCTCGAACAGGAGATGATGATGTTGATTTCGGCCGGCGTGCCGCTGGTCAATCTGGTCAGCTACGAAGAGGATCGGGTCCTGCGCAAGCTTGCCGAGATCGGCGAGCGTGAGAAGCTCGGCTTGGCCAGCTGGGACATGGCCGACGGGTTTCAGATCCTTCGGCAGGGCAAGACGGCGCTGCCGGTCAAGGACGTGACCTCGGACACGCTGCTCAAGCACCTCTCGGAGAAAATGCCCGGCGCGCAGATCCTCGTGCTCAAGGATTTCCATCAGGTCTGGAACGGGCCGAAGAAGGCGCTCGTCACGCGCAAACTGCGCAACATGGTGCCCCAGCTGCGCGCCGAGGCCCGCTTTGTCTGGGTGACCTCGCCCGTGCGCGAGGTTCCGGTCGAGCTCAAGGACGACGTGGTCGTGCTCGAGGTGCCGCTGCCCACGGTGGAGGACTTCGACGCACTCTTCCAGGAAGTGACCGGCAAGCTCGAGCGCCGTGTGCTGCCCTCGCCCGAGGTGCGCGAGAAGATCCTCCGCTCGGCCCTGGGACTGACCACCACCCAGGCGCGCCTGGCGTTTTCCATGGTCTGGGCCGCCTACGGGCGCTTCGACGAGCGGGCCATCGAGCTCGTGACCCGCAAGAAGCGCGAGGTGATCCAGGAAAGCGGTGCGCTCGAGTTCTGGCCCGAGAGCGAGGGGGAATCGTCGGTCGGAGGCCTCGGCCTGCTCAAGGCCTGGCTCAAGAAGCTCGAGTGCGCCTTCTCGGCCAAAGCCCGCGCCAAGGACCTGCCCTTTCCGCGCGGGGTGGCGCTGATCGGGATCCCCGGCACGGGCAAGAGCCTCACGGCCAAGATGCTGAGCGGCCTGTGGAAGCTGCCCCTGTTGCGCCTGGACATGGGCGCCGTGTTCGGCAGCCTGCTCGGCGCGTCCGAGGCCAACATCCGGCTGGCCACACACCTCGCGGACACGGTCAGCCCCTGCATCCTGTGGATCGACGAGATGGAAAAGGCCTTTGCCGGCTCGGCAGCAGGGAGCCTGCACGCAGGCGCGGCCACGCGCGTGCTCGGCACCTTTCTCACCTGGATGCAGGAGCACAAGAGCCCGGTGTTCGTGCTGGCCACGGCCAATGACGTCGCTGCCCTGCCGCCCGAGTTGATGGGCCGGTTCGACCGCTGGTACTTCCTGGATCTTCCCGACGAGGCCGAACGCCGAGCGATCTTCAAGATCCACCTGGAACGGGCCGGCGAGATCTTTCCCGAAAAACGCTTCAGGCTCGCCGAGCTCGTGGACAAGAGCACGGGCTTCGTCGGCCGGGAGATCGAGCGCGTGGTGCGCGAGGCGCAGTTCACGGCCTTTGCCGACAACGAGCGGGAGATCGCCACGGAGGATCTGCTCGGCGCGCTCGGGGAAGTGGTGCCTATCAGCCAGTCGCACTCCGAAGCGATCCAGGAGCTCAGAAAGTGGAAGACTGACGGACGAGCCTTCCCGGCATCGTCCGAACCCAAGCAGGACCCTGGCCGCGGAAGGGTGATCGACGTGTGACCGGTGACCCCGGCGACCTCGGAACCCAGGGCCGTGACCCCCCAACCCAAAGAAGGAAGAAACATGCCGCTAGGAGACAATGAATCAGCCAGGCTCGTGACCATTCGGCTCTCGCCCGCGACGCACAAGGCGCTTCGCATGCGCGTGGCTGAAGACGACACCACGATCCAGCAATGGCTCGAGACCATGATCGAGCGGGCGCTCGGCCTGGTCGAGCCGCCAAACCCCAAGAAGCAGCCGCGGGCTACGAAGAAGTAGGGAGCGAACATGTCGCATTTCGTCAAGATCCGCACCGAGATCCGTGAAAGACAGCTGCTCTTGCAGGCGCTGAGCGAGCTGCACCATAGCTTTCGCTCGGCCGAGACCAACGAGCTTACCGTGCGCGGCTATGCCGGCAATCGCGAACGCGCCGAGGTCGTGATGGAGACGGGCTCGAACTACGACATCGGCTTTCAGCGCCAAGAGGACCACTACGAGATCGTGGCCGACTGGTGGGGGGTCGAGGGAAACACCCGGCTGCGGCAGCAGAGCTTCTGCCAGGAGCTCAACCGGCAGTACGGGTACGACGTCGTACGCGAGCAGGCGCGCGAGCAGGATCTGGTGTGGGAAGAGGAGCGGATCTTGGAGAACGGCGATCGAGTGATCGTCCTGTCGGAGCGCGGATAGGAGAGAGCCATGAAGAAGATGCAGATCACCATCGGCAAGGACGGCACGCACACGATCGAGGTGCTCGGCGCCAGGGGCGACGAGTGCCTCGAGTTCACGGCCGAGATGGAGCGCCGCCTGGGCGCCCAGGTGGGCGAGCGCGAGCTCAAGCCCGAGTACGAGCTGGAGGGGGAGCTCGAGGCCGAAACGGACCACGAGGTGGAGGCGTGACGGGGGGCCAAGAGCAGCCCGGAGCGCTCACGGCGTTCCAGCGGGCGCTCCGTACCTATGCGCGTGCCGGCTACCCGATCCTGTATCTGGTCACGGCCGAAGAGGACCGCGCGGTCGAGCTGATGAGCGAGGTGCTGCGCGAGCCCGAGCTCGCCCAGCGCCAGCCCTACGTGTGGAGTGTGTCGCGAGGCCTGTGCACGCTCGATTTCAAGCCCGTGGACAAGAAGACCGCAGATCCGAAGCAGATCCTGCCCGCGCTGCTCGCGTTTCCCAAACCCGCCCTGTTCGTGCTCCAGGACTTCCACTTCTTTCTCGACGAGCGCTCGCCCGCTGCGCCGCTGGTGATCCGCCAGCTCAGGGACCTGGTGCCGGCCTTCAAGGCCGCGCGCAAGACGCTGGTGCTGGTGTCGTCCGTGCTCAAGCTGCCGCCCGAGCTCGAAAAAGACGTGACCGTGGTCGATCTCGATCTGCCGCGCGAAGAAGAGCTCTTGCGCCTGCTCGAGGAGACTCTGGAGCAGGTGCAGGGCAACCCCAAGGTCGATGTGCGTCTGGGCCCGGGCGATCGCGAGCTCATCGTGAAGGGGCTCCTCGGGCTGACGCGCTCCGAGGCCGAGAACGCGCTGGCCAAGGTGATCGTGGAGACCAGCCGTATCGACCCGGACGACGTCGATCTCTTGCTCGCGGAAAAGGAGCAGATCATCCGGAAATCCGGCACGCTCGAGTTCTACTCCACGCCCGAGCGGTTCGGCAGTATCGGGGGGCTCGATCTGCTGAAGCAATGGCTCCGACAGCGCGGCAGCGCCTTTTCCGAAGCAGCGCGCGCCTTCGGGCTGCCGAACCCCCGGGGGCTGCTCTTGGTCGGCGTGCCCGGCTGCGGCAAGAGCCTGAGCGCCAAGGCCGTGGCTGCAGAATGGCGCATGCCGCTTCTGAGGTTCGATCTCGGCAAGGTGTTTCAGGGCTATGTGGGGCAATCGGAAGAAAACATGCGCCGCGCCCTGAAGATGGCCGAAGGCGTGGCGCCGTGCCTGCTCTGGATCGACGAGATCGAAAAGGGACTGGCCGGCGCTCGGGGAGAGAGCAGCGACTCGGGAACGTCACAGCGCGTGTTCGGCTCGCTCCTGACCTGGATGGAGGAGAAGTCGGCGCCCGTGTTCGTGATCGCCACGGCCAACGACATCAGCGCGCTGCCCCCCGAGCTCATGCGCAAGGGCCGGTTCGACGAGATCTTCTTCATCGACCTGCCCAACGCGCGCGAACGCTCGCAGATCCTGGCCATCCATCTGACCAAGCACCACCGCGACTACTCGGAGTTCGATGTGGCCGAGCACGCCAGAAACACCGAGGGCTTTTCCGGCGCCGAGCTCGAAAGCGTAGTCATCGCGGCCCTGTACGAGGCGTTCGCCGAAGGCGAACAGACCCAGCTGGAGGATCGGCACCTGGCACAGGCGATTTCGCAGACCGTGCCGCAATCGCGCTCGCTCAAGGAAGCCATCGACCAGCTGCGGCTGCTCGCCCGCGGCCGCTGGAGGCCGGCCTCGGGCGAGGAGACGGTCGACGAGGCCCAGCCCGAGGCGCCCCTGGCCGAGCCGCCGCCGGTGGCGGTCAAGCGCAGACGGATTTTCGAGGTGTAGGATGCACGGTTTTCTCGGAGAACCAACACCATGACCCAAGGCGGGCCCTATCGCAACGGACAGCGCTTCGGCCACTACGTGCTCGAAGAGTACCTGGGCGCAGGCGCGTTCAAGAGCGTGTATCGCGCATCGCGGATGGAAGGCACCGGGCCCAGCGTGGTGGCGCTCGGGTTTCCTCACCACCAGGACTCCGAAGGCATCGAAGAGCTCAAGAAGGAGTTCTCTGTCTGCTGCCGCCTCGACCACCCGAACATCGTCGGCGTCCATGGCCTCGAGCAGCACGAGGGCATCTCGTTTCTCGTGATGCAGTACGTCGAGGGCCCGAGTCTACGCGAGCTCTTGCGCCAGAACACGAACCTGCCGGTCGAGCAAGCGCTGCGCTACGTCGGCCTGCTCGGTGACGCGCTCGCGTACGCGCATGCGGCACGCGTGCTGCACCGCGACGTCAAGCCCGAGAATGTGCTGATTGCCTCTGCTGACGGTGCACCTCGGCTCACGGATTTCGGCATCGCGCGCGTGCTCGCGCGCAGCAGCGACCTGGCGAGCACTCGCGTGGGCACGGTCGCCTACATGGCTCCGGAGCAGATCAACGGTGCGGCCGGCACCAACGCAGATCTCTGGGCTCTGGGAGTCACCTTCTACGAGCTCTTGACGGGCCGTACTCCCTTCACGGGCGAGGTCGGCGAGCTCATCCGCAAGATCATGTCCGGCGAGCTCGACGTGCAGCCGCTCAGGGACAAGAAGGTCGACGGCCGCATCATCCAGGTGATCCGCCGCATGCTCAACCGCGACCCCGAGGCCCGCTACCACACGGCCGATGACCTGGTGCGCGATCTCGAATCGGTCGCGCGCCGCGCCAGGCTCGTCGACAGCGACGAAACCCGGCTCGAAGTCTTGATCCGCGCCAGCTTTCCCGTGATCAATGTGGTCTCCTTCGAGGAGCAAAGGGTGGTCGCCTGCGTGCGCCGCGTGGCCGACGCTCTGTCGCGAGAGCGCAGCCGGCCGCGTCCGGTCTATCTCTGGAGCGCCTCGCGAGGCCTGCGCGACCCGCAGGACCGCCTGGTCGACGCGTCCACGCTCGAGGATCCCACGGGCGCGCTGATCCACGCCATCGAGACGCCGGACGACGGCATCTACATCCTGCTCGATCTGCATCGCCACTTCACGCCGGTGACCACGCGGCTGGTGCGAGACGCAGCGCGCGCCGTGCGCCAGTCGCGCAAATCGCTGCTGCTCGTCACGCCCTTCTACCAAATCCCGCAGGAGCTCGAAAAAGAAGTCACCGTGGTCGGGTTTCAGCTGCCGGATCGCGCCCAGCTCGAACCGTTGCTGGAACGGGTCATGGCCGACGTGAAGATGCAGGGGCAGCCGGTGGAGCTCGACCGTGAGGCCCGCGCTGCCGTGGTGCGCGCGGCGCTCGGACTGACGCAGGAAGAGGCAGAACGCGCGTTCCGACGCGCGGCCATGATGAGCGATGGCCTGTTCTCCGGCGCCGAGCGGGACGTGGTTCACGAGAAGACCCAGATCATTCGCAAGACCGGGATCCTCGACTACTACCACTCGTCAGAGACGCTGAGCAGCGTGGGCGGCCTGTCGCAGCTGCTAACGTGGTTTGCCGTGCGCGCCAAGGTGTTCTCGGCGGCGGCCTGCTATTCTGGCCCGCCCCTGCCCAAGGGCGTGCTCCTGGTGGGCGTTCCGGGCTGCGGCAAGAGCCTGTGCGCGCGGGCGCTGGCCGGTTCCTGGGGCGTGCCGCTGCTCAGGCTCGATGTGGGCAGGGTCTTTGCGTCAGTGGTCGGCTCTTCCGAGGCCAACCTGCGGCGCGCCATTTCCACGGCCGAAGCCGTGAGCCCCTGCGTGCTCTGGGTCGATGAGATCGAGAAGGGCCTGTCGGGCAGTCGCGGCTCAGGCGTCAGCACGCGGGTTCTCGGCACCCTGCTCACCTGGCTGCAGGAAAAGAAGAGCCCCGTCTTCGTGGTGGGCACGGCCAACAGCATCGAAGCGCTGCCCCCGGAGCTCGTTCGCGGCGGCAGGTTCGACGAGATCTTCTTCGTCAGCCTGCCCAGCCTGGCCGAACGCCGCGCGATCTTCGAGATCCACCTGTCTCGGCGCGGGCGCGACCCGTCAGGCTTCGACCTCGACGAGCTCGCGCGCAAGACCGAAGGGTTTTCCGGCGCCGAAATCGAGCAGGCCGTGATCTCGGGCCTGTATGGCGCCTTCATCGCGCGGGCCGACGAGCCCGGCCGCGATCTGACGACCGAAGACATCTCGGCGGCCGTGGCCGAGACCTATCCCCTGTCCGTGTCGCTCGGGCCGCAGATCGAGCGCATGATCCGATGGGCTGAAAACCACGCACGCCAGGCCGCATGATGGCACAAGCACCCGGCGCAACTTGCCCCGAGATCCGAGTGCACGCCATCGTGCACCAGAGCGTTTCCAACGGTCCGGGCGTGCGCAGCGTCGTGTGGCTGCAGGGCTGCAGCCGCGGATGTCCTGGCTGCTTCAACCCGGAGACACACCCTGCACAAGGCGGCCAGCAGATCGGGGCCAGCGAGCTCGCAGACGAGCTCCTCGCCGTGCAACCGAGCGGCGTGTCCATCTCCGGAGGCGAGCCCTTTGAACAGCCCGAAGGGTTGCTAGGGCTCGTGACCCAGCTCCGCCAGCGCGCGCCCGAGTCGAGTCTGCTCGTTTTCACGGGTTATCGACTGGAAGAAGTACGTTCGATGCCGCTCGGTCGAGCGATCCTGTCTCGGCTGGACGTGCTCGTGGCAGGCCCGTATGTGGAGTCGCTCCCGTCGCACCAATGGCTGGTTGGCTCGTCCAATCAGACGATCCACCTCTTGAGTATGCGCCACGAGCCCGAGCAATTCGTTCGGCCCCGGCAGATCGAGGTGGTCTTGCGTCCCGACGGAACCGTTTGTACCACAGGGTTTCGCGCTCTGCTCCGGACTGTTGCTTGACCGCCTCTGCGCTTGCGTTCGGAGCCCAGCATCGGATGCTCGCGCCGTACGCCGATAGTACTGACCACACGGGCCCACGGCGCCCGCAGGTCGGTCACGCTTTGCCTGCAGTGCCTCTGGGACAAGGGCCAGATCGAAGCTCGGCAAGCGGAGCTCATCGATCTGTCGCTCAGCTACCCGGGCACCTGGTTGTCGCGCATCATCGACGACGTGCTCGAGCACGGCAAGGAGCACGGCCTGCTCGCTTTCGTGAGGTGCGGCCGGGCTGTGGAACCTACCGTCGCAACAGAGGAGGCGCCGTGGGCGGGCTGCAGCGAGGCCCCCACCATCAGAGATCGTAGCTCCTCGAGTGCTTGGCGCAGCGCGCCGAACGTGACATCGCCATCGCCGGCGCACGCGGGGACTGGTGCGCAGGACAGTGCCGAGCTATGAGACTTGCCATGAAGCTCTCGCCGTCTACAACTGCGCGCCACGGTTCTTCTCCTCTGGCGGGTCGCAGCGGGCGGCGCCTCGCAGTACCCTGGCGGCGCAGCGCGTTGCCTGCGGTGCTCGTCCTGTGCGCAGCCTGCTCGAGCCATGGCAGGTCCCCCACTTCCACGAACCCCGACATCGAGACGCCCGATGCGTCGACCGAGACGCCCGATGCGTCGACCGAGACGCCCGATGCGTCGACCGGGACGCCCGACGGGTCGACCGAGACGCCCGACGGGTCGAACGAGCCCACGGACTCCGAGATTTTCGATGATGCGATCGCTCACGAGTTCATCATCGAAATCAGCCAGGAGGAATGGGAGGGCATCACCCAGGACATGCTCGACTACGCCGAGGAGTTCCCGCTCGAGCTTTTCTACGACGGCGACGGTCGTGAGTATCGAACCGACAACTACCGCAAGGCCGACTTCATCTACCGCCGCAGCGATGGGACCGAGATCAAGCTGACCCAGGTAGGCATCCGCTCGCGAGGCAATGAGTCCAGGCGCCTGCCCTATCAGAACGGGCAGTACTACAAGTCGCACTTCAAGGTGAAGTTCGACGAGACCTTCGACCTGCCGGCGGACGATACGGCCACAGAAGTGCTGAGCAAACGCCGCTTCGCGGGCCTGAAGGCCCTGAATTTCAAGTGGAGCCGGTACAACACGTGGGACAGCTACGCGAACCAGTCGAAGATCAATGAGCTCTTCAGCTACGGGCTCCTCGGCGAAATCGGCGTCAACGCGCCTCGCATGTCGATGGGCACGCTCACGTTCCGGATCGCCGGCAGCGAGGTCGACTACGGCCTGTACGGTATCGTCGAGCCGGTGGACAAGCCGTTCCTCAAACGGCGGTATGGGGCGTCGGACGGCGATCTGTACAAGTGTCTGTATCTCGAGCTCGAGGGGGGGCCGGATCTGAGCGAGGAGTCGCTCGCGGGAGACCACGTCGGGGTCAAAGACGTGGCTACGAACTATCGGCCCATCTACGATCTGAAGACCAACGAGACGACGAGCGACCACTCGGCGCTCAAGGACTTCGTCCACCAGCTCAATACGCTGGAGGGACAACAGTTCGTCGACTACATGGAGGCGAATTTCGACGTGGATCGCTTCGTTCGCTACCTGGCGATGGGGATCTACATCAGCAACCTGGACGACTATCGCTTCCTGGCCAACAACTACTACTTGTTCTTCGACACGCAGGGCAAGATCGAATTCATCCCGTACGACTTCGACATCTCGCTGGGCACCAACTGGCACGGCGAGATGGAGTACGAGGAATTCATCGACCAGGACATCTTCGATACCAAGAACCTGACCACCAACTGGGGAGACGATTCGCCGCGACCTCTGGTGGACAAGGTGCTTGCGGTCGAGACCTACCGCGAGCGGTACGTGAAGTACCTCCAGGACTACATCCTACCCGCGAACGAGCTCTTCCTGTTCAGCGAGTACCAGGCCAAGTTCGACCAGTTGTTCGCGCTGTACGGCGACAAGACCGCCAACGACACGATGGATCCCGACCCGATGGGCCTGGCAGGCTACGAGCAAGAGTACTTCTTCGACAAGACCAAGAACGTGCTGGACCAGCTGCAACTCGGGTACGCGGGCTACGAAGTGGAGTGAGTACCCAGACTTGGTGCCCTGTCTTGGAGGGCACACGGCCGGGCGACCGTCAGGAGCACAAGCCCCGCTTCGGTGGCCTGCTCTCGGCCCTTTCCAGTACTGCCGGACTCGCGTGTGCATGCTCACTTCCCCGCCGCTGGGCATGGCGTACTCTATTGCCCATGCGAAGGCGCTTCCCGTCGGAGCCAGCGCGGCGCACGCCAAAGGGGCGCGCCGTCGAGCGCAGGCCGCCGCGTCCGGGCGACAGCAGCGCCAGCGCGGTCGCGACCCCCATCGGGCCCTCCATTCACCCGCTGTTGCCCAAACGATGTCCACAATGCGACGGGCGCTTCCCGGGCGACTTCAAGGTCTGTCCGCACGATGCCGTTCCGTTGGAGGACCCGGAGGACGAGGAGCACGATCCTCTCATTGGCTTCACGCTGGCGGATTCGTACCGAATCGTGCGCTTGATCGGGGAAGGGGGCATGGGCCGGGTGTACGAAGCGCGACACACACGGCTGCGCAACAAGCGATTCGCCATCAAGGTCCTCGTCGAGGAGTACGCTCATCAACCGGAGGTCGTCGCGCGCTTCGAGCGCGAGGCCGAGCTGTCGAGCCAGATCGCCCATCCCAACGTGGTCGGCGTCTACGACGTGCACCGCTTGCCGGACGGGCGCCCGTGCATCGTCGGCGAGTACCTCGAGGGACAGGAGTTCGGAGCCCTGCTCGAAGACGTCGGTCGGCTCGACGCGCCCACGGCCGTGCGCATCGTGCGCCAGGTCTGCCTTGCTCTGAACGCGGCTCACGCCTGCGGCGTGGTACACAGGGACATGAAGCCGGAGAACGTGTTTCTCATCGGCGATCCCACGGCGCCTCTGGTCAAGGTGCTCGATTTCGGTATCTCCAAGCAGGACGGCGGCCGGGCCAATCTCACGCGCACGGGCACGGTCATGGGAACTCCTGCCTACATGGCGCCCGAGCAAGCGCGCGGGCAGAAAGTCGACCATCGCGCCGACGTGTATTCGGTGGGAGCGATCCTGTACCGCGCCACGACCGGGGCACCGCCCTTCGCCGGAGAGGACGGGGCCCAGGTGCTCACCCAGGTGCTCACGCAGGAGCCGCCCCGTCCTCGCGACGTATACCCGGCGCTGTCCGAGTCGGTCGAACTGGTGATCCAGCGCGCGATGGCGCCGAGCCCCGCCGGCCGTTACGACACGATGCTCGATTTCGAGGCCGAGCTGGCCGAGCTCGATCCCCATGGCCCGCTGCCGCGCGCCTCCTCCACGCTGCTGACTCCGCTTTCGGCGGTGGCCGTCATCGATTCCGGCGCGGCGTCGGAGCAACAGCCCACCCAGCTCGTTGCGAACGGCAAACTCACGCTGCGCGCCACCCACACGGCCCGCGTCGTCAAGAGCGCGCGGCCCGCGCTCGTGCTGCTCAGCGTGCTCGCTTGTCTATGGGTTGCGGCCGGGCTAGTGGCCATGTCCGTCGACCTGCTCCGCCATTTGCGCGGCGACGGCGGCACGGTGACCCCCACGGAAGTGACGCTCATCGTCGTGCTCATGGTCGTCGCCAGCGCGACGCCGCTGTTTCTGTGGGTGCGCTATCTCAAGCACAATGTGTGGCACAACACGCCTCGCTGCCTGGCGCTGCGCGAGATCCTGAGCTCGGCTCTGGTCGTCAGTCTCTGCTGCTACGGCCTGCTCGCCGTCGGTGTCGTGCTGGCCGAGGCTGCGGTGCGCAGGATGCCTCTGGGCAGCGCGAGCGGGCTGGGGGGCGGGCTGCTGTTCGTTCCGGCGCTGCTGCTCGGTCTGATCAGCGGATGGGCCAAGTCCCGGCAGCTGAGGGCGGTGCCATGACGGCCGAGCCGAGAGACCAACGCGATCCGTTGGCTTCGCCCGGCACCTGGAGGCGATGCAGCAGCTGCAAGGGCGATATCGGTTTCGGCGAGACGTACTACGTCTGCAGTGTCTCGACCTGCAACACGGCGCGCGCGCCGCTCACGTTCTGTTCGCTCGAGTGTTGGCAATCCCACGTTCCCGCCATGCGCCACCGTGACGCATGGGCCGAAGAGCGCCGCTCCCCGAGCGCGCCCGCGGATCCGAGCACGCTTTCGACGCCGCGGGGCGAGGGCACCGCCTCCGCAGCCTCCGACGAGACGCGACGCCGCCGAGTCGTGTCGAGTGCGGCGGAGCCGGACGAACCTGACTCGGCGCACGAGGTCTTGATCGTCGCATCCAAGCTCAAGGCGTACGTCCGTGAGGTCGCGGAGATGAACACGTCCGACCGCGTCTTCACCATCCTCTCCGACCACCTGCGTGAGCTCGCCCGCCGGGCGGCGCGTCACGCCCGGGACGATGGGCGAAAGACCGTGTTGGACCGAGATTTCTACGCGGTCCTCAAGGAGTTGAAGTAGGCGCTCAGCGCGTCGGTGCCTTCGCCTTCTCGTCGAGATACGCCGCCACCCACGCGAGCGGCGCGTTCCAGTT
>JAFGIS010000467.1 GCA_016929495.1 Polyangiaceae bacterium | reverse complement strand
CGAGCCGGTCGCAGGGGTACGCTTTGCCCTGTCAGCGCTACGCGCTCACGCGTCCCGTGTCCCCGGATCGGGGCCGGTGATTTAGTGGCGATCGTCAGCGGCGTCGGCTTCTACCGGGCCCGCGCCGCTGAGCTGCGCACACGCAAGGCTCAGGAACTGGAAAGCATAGCGCGACTGAAGATCCGGGACATCTGCGCGTGGCGGCACGAGCTCCTGTCCGACCTGGCGAGGACCGCGCTCTCGGGTGCCTTCGTCGAGGTCGTGCATCGCTGGCGTGCGGCCCCCGAGGACGCGCGCACGCGGGCCGAGCTCGCAGCCGAACTGGAGCTTGAGCGGACCAGCCACGACCTGGCCGATGCGGTGTTGCTCGACCGAGAGTCGCACACGCTGCTCTCCGCGAACGGCGACCGCGTGGCGGCCGCGCCGACCACCCAGCACGCAGTCGAACAAGCGTTTGGCGAGGGGCGCGGTGTATTGAGCGACCTGTACCGTGGACCCCAGGGAGCCGTGTTCCTTGACGCCATCGCGCCTCTCCGGGACATCGGGGGCGCCCTGGGCGTGGTTCTCGTCTTCCGCAGTGACGCGCGCACCGCGCTCTTTCCGCTCGTGGTGTCCTGGCCCGTGCCCTCGAAGAGCGCCGAGACGCTGCTCGTAGAACGCGACGGCCCGCACGTTCTGTTTCTGAACCCGGTGCGATTCAGCCGAGGCGCCGCTCTGAGTCTGCGTCTGCCCCTCAGCCGCACCGACCTTCCTGCCACACGTGCCATACTCGGCCACACGGGGAGCTGGGAAGGCATGGACTACCGCGGCGTCGAGGTGATGGCCGAGGTGTTGCCCATACCCGGGTCGCCGTGGTTCATGGTGTCCAAGGTCGACCGCGCAGAGATGCTTCGAGGCGTGCACTCACTCGCTGGCGCCGTGAGTCTCGGCGTCCTACTCCTGGTCCTGCTGGGCACCGTCGTCACCGCCGCTGGCTACCGCCAGCGCCAGGCCAGCCTGTACCGCACCCTGTTTGACGCGGAACGTCGGCAGAGGAAGGCGCAGGAGGAGTTCCGCACCACGCTGTACAGCATCGGCGACGCTGTCATCTCCACGGACAACGCGGGACAGGTACGGCAACTCAACGCCGCCGCGGCGGCTCTGACGGGTTGGACCGAGTTGGAGGCGCAAGGCAAGCCGCTGTCCGTCGTGTTCCGCGTCATCGACGAGAAGACCGGTGAGCCAGTGGAAGATCCGTTTGCGCGCGTTCTGCGCGAGCAGACCGTCGTCCGACTCGAAGGCCATACGCTCTTGGCCGCGCGCGACGGAACCGAACGAGCCATTGCCGACAGCGGCGCCCCGATTCTCGGCGACCAAGGGCAGGTGCTCGGGGTCGTGCTCACGTTTCGCGATCGGACGGCAGAACGCCAGGCCGAGGACCGCGAGCGGCACTTGATTCGCGTGCTCGAGGCGATCCGCAGCGTCAATCAACTGATCGTGCGCGAAAAGGATCCAGCACGCCTCATCCAGCGCGCTTGCCAGCTGTTGGTCGAAACCCGCGGGTATCGCGGCGCTTGGGTGGCTCTGGGGCGAGAGGCCGACGCGCCGGACATGTCGGCCAGCGCGGGTCTCGGCGAAGGATCCGAGGGCTTCGAGCGCGTGTTCGCGCACGGCTCCTGGCCAGCGTGCGCGACCAAAGCGCGAGCCGCGGCGGGAGTCATCACAAGGCTCGATGTGTCCTCCGAATGCAGTGACTGTCCGATGCGTGCGCAGCACGGCGATTCGCACGCAGCCGTCGCTCGCCTGACGCACGGCGGCGCAGACCTTGGGCTGCTCGGGGTGGCGTTGCCGAACGGCGCCGCAATGGGCGACGAAGAGCTGTCGCTTCTCACGGAGTTGACGCAGGACTTGGCGTACGCGTTGCATGCCATCGAGCTGGGCGCCAGTCGCGCCCAGAGCGAGGCCCGCTTCCGCCTCTCCTTCGAGCACGCCAGCATCGCAAAATCCCTGACCCTGCCCAGCGGCCGCCTCGATCGCGTGAACGAGGCTTTCTGTGACCTGCTTGGATACTCTGCAGGGGAGCTCGAGTCGTTGGACTTCGCAACGATCACCCACCCGGACGACCAGGCGGCGAGCGCCGAGTGCGTGCGCAGCCTGCTCAGCGGGGAACGGCCGACCTACAGGCTCGAGAAGCGCTACGTGCGCAAAGACGGCGGGGTCGTTTGGGCGGAGGTGAGCACGATGCTCCTGCGCAACGAGGCCGGACGCCCACTGCACTTCGTCACCGAGATGCTCGATATCACGGAGCGAAAACGCGCGCAGGACGCGCTACGCGGGCTTTCGGCGCGCTACGAGGCGGTGCTGCGCGCGGTTCCGGACATCATCGCCGAGGTGGACACCGGCAAGGTGTACACGTGGCTCAATGCCGCAGGCATCGCGTTCTTCGGCGACGACGTCGTGGGGCGAGAAGCCTCGTACTACTTCGAGGGTGAACAGAATACCTACGGCGTGGTCCAGCCTCTGTTCGAAGGTAGCGCGGACACCTTCTACCTGGAGAGCTGGCAGAGACGTCGGGATGGGCAACGCCGGCTCCTGGCTTGGTGGTGCCGTGCCCTCGAGGACGAGACAGGCCGGGTTGCCGGTGCGCTGTCTACGGCGCGCGACATCACCGAGCTCCGACAGCTCGAGTCTGCGGTGGCGCAGTCGGACCGACTGGCCAGCATGGGAATGCTCGCAGCCGGAGTGGCGCACGAGATCAACAACCCGCTTTCCTACGTCCTGCAGAACGTGGAGGACCTGGCTCAGGACGTGCAACTCCTAGGAGTGGTCGCGCAACGCTGCCGCGACAGCCTGCGTGAGCGGATCGGGGACGACGAGCTTACGGCGTTGTTGGGACGAGACGCCGCCCGACTCGAGCCGGGCGCACTGGCAGACCTCGTCGAGCGGGCGAACCTGGCTTTGGACGGCGCCCAGCGCATCAACGCCATTGCGAAGGG
>JAFGIS010000466.1 GCA_016929495.1 Polyangiaceae bacterium | reverse complement strand
GAGCTGGCGAGGGGACTCGAACCCCTAACCCCCTGTTTACAAAACAGGAGCTCTACCGATTGAGCTACGCCAACACACGCCCGCGCGGAACGGAACGGCGAGACCACGCCGCAGCGGTCGCCCCCATCACGACTGTCCTCGCGACGGCTAGCGAGTGCCAGGGGGGGAAGGCTGTGAGGTTCTACGATCAAGCTGGCGATGCTCCGGCTCTGGCAGCTGTGCATAAAGGCTACTCGTTCAGGGGCTGTTGGTTGCGAGCGACTCCTTCGAGTCGCTCCGCGATTGCCCGTGGCGAGTGACTCATCACCGCCCGGCAAGGCCTGGTGCCAAAGAGACACCCCGCCGCGCTTCGGCCAGGCAACCCAGGCTCCGAAGGCAGGCGGTGGGACCGAGAGGAGGACCGGCGTCTGGTAGCGCTGGGCTTGTGGGGTGTCAAGCACAATTCATACCTGAACCCGGGGCAGAAAGACTGAACTAATTATCAGTCATCGTGGTCAGCGTTCCCCCCAACGTCCCACCATGCCCAGACGCGCCGGAGGCGGGTTTCCTGGGATCTTCCCGGGCACTGCTGGAGCGCATAATAGATGGAGTACCCGCGCCCGGTGCCGACGTTCCTAACACGGATCCGGCCGGACGATCAGCGCGCAACCGGCGGTTCGTCGAGGGCATGCCCTCGGGCCAAACGACCGAGCGCCTCCTTCAGCTGGTCTCGAGTGTACGGCAGCCTGTCGATGGCCGCCGCCTCACGGGCTCGAGCCTGCTCGATGCGGGCCTTGGCATCGCGAGCTCGAGTCACCCACTCTGAATGCTCGCCCTCGCGCTCGGCCATCGCGAGCGTGTGCTCCATCATCGTGAACGCCTTGTCCAAGAGAACCGAGTAGCGCAGGCGCATCGCCCCCTCGAATAGCAGACGCCGACGCACGCTGGTAGCCGAGGCCGGTGGTGCAATCGCCATCAAGTCCGCGTGCAGCGATTCGTACAGGCGTCCCACCTGCACGCCGGCCATGGCGGACCAGTGCGCGTCGTGAGCCCGCATCGCGTCCGAGTACGCCGCCTGCGCGTCCAGAACAAGCTGCGCCCGCCGTTCGAGCACAGCGCCGAAGTCCCGGGGAAACGGCTGAAACACAATCTGCTGGGCGCGACGGCAGCGCAGCTCGCCGAGCGCGAAGAAGAGGGCCGCCAGGTCGCGTGGGATCGCCCCCGCCGCGTCCAGACCGTTGGTCTCGACGACCGTACGTGCAATCTCGATGTGTCGCTCTGCATCGTCGAGCTCGCCGGCCTCCAGTCGTCCCAGGGCGATCGCCGCGCGCACGACGACGATCTCCAGCGGCCGAAGGTCCTTGTACCGGTCACGCATCAATTCCGCTTCGCGGGCGGCGCGTGGCCAACGCTCGAGAAAGGTGAGAAGCCGAATCGCTCGCAGTAGAGCCGGCCTGGCGAGCGCGTGGGCCGGATGGCGCCGGACGACAGCCTCGAAACGCTCGAGTGCCACCAGGCGGTCGCTCATCTGATCGCCGGCCAGGTCGTGAGAGACTCCTCCATGAAACAGAGCATCGGCTACCAGCGGACCCCGGGGCTCGAGCACGACGACTCGATCGAACGTACGAGCGGCTTCGCTGGCAGCGCCGGCAGCAAAGAGCGCCTGGGCCTCCCGGTACAGCTCCGGGACGCTGACCGCCCGATCGGGCGTGACGATGATCCGTGCCAGCTCGACAGTCCGGGATCCCTGAGCGTCTGGCTGAGCTGCCGCCCTGGGTCGATGCGAAAGCCCGGGCGTCGGAGCGCAACTGACGGCTGCCAGCAGGAGCAGGACTCGCAGACCAACGCAATTCATGTCCTCCACCAAAGATCGCACCTCAGTACTGCGGGTCAATCAGCGCGGCGGCTGGCAGCGGAGGCACAACAGCGACGTAGTAGTGCAGTACGACTGCCAAGCCATGGAAACCGGTCGGTCATGGCTTCTAGCGAGACGATGCACCAGTGCCGCTCGGCCGAAGTCTGGCCAGCAGTTGTGCTCCGCCCTACTTGGGTGAGGGCGCAACCGCTGGCCTTGCATCGATCTGCCTCACGGCATCCTTCGTCTTCTGGCCAGTGGGCGCAACTCCTGGCCGGAGTTGCGCCCGCTGGCTCTGGGAGCTTCATGCACTCCAATGAGCTGGCAGCAGCGGGAGGAAATGGCCGGCGGGCCGAGACTTCTGGCACGCTCGGTTGAAAAACGTTGACGTCAAAGCAGCGGTCGTTACGCTTTGGAGCGTGGTGAGCCGCTTGCGGGCCGTGTCTGATCCAGCAAGCGAGAGAGCGCGAGTCGGTGCGCGCTTGGTTGCCATTGATCCACCCAGCCTCGTGCGAACAGGAGGTGCTCCCCCATGAAGGAAGCGTTGATAGACGACCGCCTTAGCGTCCTGGAGGCGAGACATCGGGCACTACATGATGCCGTCAGTCGACTCGAACGACGTGCATTCCTCACGCCCGAGGAGCAGCGCGAGATCACCGACCTGAAGAAGCGCAAGTTGCTCGCGAAAGACCAGTTGTTCGCGCTGAGGCGAACCCTCTAGCGTCTATGGGGCACGACAGCCGTGCAGGATGAGTCAAGTTTCGGATCTGATGCCTCTGGTCGAGAGTCAACAGCCGTGAGTCGACAGTCCGGACGATGGCGATT
>JAFGIS010000465.1 GCA_016929495.1 Polyangiaceae bacterium | reverse complement strand
GGAACACGCAATGTGAGAGCGGACTGGTTTGCGGCACCGACAACGGGGACAAATTTGGAATGGGGGCCACCACGGACGTGTGCGTCCCGCCGCACTGCACCGATGGCGTGCTGACCGGTGGCACGGACGAGACGGGCGTGGATTGCGGACTGTCTGGTTCGGATTGCGGAGCCTGCGCGGTGGAGTGCCCGGACGACTCGCACAACGGCGAGGACGGCTTCTGCAGCACGGAATGCCGGTGCAGCTCCGGGCAGGGCGATTGCGATGCGGCCACGGAGTGCTTGAGTGGACTGGACTGCGGGACGGACAACGGAGATCAGTTCGGGATGCCGGGCATCGATGTCTGCGTCCCGCCGCACTGCACCGATGGCGTGTTGACGGGTGGCACGGACGAGACGGGCGTGGATTGCGGGGCATCTGGCTCGGATTGCGGGGCATGTCCGGCATGCCCGGACGACTCGCACAATGGCGAGGAGAGTTTCTGCACTGCGCAATGCCCGTGCGAGTCGGGACAGGCCGATTGTGATGTTGCCGCGGACTGCGAGAGCGGGCTGGTCTGCGGCACTGCCAACGGAGCCCAGTTCGGGATGCCGGGCACCGATGCGTGCGTGCCGTCGCACTGCACCGACGGAGTGAAGACAACGGGTACGGACGAGACGGGCGTAGACTGCTCGCCGGCAGGCATGGACTGTGGCGTCTGCGCGGGATGTATGGACGACACACTGAACGGGGACGCGAGCTTCTGTACTGCGACATGCAAGTGCGGTTCGGGACGGGGCGATTGTGACGGGAACACGCAGTGCGCGAGCGGACTCGTCTGTGGCGCCGACAACGGGCCGAAGTTCGGGATGCCGGCCACGTACGACGTGTGCGTTCCAACGCATTGCACCGACGGCGTGCTCACGGGTGGCACGGACGAGACGGGAGTGGACTGCGGGGCGGCTGGCTCGGACTGCGGACAGTGCGCATGTCTGGACGACTCGCACAATGGAGAGGCGGATTTCTGCACGACGGCGTGCCCCTGCAGTTCCGGACAGGGCGACTGCGATCTTTCCGCCGAGTGCGAGAGCGAGTTGATTTGTGCCAGCGACAACGGTGCGAAGTTTGGGATGACGGCCCAGACCGATGTCTGCGTTCCAGCGACTTGCACGAACGGCGTGTTCGACCCAGAGTTCGGAGAGACCACGACTGACTGTGGCGGGCCTTGCGGCAGCATATGCAGCTAGCTGGGCGGTTCTGATCGGAGGCTGACGTCGGCCGCCGCGCAGGGTGCTCTCGCGCCACCCGGCCGGGACACGGTTCGAGACAGTGTCCCGGCGGGAGCGTTGTGCGAATGGGAGCCCGTCACGAGCGACGTCGTGGTGTCGGCTGCGCCGATGGTTCCCGGACTCGACGTCCGAACCCGCGAGGCGCGTCCCAATCCCAGGGAGGAAGCGGCCGCCGCCGGAGCGGCCAGCTGGTGGGCCGATCGAGCCTACGCTGGCGAAAGACCAATCGGCGCTTTACTGACCAAGGCGCATGCCGTAAAGTCCGCCGCCCTTCGGGGCCGTCGTCGAAAGGCGTCGCTGAACAGACCACACGCCCCCCAGCGCGATCCGCGGGTCCGGTGCTTCGCAGCGTCGAGGTTGACTCGTGGCAGGGGCGGAGGAAGAACCGAAAGGAGCCTTGCGCGTCATGGACGAAACCGAGAGCACCAAGCCCAACCCAGGCCAGGAAACGACATCGGCCGGCGACGCCGTGCCGACCGAGGAGCCGAGCGCAGAGCGCCGCCCGTTGCGTGATCCTTCCGAACCGATCACCGTGCGTGAGTTGTTCGAAGCAGGTGTCCATTTCGGGCACCAGACCAAGCGCTGGAATCCGAAGATGCGCCCCTACATCTACGGAGCGCGCGGGGGCGTCCACATCATCGACCTCGACCAGACGGTAACGCTGTTCAAACGGGCGTTCGACTTCGTCTCCGACACGGTCGCGCGGGGCGGGCACGTGCTGTTCGTTGGCACGAAGCGCCAAGCAGCGACCATCATCGAGGAGGAAGCCAGGCGTGTCGGGCAGTACTACGTCACGAATCGTTGGCTCGGCGGCGCGCTCACCAACTTCCGCACCATGAAGGGTGGGCTCGAGCGGCTTCGGAACATCGAGCGAATGCGCGAGGACGGCACGTACGAGCAGCTGCCGAAGAAGGAGACGGTCAAGCTGGAAAAGGAACGGCTGCGTCTCGAGAAGTACATCGGCGGACTCAAGGGGATGGGCTCGTTGCCGAGCGCCGTGTTCATCATCGATCCTTCCCAGGAGGCGATCGCGGTGAACGAGGCTCGGAAGCTGCGCGTTCCGCTCGTGGCCACCACCGACACCAACTGCGATCCCGACTTGGTGGACTTCCCCATTCCAGCCAACGACGACGCCATTCGGTCCATCCGGCTCATCACCTCGACCATCGCCGACGCCTGCGCGTGGGGTGAAGCGCGGCGACGCGACCACCAGGCCGCTCGCGAACGGGAGCAGCAGACAAGCGGCCGCGCGCCTGCCGTCAGTGATGCTACGGTTATCTACCAGCGCGGCGTACGCCAGCACGAGCGGACTCCCTGAGTGACGCCGACCAACGAGGCAACATGGCTCAAATCAGCATGCAGCAGGTCAAGGAACTGCGCGAACGGACTCAGGCAGGACTGAACGACTGCCGAAGCGCTCTGGTCGAGGCCGATGGCAACATCGATGCTGCGGTCGAGATCATCCTCAAGAAGGGCCTTGCGAAGAGCGCGAAGCGCGCCGGTGCCGTGGCCGCCGAGGGCGAAGTCCGAGCTCTGGTCGCTCCCGACAAGAAGAGCGCCGCCATCGTGGAGGTCAACATCCAGACCGATTTTGCTGCCCGCGATCCCGAGTTTCGCGACTTCGTCGGACTGGCGGTGAGCGCCGCGATGTCGGCGGCGTCCGGCACGGAGCTCGGCTCGGAGCCCTCCGGTGCCACCACACTCGACGAGGTGCGCCAGGCGCTGGTCGGCAAGCTCGGCGAGAACATCGTGCTTCGCCGTTGGGAGCGATTGAGCATCGATGGCCCAGGCGAGGTGACCTCTTACGTGCACATGGGCGGCAAGATCGGCGTGCTGCTGGCAGTGCGCTGCGGCAACGCAGCTGGCGAGCAGAGCCCCGCGTTCAAGAAGCTCATCGAGGAGACGGCGATGCAGATCGCTGCCATGGCGCCCCAGTACCTCAGTCCGAGCCAGGTGCCCGAGAGCGTGAGGGCCAAGCAAGCCGAGATCTTCGACGCGCAGCTCGTCGAGGAGGGCAAACCCGACAAGGTTCGTCCGGGCATCATTCAGGGCAAGCTCCGCAAGTGGCTCGAAGAGACTTGCCTACTTGAGCAGAAGAGCGTGCTCGAGACCGAGAAGACCGTCGCACAGCTCGTCGCCGAGACGGCCGAGGCGGCAAAGACCTCGGTCGAGCTCGTGCGCTTCGTCCGCTTCGAGCGGGGTGAAGGTATCGAGAAGCCGGTCAAGGAAGACTTTGCGTCCGAAGTGGCGCGAATGAGCCAAGGCTAGCGGCCTTCCACTGTTCGACCGACGGCGCCCGCGGATCCATTGGATCGAGCAGGTAGGCGTACGTGGCACGTAGCCATGGCGTGGGCCAGCACGTCGGAAGACGAGCAGCCGAGGCGCCCCGCGCCCGACAGCCAACTCGAGCTTCAGAGCAGCCGTACGCTGTCGTGAGCCAGTACATACGTCTCGCCGCTGGCAGGACAGCGGGCAAGCCCATCGGGCCCGAACCAAAGCCTCTCGCCATGCCGGCTCATCCACCCGATGAGCCTGGCTGGAACCCCGGCCACCAGTGCGTACGCCGGGACGTCACGGGTCACGGTGGCACCAGCCGCCACGAACGCATGCTCGGCGACCACCAAACCGGGAAGGATCGTAGCGTTTGCCCCAATCGTCGCGCCGGACCGCACACGCGTGGTTCTGTACTCGGTGCGCCTGGGTACGGCGCTGCGCGGGTTTCTCACGTTGGTGAATACCATGCTCGGGCCGAGAAACACGTCGTCCTCGACAACCACACCATCGTAGAGGCTGACGTTGTTTTGGGCCTTCAGGCGATGGCCGACGATGGCCGTTGCGGCAACGAAGCACCCCTGGCCGAAGCTCGAGTCCTCGCCGATCGTGGCGCCGCTCATTACGTGGCAGAAGTGCCAAATCCGGGTCCCGCGGCCGATGGTGACCGGCAGGTCGACGACCGCCGTTGGGTGAACCAGTACCCCGGGCAGCAGCTCGACGAGTTCGAGGTTCACGAGGTCCTAGCCGGACAGGTGCTCGACGTACCAGCCGATGGCGCGCTGGATGCCGCTCTCGAAGGAGGTAGCTGGTTCGAACCCGAGCGCCTCCCTGGCTTGTGTGATGTCGGCCAGCGAATGCTTGATGTCTCCCGGTCGCGGAGGCGCGTAGAGGGGCCGGATGTGCTCTTTGCCAAGTGAGCGCTGGATCACCGCCACGACATGGTTGACGGTCACCGCCGTCGCGCTGCTGATGTTCGCCACGAGCGGCTCGGAGAGCGCCACGTTGCCTGCTCGGACCGTCGCGTCGACGACGTCTTCGACGTAAGTGAAACCACGAGACTGCTCCCCGTCCCCGAAGATGGTGGGCGGCTGGTCACGCAGCAGTGCGGAGACGAACAAAGGAATGGCCGCGGCGTACTGGCTGGTGGGGTCCTGCCTGGGGCCGAAGACGTTGAAGTACCGGAGGCATGCGGTCTGCAGGCCGTAAGCACGCGCGAAAGCGTGGCAGTAGACCTCATCGGCGGCTTTGCTGGCCGCGTAGGGACTGATGGGGCAGAGCGGGAGCCCTTCGTGCTGAGGCAGCACCTGGGTCTCGCCGTAGACCGATGAGCTCGAGGCAATCACCACGCGCGCACCCGCTCGCCGCGCCGCCACGAGCACGTTGAGCGTACCGTTGACATTGACCTCGTGAGTTTCCACTGGGTTCTTCATCGAGCGCGGCACGCTGCCCAGAGCCCCGAGGTGATAGATGACCTGGCAGCCTCGCGCGGCTCCGAGGACGGCAGGGGCATCGCGCAAGTCCGCCTCCACGAGCTCGATGGCCGGCCCGAGCTCGGACAGGTTCTCGCGTTTGCCCGTCGAGAAGTCGTCGAGAACCCGGACTGTATCGTGGCGCGCGAGCAGGCCACGAACCAGGTTGCTGCCAATGAAACCAGCGCCACCCGTGACGAGACAATGCGACATGAGTACTCCAGAGAACTGTCGCGTATCGCGGCCAGGCAGCACTGTCAACCCAAGCTTCGCGCTCTGCTGCGCTGTGCGATCGAGGCTAGGGCGCGGACCGGGGACCGGGGGCTCGTCGTCGCTCGTCGTCGGCTCTTCGTGCGGCGTGGATGGCGCGCGAGATGAGACCGGCGCGGTTGGCGGCGTCGGCGACCTTCAGCCACGCGCCGGCGCTCGAGGAGCTCTGAGCCGCTCGCTCGTAGTAGTCGACCGCGCGCGACCACTGGTCCTCGGACGCCGCCAGGTCACCAGCCCAGCGTGCAGCGGATGCGCATGAGCCAGAAGACGAGCAGGCGACTTGGAGGAAGTCGTCGACAGAGCTCTTGGAGGCAGAATCGTCGTGGAGCTTGTAGGCCAGGATGACGCGTTCACGCTCGCAGGCCAGCCGATCGCTCGCGTCCGCGCAGCGATGCGTGAGCCATTGGTGGGCTTCGCCGGTCTTGCCGAGGGCCGCGAGGTAGCCGCCGCGAAGCAGAATGACGCCCTGGTCAGGAGGCGGGGCGCGCGCAAGCGTCGACAGCAGGGTGTCCGTCTCCGCCAAGCAACGCTCTCGCTGCGGGTCTTCGCACGGTGGTGCGTGGTGCTCGACTGCCTTCAGGAGTGCCGAGACGAGCGCCACGCGCCCGGATGTGTAGCCGGGATCCCAGGCGACAGCGCGTCTTAGCAGATCGAGGCGCAGTGTCGAGTCCTCACGCTCGTCGAGCTGTCGTGCCATGGCGAGCCATGCTATCGCCCCGGCTCGTCCTGGGGGGACTGCCCGCTCGAGCTCGCCGAGGTCTCTGGTGGTCCGCACCGCAAGGCTAGTGACAGAGTCGAGGCCTTCCCCAGTAGCCGCGGCCAGACTGAGGACATGCAAGGCCTGATCCTTTGCTCCATAGCCGAGAAGTATCCTGGCGAGCAGCAAGTAAGGGGCGCCGCGAGTGGGGCTGCGTTCGATTGTCCAGCCCACCCAAGCCAGCGGACGGTGTCGGGCATCGTAACGCGCCGCCGTTGCTCCGAGGAGCGCCAGGTATGGGTCGGCTGGGTGTCGGCGGACGGACGCCCCGAGGGCTTCCCAGAAGGCAGCGCGGGCGGGCCGCTTGCTGAGCTCTTCCTCGACGAGCAGCGAGTGCACTGTCGCGCGCTCCCTGAGGGCGAGCGTGCGATGGGCCATTCCTGCCAAGGGTAGGAGAGCCAGGCCGGCAGCCGGGGCGAGGGCTGCTACGGTCCTCCAGACCGGGATCTTCGCTCTGGTCGACAGCGTCTTGGTGTGGTCCGACGCTGCGCCGAGCAGAGCACCCAGCAACGCGCCGAGTGCGATGCAGACGGCAGGAACCTCGAGCGCCAAGTCGAACAGGTTCTGGAAGAGCAAGGCACCAACGCCGACCAGCGCGCAAGCCGCGACCTTGCTTCGGGCTGCCCGAAGCCGCCCGGGGCGGAACGCGTAGCAGAGCAAGAGCAGACCGGCGGCGGCCACGGGAACGCCCCATTCGGCCAACCACTCGGCCACGAAGTTCTCTGCATGTTGGTAGATCGTGTTGCCCGGACCGACGGCGTATGCCGGAAACACGGTCTCGAACGACCCGCGCCCTGACCCGAGCAGCCAGTGCCGCCGAATCATTGGAAACGTGCGTTCGATGACCGAGAACTTGACCAGGCTCTCGTCCACCAGCGACTGCCACTTGTCCCGACCGCCGCCCAGAACGGCGAGGATCAATCCGGCGAACGCCACGATCGCGACCGGCAGCGGCCCTGCCCAGAACCAGGGCTCGTAGGTGCGCGCGGAGCGGCGGTTGAGCCATGCGAGCAGCGGTATGAGGACGAGCACTCCGAGAGCCAGCGCGCCGAGCGCGCCTCGCGATGCGGAAATGGTGCTCACCGCAACGAGTGCGGCCAGGGCGATCCCGATGGCGGGTCGCGGCAACCTCCGCGGCGGCGCCACGAGTAGCCCCATGCCGCAGAAGATGGCGAGGTTAAGATAGCCCGCGTAGTTGTTCGAGTTGAGCAGCGGCGACATGGCCCAACGCGCGGGCGTGAAACTCGGTTGATAGACACCGTACAGGCGCTGGGCCCCAACGGCACCGTGAACGAGCGTCGTGATGGCGGCGATGCCCGCCGCAACGAACACGACGAGGGGGCCGCTGGCCGTGCCGAGCCGCCGTCCGAAGCGTACGGCCGTGGCGGTCACGGCTGCGTAGGTGAGCCACTTCAGTGCCTCGACGACGGACGCTCCCGGATCGAGCGAGACGCTGGCCCAACTTCGCGGGGGGTCACCGAGAAGCTCTCGTGCGCCGAGCCACACGCTTGCGCTCGAGGGCGCAACGCGTTCGAGGCAGACAAAGGGCAACCGGACCGCCTGCAGCAGCGAAAACGCGCCGAGCCCCATCAGAACGACAACGGCGAGCGGAGGGCGATGACCGTGCCTGGTTTCGCTCCACAGCGCAAGTGCCCCAAGCGGCAGTGCGCAGGCCGCCACTACCAGCAAGACCGGAACATGAACAGTGCCGACAGCGAGCACCGAGCCGACGACGAGGGCAGGCAGCCCCCACGTGGTCACGACGTCCACTCTGTCGTCGAGCCAGCCGAACAAACGCGAACGCCTGATGCGTCTGCGGCGCACGGCGCCGACGGAGAGCTCGGTTGACGTCATCGGAGTCGGGCAGGCTACGCGCGCAGTGGATGTTAGGACCCCCGTGGCCTTCGAGTCCAGCCTCATTTGCCCAGAGTCCGGAGGGCCTCTGGGACGAGCTTCCTGCATTCCCAGCCTGCGCTCGAGGCGGCCACTCGAGCGAGGAGGCTTCGGCTCTGCTGGTCGGCTGCAGCCCGACGCGGTAGGTACAGACGAGAATCGCATGAAGCCTCGGAGCCTCCCGTGAACGATATCGTCGCCTCGTTGGCGGTCGTGATCGTGCTGCTCGTGCCGCTGCGCTTGGTGCTGCGCACATTCGAGCCCTGGGAGCGGCCTTGGCTGACAGGCGCGCTCCTGGCCCACGTTGCCGCAGGTCTGGCGCAAGTGTTCATCGTGAAAGGAGTGTATGGCAGAGGGGACATGCTCAGCTACCACCGGATCGGCGTGATGCTCGCTGAGCTCGTGCGCGAGTCACCGGTCGACAACTCGTGGAGCCTGCTGCAGCTCGTGTTCCAGAGGCAAGACATTCCGCTCCCGGTGCCGGTGAGGCCAGGGGCTACCACCAGCATGATGGCCATCGCAGGCTTCGTCTTGGCCGCTGTCAACGACTCGCTGTACGCTGGATGCATTCTGATCGGGGGCTTCGCGTTCTTCGGGAAACTCGCTCTGTACCGCGTCTTTCGTGCCGAGCTGCCGCCGGCTACCCACAGGGCGGTGCTGCTCGCCGCTCTGTGCGTGCCTTCTGCCGTGTTCTGGTCGAGCGGCATCCTCAAGGAGGCGGTCGCCGTGACCGGACTCGGCCTGGCTGCTTATGGCGGATATGTGCTGGCGACGCGCCGAAGGCTCGCCTTGGGCCTGCTGCTGCTCGTTGCTGGCGTCGTGTTGGCCGCGCTGGTTAAGCCGTACACGCTGGTCCCGTTCGCGATAGCGGCCGGTCTCTGGCTCTACCTGGACGGTGCGCGACCGGAACAGAGGCGCCGCTACCGGCGCGTGCGCGTTGGCGGCCTTGTTGCCGGGACTGTGCTTGCGGCCGGTCTGGTGCTGGGCGTCGGCAAGGCATTCCCTCGCTTCGATCCGGCCAACTTCGCCGAGGAAGCAGCTCACATCCAGGGGCTGGTGGGGCAGACGGGGGGCGGGTCTGACTACGAGATCGGCGGCGCAAGAGAGACGACACTGTCCGGCCAGCTAGCGTTCCTGCCACTGGCTCTGCTCAACGCCTTGTTCCGTCCAGTGGTTTTCGAGGCTACCAATGCGCTGATGGCTGCCAATGCGCTCGAGATGCTCGTCGTTGTCGGCTTGTGGCTTGCGGCACTGGTCCGGACCGGTCCGTTCAGGGCCGCTCGACTGATATGGGGCTCACCGGCGCTCGCGTTTTGCGCTGTCTACACGCTGGGGCTTGCCATAGGCGTTGGGCTCGGATCGACGAATATGGGATCACTGTCACGATACCGCGTCCCGCTCATGCCGTTCTACGTGGTGCTGCTCGCAGTTCTGTCCGCGCGGCGCGCGCAGCGAGCACCGACGCAAGCTAGCGCTTCCCCGGCGAGGCTTGGAGCCATGGAATAGGCCACCGCATTGTCGCTGCAGGGCTCAGGCTGCGTCTTCACGCGACGCCTCGTAGCTGCCACGATAGTAGTAGTAGTAGTACCCGCCGCGACCGCGACGGCTCTCGGCTGCGTTGAGCACCGTGCCGACCACGCGTCCGCCTACGTCACTGATCGAGCGAGCGCTGCGGCGCGCCATATCGCGGCTCGTGCTCAGCGCGCGTACGACGAGCACGGTGCCGTCCACGCGGGTTGAAAGCACTGTGGCATCGGTGACCGCGGCGACCGGCGGACTGTCGATGACCACCCTGTCATAGCGACGGGACAGGTCCGAGAGCAGCGACTGAAAACTCTCGCTGCCCAGGAGCTCGGCCGGGTTGGGAACGTGCGGGCCCGCGGGCAGCACGTCGAGATTGGGCACCGTGGTCTTCAGGCCCTCTTGGCTCGGGAGCGCGCGCTCGACGATGGCTTGGGCCACGCTGACTCCTTCTCGTTGTCCTTCTCCGTCGCGTCGAAAGATCCTGTGCAGTCTGGGCCGACGCAGGTCGCAGTCGACCAGTAGCACTCGGTGGCCCGCCTGGGCCATGGCGATGGCGATGACGCAAGCGATCGTGGTCTTGCCCTCGCCCGGGCCCGGACTGGTCACGAGCAGCGTTTTGTAAGGGTTGTCCGGCGCCATGAAAAAGAGGTTGGTTCGTATTGTGCGGGCTGCCTCGGCCACCCCGCTCTTGGGGTGTTGGTGCACCATGAGCTCGACCGACCCGGGTTCGGCTGTGCGCTCGGCGCGAGCGCGGCGACGCCGTCCGTAGCCGTAGTATGGGCTCGAGTTGGCTGCGTCCGCCTTAGGCAGCAGGCCGAGGAAAGGAACCCCTAGCTGCTGCTCCAGGTCGTCGGGGGACTTGACGCTCAGGTCCAGGAGCTCGCGTCCCACTGCAGCGCCGAGTCCTAGCACGAGCCCGGCAAGCAAACCCACGGCGGCGAACAGCGGAACGGACGGGCCGAGTGACGCGCCACGCAGAGGTGCGTCGAGGACGCGGATGTTGTTGACCTGCATCAAGGAGGTGAGATCGCTTTCCTTCGATCTCTCGAGCACGAGCGAGTAGAGTTTCTCGTTGTTGTCCTTGAGCCGCTCGAGCCGGTTGTACTCGATTTCGAGCATGTTGAGCTCGAGCGCCTGCTGCTTGGCCGCGCCGTAGAGCTTGCTCAGGCCGTTGGTTTCGGCCGTGAGCGCGTCCAGGTCCTTCTTGACGCCGTTCTGGATGTTGTGGAGTTCCGTGAGCAGCGTCGTCTTGACGTTCTGCACTGCGGATTCGGCGGCCTGTACTTCGGGATGGTTCTGGCCTTTGCCACCGGCCAAGAGGCGCTCCCGCTCGCGCTGTGCCGTGATGTAGTCAGTGCGAAGCTTGTCGAGCAGCGGGCTTACCAGGAGCTCACTCGCCGGAAGCTCGCTGGGGTCCTCGGTATCGATACTCGTCAGAGCTTGGTAGCGTGCGGCCACCTTCTCCCGTTGGGCGCGCGCGGCTGTGATGCGCTGGTTCAGCTGGGCAATCTGCTCGCGCAGGATGTTCGACTGGTCGTCGTAGGAGACGGAGAGGATGCTCTTGTTCTTCTTGTACCTGTGCAGGTCGAGCTCGCTCTGCTCCAGATCCTCCTTGAGCTTGACCAAGCGATCCCGGAGCCACTGGCCGGCAGATTGGGAGGACGCGGCAATCTCGTCGAGATTGTGCTGCACGTACGCATCCAGGACGGTTTGCAGAATACGCTGGGCTCGTAGCGGGTCGGCGTCCTCGTAGCTGACCTCGACGATGCGAGTCTTCTCTTGTTGCTCGACCTTCAGGCGACCGCGGAGCATGTTGGCAGCAGTCGTCTCACCGATCTGGTGCGGTCGCGTGCCTGCCTTGGACTTTGGCTTCGAGGTGCCGCTGATGAACCCCGGGTCTCTGTTCAAGGCGAGCCGCCTCACGGCTTCGGCCGCTATCAGCCGACTCTTGATGACCTCGAGCTGCGTTTCGAAGTACTCTTTGTGCGTCCAGTACGCGTCGAAGTCCACGACGCGATCCACATCCTTGCCCAGGGGCTTCGTGGAATTCGGATCGATGAGCACGGTCGCCGAAGAGCGATAGTGGACGGTCTGTCCGAGCCCGTAGAAGATGGCAGCCACGGCGCAAGCAACGGCCAGGAACGCCACGAGCGGCCAGCGCTTGCGTGCGGCCTTCCAGATTTGGAGCAGGGTGAGGCCGTCGGAATCACCGGGCGGAGCATGGCTCTGAAGCTGGGATTGCATGACTGGCGGGTGGGCTGCGGTCTTCCGACTGGCCCATGAAGACCGGGATGCGTTCAACCGCTAGGCCGGGGTTGCCTTCCGGGAATCGCCCGGGCCCCAAGTGTTGTCCGGGAACCAGCCAGCGGCCAACCCGCGACGTCGCACGAAGAGAACATCGGCCGACCGGCGGTCCTCTGCCTGCTACTGTCGAGCTGCGCGAACGTCGATGCGTGGCGGCACGATTCCCTTGAGCCGCGACCCGTACAGCTTCTCGAGCGCAGTGGTCAGCGCCTTTCTACCGGCTTCCAACGCTTCTCGTTCGCTCGAGTACGTTTCAAGAAATGGACGCGCCACTTGAAGAATGCGGGGTGCCGAAGCATCCGACGAGCGCCCAGTAGGTACGTGCCGGAGCTCCGCTATCCACTGAGCGGGCGCAGCAGGCTCGGTGGTTGGCGGTGACGCACCGGCGCTTTCGGCTGCGGGCGATAGCGTCCGTTCGCTACGCTTCGCCTTGCGTTGCTGGCGCTTCTCGAGTTGACGCTGTCGCGGCAGCTCGAAGATGCGCCAACGATCAGCCGGAGACAGCGCTCGACGTGCGAGCTCGAAGAAACACCCGCCCAGTGTGCGCTTTCGGCTGCCATCGGCGACGAGCATGCCCGTGCCTGCGTGAATGGCCTGCGCCTCGCGCGCGAGCTGCCAAGTCGTTTCGAGGCCGAGCGCCGCGATGACTCCCCTGATCTCGCGCACCGGTACGAAATGGACCTCATCGAGCGCTTCGGCGATCTCGAGCTCGGGTTTGGGCGGTGGCTCGGTCTCAGCCGTCATGGGTTCTTCCTCCACCGATGGTTCGTCGCTATTGGTCGCCCAGACCCCATCGATCTGGTGGCGGGCTGCTTGCTTGACAGGTCTAGTGTCGTTTGGATGCGTTTGGTAGACGTTTGAGCGGCATGCCCTGGTCAGGCGCGGAACAGGCTGACCCCTGGGCGTCTGCCCCGGATCCTGCGCGGAGACCAAACGTCGCAGCAGCCCGCTCATCACTGGCCCAAGGGCCGGCTTTGCGGACAGGCGAGCACCGTGCGCGACCTTGGGGTTGGGCCACGAGTCCGTCACGTTGCGACGCGAGCGGGCGCGACCTCCTGACCTCGCCGGTGAGCACGTGCGCCGGGTGCGGCGGCCTGCCTATGTGCAATGCTTATGCGATGGGGTGGACATTGCGGTGAGCCGTCTTCTTGGGAATCGACGCGATCACTCTCAGCCGATGTGTATCGAACGACAGGTCCTTCACCCGGCTGCTGACGGTGCTTGGCGGACGAAGTGGCGGACCGAGACCACCATCCTGGGCGGACAGGGGCTGCACGGGAGCCATCGGTTCCCTCGCGGTCGTAGCCCATCCGCCGGTCGGACAGGAACAGGACCACACTGCAAGCGCCGAATCCGCGTGCTCCTGCGTCCGCATTGATGCCTCTGGCAGGAGCCTGGTGGGCATGGTAGCCATTTTCGTCGTGTGGCGACTCCGTATCGCTTCGAGGCCAGCTGTACCGTGTTGATGGACGCCCGGAGTCACGGCCTGGGCTCTTCGGTCTCCGTGCGGCCCGGAAGGCCTGGCGTCGGTTGTGTTCAGGTGCCGCCGCAGTCGTGACTTGACACAAGCACAGAGCAACGACACACGGAGCGGATCCTTGGACCCAACAGGCGGACGCACAGCCGTCGTCATCGTCACGTGCGCGGGCCACAACGAATCTCGTCCACGCCGACGGGGTCGCCCAGAGCGCTTCCCGGCGCCGCAGGTCGCCCCGGCACGGACGGAGGCGCACCTCGCTCGCGTCTCTGGCGTTTCGCGATATCACCGGCCGCCCGCGGAGTTGCTGCGGAGTCGAACGTGACGCGAGCCGAGGCTGACAGGCGCTTCAATACGTCGCACTTGATGCACGACCTGAAAGGTCGAACCCTCCGAGGAGGCACCGTGGCCCTGGTTGCGCAGGCCGCGAAGTTCGCATTCAAGCTTGCGGAGACCGTCGTCCTTGCGCGTCTGCTGGCTCCAACTGACTTCGGGCTGGTGGCCATGGTCACGGCCGCGACCGGCATGGTGGGCATCTTCAAGGACTTCAGCCTCTCCACAGCGACCGTTCAACGATCCCAGATCACCCATGAACAGGTATCCACGCTGTTCTGGATCAACCTCGGCCTGGGTGTATGCCTGACGGGGTTGATCGTCGTTGTGGCACCAATTCTAGTGTGGTTCTACCATGAACCCCGGCTTCTCTTGGTCACCGTCGCCGTCGCGGGTACCATGGTCCTCGCCAGCCTTGGCGTGCAGCACACCGCGATCCTGAGACGCGAAATGCGCTTCACGTCTCTCGCGGCCATCGACCTTACCTCGATCGTGCTGGCTGACACGGTCGCCGTCGTCATGGCCTGGTACGGCGCCGGCTACTGGGCCCTCGTGGGGCTGCTCACCATGCAGTCCCTGTCCCAGTCGCTCGGCTCCTGGCTGGCTTGTGGCTGGCTTCCGGACCGCCCACGTCGAGGCACCGGGGTCCGGCCCCTGCTGGCCTTTGGAGGCCATCTGACCGCATTCGAATTCGTCAACTACTTCTCACGAAACGCTGACAACGTTCTGATCGGCTGGGCGAGCGGTCCCGCCAGTCTCGGGCTCTACGGTCGTGCCTATGACCTGATGATGGTTCCGACGGCCACGATTCGCGGCCCGCTGATCAGTGTGGCGTTGCCTGCCCTGAGTCGGCTCTCGTGTGACCCCGTCCGCTACCGACACTACTACTGCCGCATGACCGAGGCTCTCGCCTTTCTGTCCATGCCCCTGGCCGCCCTTCTCTTCGTGACTGCCGATTCGTTGATCGTGCTGGCTCTCGGCCCTGCCTGGCGCGGAGCGATCCCGATCTTCCAGATTCTGGCATTCACCGCGTTTCTCCAACCTACGATCGGTCTGCGCGGCGTGGTTCTTCTTTCGACCGGGCAGGGAGCGCGGTACTTCTATCTCGGACTGGGCGTGAGCGTACTGACGGTCACGTCGTTCCTTGCTGGGCTGCCGTGGGGCCCAATCGGTGTCGCAACGGCCTACGGTATCGCGAACTACGCTATGGTCTACCCCTCCCTGCGGTTCGCGTTCCGGGCCACGCCGATTGTCGCGACAGACTACTTCTCTGCCGTTCGCGGCCCCGCCGTCTCGAGCGTGGCGGCGGCCGCGGCAACCATGTTGGCACAAGACGCCTTGGGTGCTACGGGCAGCGTCCGGCGACTCGTCGCGTCGGCGTGTCTGTTTCTCTTCATGTACATCGTCACGCTGGCGCTGTTGCCGGGCGGAAGGGGTGCTCTGTGGCGATTCGCGGCCTACGCACGGACGTGGCAGTCGGGCCAACGGTCGCCCGTGTCCGCTGAGAAGTCACTGTCGCATGGCAACGATGTGGGTTGAGGCGCGCCGACTACTGGATCGGTTGTGCCCAAGAGAGTCGTGCCGACTCACCGATGAGCCGCCACATGTCCTGCGTTGCCGACCTCGCTTGATGCTTGCCCTCAATCATCCTAGACTTGATGGCCTCTCGCTGGACGGGATCCGTCAAGAGCGTCACCTTGCGCTGCAACGAGCCAGCTAGGTCGTTGCTGTCGAGTAGACACTGGTCACAGCCGTACTGGCGCAGCGCTTCGGAGTACTTGAACGTCCATGCGGCCACCAACACCGGCACTCCAGAATTGAGGCTGTTGTACAGGCCGTGCAGACGTGACGTCACGACGCCCTGGCTTCGAGCAATAAGCCCCTTCACCTCTCTCGGATCCTGAACCACGATCACGTCGGCGTTTGCGAACCCCAGCTCTGGAGCGGTCCGCAAGAACGACATGTCACCCGCCGTTTCGTGGAGAAGGAGGCACACGCGCGAGTCCGCTGCGGTGAGCACCCGGCGTGCGCCGTGGATGAAGGATGCGTAGCCCTCGCGGCTGAGTACGCCGCTTTCGATCATCCGCGAGCTCGGAATGATCAGAAATGCGTCGTCGGTTCTGTGCGAGGACGGAACGGGTTCTACTTCGTGAGTGTAGTCGGGAGCGAAGTGGAGCTTGGCACGGTGCTCCGGCTCCAGGAGATCGCGGACAGTTGCTAGCGAACGTTCGTCTCGCGCGAAGGCGACGGTGATCCACTGAAACATGGCGTTCAAGTACCGGGTGTCGATGGTTTTGAAGGGCCCCCATGTCTTGGGCATGAGCACGATGGCTTTCCCCTGCATGGCCCATCGCTTGTACGTAGCGCACGCTTCTCGGATCCGCTGTTCCCCCCAGTGGTCGCCGTAGCAGTATCCGGACACGTCGAGGATGACAGCTGCATCCTCCTCGACAATGCACCCGGCCCGCTTTCGCCACGGCGCGGGCATTGCCGCGGCGAAGGCACGCAGCGCTCCGATGCTAGAGTTAAAGACCCTCCTCTTGAGAGTAGCAGCCGGAACGTCGGACATCAGAGCAACGAAGTACGTCAACAGATGCCGGCGCGAGTACATGGCCGCACTCAACGGGAAGGCCAGCTCGTAGTCCGCCTCCAGCCTCTGAATCAATGCCTGAGCCATCAGGGCGTCGCCTTTGTTCTGCAGACTGACGTTCGTGAGGAGGGCAATGGGCTTCATGGCCACGTGACGGCTAGGCAGTGTGCGCCCGTCGAACGGGCAATGTCGGCGGCTCTTGCGGCTCTCGCCTGCTTTGTGGCTCCCTCTCCCCGGGAGGGCCAGTCGAGCTGGCTGCCGTGCGGCGCGGATCCGTTGGATGAACGCATTGGTTTGGGAGCTTCGTGGTAGCGTACCTCGGCCACGACGGACAACCTAGGGATGAGCGGCCCACGCACCCGAAGACCAGAGCGCGCGCGGGACCCCTGTCCCGCCGACGGAGATGGCTCTGAACAGGCCGGCCACCGGCCCGGGGTTGGGTTTCGAACAAATCGAGCACAAGGCCGCTTTCGATGACTCGGAAGGCGACGACACCTTGGCTGCTTCGAGCGATGACTCTGAGATCTTGGGCGCGGGCGCCCGAGTTAACGGGCTAGTCTTTCGTAGAGCCGCACGTAGCCGGCAATCCCGACGTCTGTGAGGTCGAACTCGCTGCGCGCGACGGCTCGTGGCGCAAGGGCACGCGCGGCGGCTTCGCGACGGAGCAAACGCTCGACCTGGGCGCCCGCCGAGTCGAAAGCGCTTTCGTCGAACTTGCTTATCACGACGGCAGCGTCGGGCTTCCGGGCAAGCCTGTCCTGGTCGCCAATGCCGGCGTTCACGACGACCGGCATGCCGGCTGCGAGGTACTCGGCAACCTTCGTCGGACTGGACGCAAGCTTCGAGAAGCATGGCTTGATGAAGGAGAGGCCGACATCCCCGCAAGAGAGAATGCGCGGCATGTCTTGCGGCGCCGCGGCTCGGCACACGATCTCCTCAGGCGGGATTCCTGCGGATTGGGCGTGGCGGCGCAGTTCTTCGGTTGGGGATCGACTGACGACAAGCCACAGGAGAGGGCCGATGCGTCGGCGCAGCGCACCCACGAAGCGCGCCATTTCTTCGACCAGATACCAGCTGCCGATTGATCCCGAGTAGACAAAGACGGGCCGTTCGCCGGCACCCAGCGCGTCCCTCAAGGCCCTTCTTGCGGCGGACATGGGGCGGAACTTCGACATGTCGACGCAGCAGGGCACGACTTCGACAACGCTATGCGACGAGATTCTTCCTTCGGAGCGCAGGAGGTCGTGGATTCGATGGGTCAGGAAGACGAGACCTTCGGCCCGTCGAAATGCGTGAGCTTCGAAGCGTCGAACGGCGCGTACGCGCGCCTCGCCCTCGTGCCAGTACCCGATGTCTACGTACTCGTCTGCCAGCAGGCCTCGACAGTCGAAGAGCATCCGGCTTCGGGGAACGCTCGAGGCGAGAACCTCGATGATCGGGCCGAAGATGTAGCTTCGCGTGTGGACGATGTGCGGCTGCGACACCGCTGCGACCCGGCCGCAGACTGCCAGTGCCTTTCCGATTTCGAGAAGTTTCGTCGCAAGGTCGTGCTTGGGTGACCTTCGCACGAAACGCCAGCGGAGCGAGGCGTCGTGCACCTGCGCGCGAACCCTGTCGAGATCGGCGTCAACGACAGCTGCCGGTTCGAAGGACACGATGTCGATGCTGGCGCCGCGCGCGGCGAGCCCGCGGAGGTACGGAAGCACTTGGGACTGTCCGAGTGGCTCAGTGAGACCATTGTGAGTCGTGTAGAGGACGCGCACGGCGAAGCAACTGTTGCCAGGACTGGGGCTGAATTCAAGCCGGGGGAGCCGCTCGGACGCCAGCCCAGACCGCGCAGACCACGCAGCGCGACTGCGAACGCGCAACGAGCGGTCTGTGAGTGTGGGGTGTGCGCAGCGCCATTGAGTCCGGCCGTGTGGTTGGGCTCTGGGCTGGGGACGCTTTCGCTACCGACTTGCGCGCGCCGTGAAGCTTCCGGTTGACAACCTGGACTCGAGCGTGTGTCCTTCTGCCCGCGCTTGCGCGTTGGTCATGGTCCAATCGAACGCGGAATCTGACACCATGGACGGGCCGTTGCGTCCCGCGGCGGGCCGGAGACTCCGAGATGAAGGCTCCCGTCGCGGAGGCGGGCGCGCCGTGAGTCTCGCCTCCAGGCGAGGAGCGGGTCGAACGCGCCGTGCTCGCCGTCGGACTGCTTGGGGCCGTTCATCGTGTACGGCGGACTAGTCCCATGCGTGTAGGTTCCACATTGGCGGCCGGTATCCTGCTGGGGACACTCCTGTTCTGGGCATGTCTGTCTTTGAACCCGCTTCAGGTCCACGGTTTGCCGGTATTCCTCAGAGACAGGCCCGCGCATCACGTGTACTCTGCGGAGTGTTTCGATCTGAATTCGGAGATCCTGATCCGCACCAAGGTGGCTTTCGGACTCCAGGGCTCGACTCCCGCGCGGGGCCTGTCGTTTCGCATTTCGAAGCTCTGGATGTCCCACCCGGAGCAAGCGAGCCGCGAGCTACTGGAACCAGGGGTCACGGCCAGACATGTGTCTCCCTACCGCAGCAGCTTCAACCTCCAAGGCGACTTGTGGCTCGCCTTCGCACGGACGCTCCATCTGCGACCGGAATCGGCTTGGGCCTGGGCACGCGGGCTGTCGTGCGCTCTTACGGCCGCGGCGATAGCGATCTGGGCCGCGTGGCTCTGGAGACATCTGAGCCCGACGGCATCGGTCTTCGTGGCGGCATTCGTTCCCATGTCTCCTTTGGTGCTATGGGCGCCCAATACGTTTCGCGTGCCGTGGACCTCATTGCTGCCGTTCGCCGTGCTTTGGTGGATCTATCCGTATGCCGCGAAGGCGAGGGGAGGCTGGTACTGTCTGCTCGGCGGCATTCTCGCTACCGCTACCCTCGGGTTTCTATGCTCGCTGGAATTCGCGTCCGTCATAGCAGCTTCGATGGCTGTTCCGATCGTCTTCCACGAGCGCAACTCCGGGGCTTCGTGGATGAGGGTCGCCCGCCCGGTTCTGGCCGTCGCCGGCGTGACGACGCTCGGTTTGCTCGCCGCCGTCGTCGCGCTTTGCGCGAGAGTCAGCGGCAGCCTTTCTGACCTGCGCAGCGGCCTGCAGCACATCGGTAACCGCGCAGCTGCGTGGACGGGAAAGGAGACGTCGCTGGTATCAGACGTCTTGGGGATCGCCAAAACCGGCGCGCTGAACGGACTCACCTTGTTCGGCCCAGTAGCGCTGCCAGCTGGAATCCTCGCGCTGGCGTCGGTGGTCTGGCTCGTGGTGTACTTCGTGCGTCGAGGACGCGCACATCCTCTCGGGGAATCCGGACTGCGTGAGCGTTCCCTGATGGAAGTCACTCTCTTTGCGATGCTGGCCAGTCTGTCCTGGTTCGTGCTGCAGCCGCATCACATCGCGTTCCATCCGCGCTTCGGCCTGTGGCTGTTGACGTTCCCATGGTTTCTCGTTGCCGTCGCCGCTTTGGGTCACGCGCTGCGGCGAACGGAGCATTCGCCCGCCAAAGAGGAAGGCGTCGTGCGAGGCTAGGCGCGGCAAGGGCGCGCCACACCGTCCGGCCTTTGGGCCAACGCCCCAAAAGGATTGCGTTCGGCGACGACCGCACAGCAGGACGGACGCACGGTGTGGAAGGCATCGGTTCATGCGCCCGTCAGGTCGAGTGGAGTCGCACGTGACCTCGAGCGTTGCTCCCCGCGCGGCGCAAGGAGTTGCGTCGCGTCTTGGGTGCCCTATGATTCGCCTGACTTCGTGAGGGTCCTGGCAATGGAAGGTGTCGAGTCGAGGTCCGAACAGCGCGGATGCATTTCTTGTGGCTGCAGCTCGCACTTCCATGTCCTAGAGAAAGCCGATCCAGCAAGCCGAGAGCCGCTCGTCCTGGAACAGTGCGCGCGTTGCGGGATTGTCTACTTGCGCGGCTACGACTCCACCTTCCAGGCCGAGCTGTATGACTACTACGCCGATTCTATGGACAAGCCTGCGTCGCTCCTCTTCAGAGAACTGAATCGACGTCGCTATCGGGAGTTGTTGGACGTTTTCGGGACGAAACTCGCCAGTGCTCGTCGCCGACTCTTGGACGTCGGGTGCGGGTACGGAGCGTTCGTTGCCGAGGCGCGTGGCCGCGGCTGGGATGCGACGGGGATCGACCTTTCCGAAGCTGCCGTTGCGCTGGCGGAACGCCATGGCGTTCCCGTGACGAAGACGGACTTCTTCAAACTCGATTGCCTGCCGGGGTCCTTGGACATCATTACGATGTTCGAACTCCTCGAGCATGTACCCCATCCGGCTCGGTACATTGCTCGCGCAGCGGAGCTTCTCCGGACCGGTGGCCTGCTGTATCTCACTACCCCCAACTTCGCGTCCCTCGATCGGCGTCTCGCTGGAACTGACTGGAGACCCATCCATCGCGAACACCTGGCCTACTACACACCGACGACACTGCGAGCTCTGCTCGCTGCGGAGCACCGACTGTCAGTGGCGAGTATTCGAAGCAGGAATGTCTCGATAGCGATTGCGAAACAGAAGATCCTGCGTTGCTTTGGGCGTCCGCCAGCCGGCAATGCTGGGTCCAGCTCGGCGAGGAAGTCAGACCAATCGGCTCGCGAAGCCATCGACAGCTCACGCTTCCTGCGTCTGGCGAAGAGCGGCGCCAACGCGCTGTTGGACTCCATGGGCCTCGGGAACACGATCGTCGCACTGTGTGGGAGAGTCTAGCGGTCTAGCGTGGGTGGGAGAGCCCGGGCTCTGCCGGCTCCGGCGCTCCTGCCGGGGGATTGGTTGCCGTCGTGGTGCTTTCGCAGCCCGTTCGCATTCGGTCGGCTGAGCGCGGGGCGTTCTAGCTTGAAGCTTGAAGAACGCTCGAACGTCGCTGGAGACCCTATGCGGGCTTATGCCATTCGTCCGCGCCGTAGGCCGTTCTGTCCGCGGCCAGGCCCGTGAAGTGGAACGGCCCGCGGGCAAAAGCCTGAACAAGGGCGGCATCGGCGGACCAGACGTAGGTATCGTCGACACCCTCGCGTGTGCGGTCCACCCACGCGAGGGGGGAAACGTCCGCGACGTGGGCGTTGAGCGAGCACCGAAACCGCACGAAGTGTAGTCTGGCCTGGCAGGCGACGCGAATGGCCGACCAGGCCATGGCGGCGACTGCCGCGCGGTCTTCTTCGGCGGCGGCGTAGTCGACGATATCGAGCCATGTGAGGGCGCGGGACCGTCTGAACCACTTCAGCGCGAACCAGCAGCGAATCGTGTGATTTGGGTCCGTGAGGAGGAACGATGCGCATTTGCCCGCCGAGGGGTGGGCCAGGCGCCAACGGTGCACGTCCGCGTCCCGATGGGTCGTGATGGTGTTCGGGTGGAGCAGGTGGTCGAAAAGCGCGCGCATGGCGGCGGAGCTGGGCTCCGCTTCGACGCTTGTCCACCCGCGCAGGGCCACCGCAGCCCGCAGAGACGTCCAGACCGGAAGCACAGCGTCGGCGGCCCGAGCCAACGAGGCCAAGAGGGGCCGGAAACGCTGGCTAGTCAGGTGGCCGACCAAGCCGCTTGGACGCAGCGGCGCGTACAACGTCCTATTGGTCTTGACCAGACGGAACCCGAGGCTTTCGTAGAACCGTCGCATGTGAGGCCCCGCCCCGGTGATGAGCACGACCGGGTGGCGTCTCTGGACGGCCATCACCATGCGCGCCGCGCCCAATCCGCCGCGATGCTCCGGGTCCACCGCCAGATCGACGATCCACGCGGCTTCCGTCCACTCTCCCCGGATACGAATGCGATCCCGGAGTACCGGGGCCTGCCCGATGATATCCTCGTCCGAGACGAGCAGGACATAGTCCGACAGGCTCGAGCCGAGAGGACTGTCGCGGAAGCGCCAGTAGAAGTACGCCGGGTCGTGTTTCTGAGCCGCCTCCGGATAGCATCGTCGGAGGAAAGCCTGGAGCCTCGGCCAGCGGCACTCCTCGTAGGTCGTGAGAACCGGAACGCTCACGTCGGCCGCCTCTCTCCGCCGGGCCCCGCCCGACGAGCGACCTCCGCCATCGTCAACGACTCGAAGCCGAGCGCTTTGCGCAAAGGGATCGATGCATCGAGTATCTTCCTCAGGAAGGCGACCTTCTCGGGGCGGCGGACGCCGAAGTTGTGAGGATGCCACCAGAGGTGAAAAACCTGGCGGGTTTCTGCGGCTCGACGCATCGCACGAATGATTCTGCTGAGCCGCATCTGGACGTGCGGACCAGCTCCCGAGGCAGGCCGCAGGAGATGGCCGGCGCGAACGTTGTAGAGGCCGCGCCCGTCCGGCACGCTAGTCAACGGATAGGCTTGCGTCCCGGTGATCGGAAGATGCGCGTCCAGCAACCGCAGCGCCCTCCTGGCCAAGTGCTCGCGTGAGCTTTGCGCCGGCTGGTAGAGCCAGCTCGCGGCACATCCCCGATAGCAGGTGATCCCGTGTTCCTGGAGTACCCCGTCGAGCCGAGGATCGTGCTGGTTCCTCGGGAATACGATGGACGTCAGGGCGATGCCCTTGCTTTGGGCTATTCGGACCGCGCTGTCGAGGTCTTCCCGAAAGGCATCGGCCGTTGCTCCCTGCTCCACACAGAGGAAGTGCGAATAGGTGTGTGTGGCGACTTCCTGCCGCGGTGTGCGGTGGATCCGGTCAATCAACGACCCTGCGAAGTGCAGCGGGTCGTCCCGCTCATCCCTCCCTGTGGACTCTCGGTACGGATCGAGCCGGGTGTCCGCATAACGGGCGACGATGCGCGGTGCGAACGCGAGCTGCTCCTCCCTGGAGGATGCGAACAGAAGGCCCACCGCAGCCCACGTCGCCGCCACATCGTATTCTTGGAACAGGTCGAGTAGCGCGGGCACGGCTTCGCGCGCTCCGAGGAGAATCGATCTGTAGGGTCCGTGCGCCGAGGCATGGTCCCGCACGCCCCAATGCAATTCGAAATCGAGTGAGATGACGAGTGCACCGCCGAACGGCGACGTCGGTTGCGTGTCGAGAGGCATCGATCCGTGCTCCGCGTTCAGATGTCTACACGACGCATCTTCTTGAAGCGCGCCGTGTACTGGGGATCCAGGGCCAGCTCGACCTTGGCAGGGATCTGAAACGGCGCGAGCTTCCCTCTGCAATGGTCGCGGACGCGCTTGCGGAGCTCGTTCGGGTCGGTCTCGCGTTCGACAGTGACCCTGGCCACGACCATGTTCCCGGTGATTGGGTTCGGCTCTCCTCGAACACTGACATCCGCGACCTCCGGCATATCGAGGATAACGCTCTCCACCTCCGCGGGATAGACTTTCTCGCCGCCCACGTTGATGAGCTCGGAGCGCCGTCCAAGGATCCGCAGATACTCGCCCTCGACGATGACCTCGTCTCCGGTATTCAGCCACCCGTCAGCATCGAAAGGGCTGGGCGCATTGAGGTAGCCCAACATCGACGAAGCAGCGCGGATCCACAACGTGCCGTCCACGACTTTCGTCTCGTAGCCCTCGCCGCCGACTTTGACCAGAAGCGAATCGGAGGACTTGGACTTGGAGCGCAGAATGCCGACCTCGGAAAGGCCGTATGTTTGTAGGAGTGCCACACCCGGAAGCACTTCGTGTATGCGCCGCAGGGTAGACTCGGGCATCGGCTCGGTGCCGTACGTGATTTGGGAAAGGGAGCTGAGATCGTGCCGGGTATGAGCTTCAGATAGAAGGAGGAGGTTCAAGAAGGTTGGTGATGTGGGCAGCAGCTCCACACGATGTCGTTCGATGGTAGCGCACACGGCGTCCGCGTTGCGGTCCTCCACCACCACGATGGCGCCCGTGTTGGAGAGCACGTAGAGGAGCGTGTTGAGGCCGCCGATGTGGTCGAGCAGGAGAAATGTGATGGTCCGCCGGGAGTGCCTTGGTACCTTGAACTTCTCGAGGAGATAGGTGAAGTCGTGGAGGGCGGCCTTCGGCTCTCCGGTCGTCCCGGACGAGAACAGGACCAAACCCGGATGGCCGAGCTCGGCAAGCCGTCGGTGCAAGAGATGTCCGGCATGTCGAGCCGGTCCCGGACGGAACGACCAGCGGTCATCGGGCTCGAGCTGGAAAGCGGCCTGGACTTGAGCGATCTCTCGAAACTGCGGCTTGCGTTGCTGCACGGTCGACGTGAGAGGGACTACGGTCATCCGGGCGTGGATGAGCGCGAGGAGCAGTGCAATGGCGTTGGGAGAGTAGTCGCTCTCGAGCGAAACGACGGTTCCGGGCTCAAGCCCCCGCGTCCGGAGTTCACGGCCCCAGGTTTGCGCGAGCTCCCGCAGCTGTCCGTACGTCGTCGGCCGATCGCGCCAGACGAGAGCTTCCTTGTCGGGAGCCGATGCGAATCGCTCGAACAGCCAAGTGAGCATCAGGGACCTCCGAGGTAGAGAACCTGGCCCGTGACGTGCGAACTCTGCAGACTTGCGAAAAAACGCACCACGTGTGCCACGTCCTCGTAGGTTCCAAAGCGCGGGATGGCAAGCCGCTGGACCAGCTTCTCGATCTTGTCGTTCGGGACGCCGCGGATGAGGTCCGTCGGGATCGGACAGGGCCCCACCGCGTTGACCGTGATCCCCGATGGGCCTAGCTCGCGCGCGAGGATGCGAGTGAAGGTCTCGACCGCGGACTTGGACGCGGCGTACAGGGACTCCCCCGCGAGGGCGAGGGGAACGGCAATCGTGCTCAGGTTGATGATGCGGCCGAACTTGCGCGCCATCATCACCTTGGCTGCTTCTCGCGACACGAGAAAGGTCCCCAGCACATTCGTTCTGATGATGCGGTCGGCCGCGTCGCCGGGCGTCAACAGCGCGTGGTTCATGGACGCGACGCCAGCGTTGTTGATCAGAATGTCCAGCCGCCCGAAGCTGGAGCGGACGGACGCCAGCATCTTTCGGACCTCGGCTTCATCGCTCACGTCCAGGCAGTGGTGGACATAGCCGGGAAGCGGGTCAGCCTCTTGGCGGCTGCAACCCACGACCTGTGCGCCTTCGGACAGGAAGCTCTCGACCAGAAAGCGGCCAATACCCTTTCGAGACCCAGTGACGAGAACGACCGGGCGCTCACTCACCTAGGGCTCCTTGAGTCTCGTCAATGAGCTCATCCGCGAACTCGATGAGCACTCCGAGATTTCTGAAGGGACTCCGGATCTGCGACATGGCGCGTTCGTCCATGAGTGCCACGCAGCTCCCCCAGCGCGTGTTGATCCGTTGCTCGAATCCGACGAGGAAGCCCACGAGAGCTGTGGAGTCGCATACGGCTGACCCACCCAGGAGCTTGAGCTCGTGCGCGTTCTCTGGAGTCACGTCAGGGTGAAGCCCCTCGTCGGCCAGCGACAGGAGCGCTAGCTTCAAGAGTTCTTGCCGGCGATCGGTGGTTGGAGTCGAGGACATCTCCCTCCGTGAGAACAAGCGCAGTCGAGCGAGAACACGGTAGCCCTGCGCTATCCGGGCGGCAAGACGACCGCAAACCTGGCACGTTCGCGTCACAGGCTGCGAGGATCGCCACGGTGGCAGCGATCCGAATTCGCGAGAGCAGCCGACGGTTGGCTGATTGGCCGCACGTCAAGACCTATGGATATCTCGCGTTCCGCAGAGGGCGACCCGTCCGGCCTAGCGGCCCAAGCGCCATCGTCCTCGGACTACGCCGGACGTACAGAGCCCCGCCGCGTGCAGGCCGACGGGCTGCTGCCGAGGACGAGAGTAGGAGCGGTTCCCGAGTGCTCGTCTGTGTCATTCGCGCCGCACCGCTGCCCTGCCCACGTGATCCTCGCTGAGGTCGTGCAGCGTGCAGCCAGTCTGAGCGTCGACCAGCCGAAACGTTTGGACGGCGGCTCGGGCAGCACGGCTCCGCCACAGTTCGTTCGAGGTTCTGGAACGCGGATTCGGCCAAGGCATCGTGCCGCGTTTCCTTCTCGGGTTGAAGCTCGCTCAGCGAGTCGTCCAAGCGCGAACCCGATCTTGGGTGCGCGGTGCTGAGCGCGGCTGTCCCGGCTGGCACGCTGGCTCGTCGCTCAAGGCGGTGGGAACATCGACGGCGCGAGCTTTCGGTAGCGTGCATGCGGCCCGTTGCGTGCCCGTTCGAGACGCCCGGGTGCACATGACGTTGATCAGGCCTGCTACCACTCACCCACATGTAGGACGATGGTTCTGCCTTGGACAGATCGCCGGGCCCGCGACCAGGGTCATGGCTTCGACGACGGGATCATCGTTGACGCGCCTCACCGAATGCTCGTCCTGCTGCGAGACCGAAGTGTTGGCGTCGACGCGGAACGTGGGCGCTGAAACCGCTACGCGAGTCCGGAATGCCTTTGCGCCCAGCCATTGCCGCCAGTTCGTTTCGACTCGCGGCCTGCAACGCGGCACAGAGTCGACCGGCCGATTCGGCTGACACATTCTTGACGCAACGCCCAGTCTGGCTCGCCCGTCCGCCCCTCAAGGTTCTAGATGGCGATCTCGAATAGACGTATCTTGGCTCCCTCTCGGCGTTGTGCGACGCTGTTTCCGTCCTGGGAAGTGAGGAGACATCCATGCGCCGCTCTGTCCTGCTCATCGCTTGCACGTTCATTCCGACTCTCTGCGCAGCTTGCGGCATCGAAAAACATGCCGAGAGAGTGATCGACCACGACGGTACCGCTGGACTCGGCGTGCCGGGAGGTAGTGGGGCACCCGGCGGAAATGCGCTGGATGGAAGGGGTGGAAGCGGAGCAAGCGGTGGCAACGGCGGCTACGGGTTCGGTGGCACCGACCACGGTGGGGCTGCAGCGGACGCTTCTGGCGGAACGGCGGCGCACCCTCCGGGCGAAACCAAAGCAGGCGGAGGGGGAGCGGGCAACGGGGGCCAAGCCGCAGCAGGCGAAGGCGGCGCACGCAGCCCGGGCGAAGCCAAAGCAGGCGGAGGGGGAGCGAACAACGGGGGTCAAGCCGCAGCAGGCGAAGCCGGCGCACGCAGCCCGGGCGAAGCCAAGGCAGGCGGAGGGGGAGCGAACAACGGGGGTCAAGCCGGAGCAGGCGAAGCCGGCGCGGGCAATCGGGGTCAAGCCGGAGCAGGCGAAGCCGGCGCGGGCAATGGGGGCCAAGCCGGAGCAGGCGAAGCCGGCGCGGGCAATCGGGGTCAAGCCGGATCAGGCGAAGCCGGCGCGGCATCGGCGGTGGTTGCCGGCGGCGCCGGAGGGCAGCCTGGTTCCGGCCCCGCGCTGCAATTCGTGGCTGGACCGAGCTTCGAGGGACACACGAACGACTTGGCGCCGCTGGCGGGGACGCTCCGCGTTGAAACCAACCTGCCCTCCACCGGGTCCGTGTCCGTGGTCGGTGGGGGTGAAACGTGGTCAGTGACACTCGCGTCTGGCGCTACGCTGCACGAGCAGCCGATGATCGGCTTCAAGCCGGATACGATCTACGAATTCACCGCTACCGCTTCGGATCCCTCAGGCCAGATCGTGTCCGCTCCCGCTCAATGGCGCTCCCCGGCACTGCCGGCCGGCTTTCCTACGCTCGAACTCGTTCAGTCGGACCCGTCTCGAATGGAACCGGGGATGACTTTGTTCGATGTGAGACCCTGTCACTATATCGTCGTTGCAGATGCTATGGGTCAGGTTCGTTGGTACTATCACTTCCTGGCGAACATCGAGACTACTCGGCTTCTGTCGAACGGCAACCTGATGTTCGTCTCCCAATACCATGATCTGTTCGAACTGGACTGGTTCGGAAACACGGTGACGCGGTGGTACGCCACGAAAGGGGCTGCTCCGGCAGGAAGCGTTCGCGTGGCAGCCAACTACATGAGTCATTCAGCCAGCGAGATGCCCAACGGCAACCTCGTGGCGCTGAGTCGAGAGGACCGAACCATTGACAACTACCCGAGTTCGACGAGCAATCGTGATGCACCACCGAAGACAGCGACCGTGCGCGGTGACGTCATTGTCGAGTTCACTTGGCAGGGGGAGATTGTCAAAGAGCTCCACTTGCTCGACATTCTCGATCCCCGCCGCGTTGGCTACGAAGCCGTCAGTTCGGGAGTCGTGCAGGACTGGTCACATGGCAACTCAGTCGTGTACGACGAGAATTCCGACGCCTACGTTGTATCCCTGCGGCACCAGGATGCCGTCGTCAAGGTAGCGCGGGAGACGGGTGAGCTGGTGTGGATCCTCGGGGACCACGCCAACTGGGAAGAGCCTTGGCAATCCAAGCTGCTCACCCCCGTCGGAGAGGACTTCAGGTGGCAGTATCACCAGCACGCGGCGGAGGTCATACCCATTGGGATCGGGTTGTACGACAATCACAACCACGGTGCGTCTGCGTTCAATGGGTCGGGGCGGGCGGTCAGCCGCGCGGTCAAGTATGCGATCGACGAAGAGCAGATGACGGTCGCTCAGGCCTGGAGCTACGAGCCCTTGGCGAGCGGCAAAAGCCTTTTCTCGCAAGCCATGAGCGATGCCGATTGGCTGGGAAGCACCGGAAACGAGCTGATTGCCTCTGGGAGCTTGGAGCGGTCTAGCGACCCTCCGGGCTGGGCCCAGATTCTCGAGGTGACCGAGGATGGAACGTCCGTGTTCGAACTCAATGTGCTTGATTCCCCGGACACCTTGACGGTCTTCGGGGCCAGTCGCATACCAGACATTCGGTACATGCAGGTCGAGTGAACCGGACCAGAGTGCCGTGCCGGCCTCGCGATGCAATCCGGCGCAAGGCGCGCTCGCAGCCGAGCCGACTCTCCCCCGCTCGCCCGTGTCGAGGGGCAAGCGGGTCTGGATTCGGGAGTCGTCGCTCCCAAGAACGACAGCGGGCGCCGACTACTGCTCACAAGCAGGTTGGACACGTTGGACACCTTCCGTTCCTCACGTGCGCCGCCTGTCTCGTTTCTCCCGTTCTTACGGGTACTTGAGTCTCGGGGAGCGGCGCGATGCTCCAGGGGAAAAGGCCTGCGGGCGGTTGACGATGGCGTCGAGCGCGGAAGGAGCTACACTGCGGCATCGGCGGATCGGAGGGAACTACCGTGAAAACTGGAAAATGCGGCAGAGTCTCGCTGCGCGTGATCGCGTGTCACTGGGTTCTCCTGAGTGCCTTCTGCGGATGCTCCGGCGAACCCACCAGGCTCGGCGAGCACACGGCTCGCGTCGAGACGCGCCTGAGCAAGAGCGGTGGAGGCATCAACGGCCAGGACGACTTCTGCGGGAGCGCCCAGGCGGACCAATGCGCCGCAGGCGAGGGCGACTGCGATTCGGATGCCGAGTGCCAGCCGGGTCTGGTGTGCGCCACAGACGTGGGAGCGGACTACGGGTTCACCGCG
>JAFGIS010000464.1 GCA_016929495.1 Polyangiaceae bacterium | reverse complement strand
GTCCATGCCGCCGAAGCCGGGACAGCCGATACGCGGGAAGCCGCCGGAGCAGTCCATGCCGGCGGAGCTGGGACAGCCAATGCGTCGGGAACCGCCGGAGCAGTCCGTGCCGCCGGAGCAGTCCATGCCGCCGGAGCGGTCCTTGCCGGCGGAGCCGGGACAGCCAACGCGCCGGGAACCGCCGGAGCGGTCCTTGCCGGCGGAGCTGGGACAGCCAACGCGCCGGGAACCGCCGGAGCGGTCCTTGCCGGCGGAGCTGGGACAGCCAATGCGCCGGGAACCCCCGGAGTGCCTGATGCGGACGGAACCGGCGAACAGGGACAACCTTGCCGGGCCGCCTCGGCTGGATCCTCATGCGATGAAGGATTGACGTGCACCACTGCCGACATCTGCGCCGTTGGCGCTGAGTTCGGTGGCGAAGGCCAAGCTTGCGGCGCCGACCGCACGTGCGACGAAGGGTTGGGCTGCGTGTACGATCGTGCGGTCGAGGGATACTTCCGCTGTGCGGTGGGAGCCGGCGAACAGGGACAACCTTGCCGGGCCGCCTCGGCTGGATCCTCGTGCGATGAAGGATTGACATGCACCACGGCCGGTGTCTGCGTCGTTGCGGATGAGTTCGGTGACGAAGGCCAGCCTTGCAGCGCTGACTACGCATGCGACGAGGGGTTGGGCTGCGTCTTCGATAGTGCGGTCGAGGGATACTACCGCTGTGTGGCGGGAGCCGGCGAGCAGGGGCGGCCGTGCAGATCGCCATTGCCTGTTTGCGACGAAGAACTGACCTGTACCACCGCGAGCCTCTGCTCCGCCCCTGCCGACTTCGGCGGCGAGGATCAACCCTGCAGCACCGACCACGAATGCGACGAGGGTCTCGGCTGTGTCTGGGACGCTTTCGTCGACGGCTACCACCAATGCGTCGTGGGAGCCGGCGAACACGGACAGCCGTGCAGATCACGATCGCCCGAGTGCGATGAGGGATTGGCGTGTACCACCGCGGACGTCTGCTCGACCCCTGCCGAGTTCGGCGGCGAGAGCCAACCCTGCGGCAGCGACGGGGAGTGCGAGGAAGGGCTGGGTTGCCTTCGCAGTACCATGTGCGCGGGTGGGTGCTGCGTTGCGGGCGCCGGCCAGGCCGGGCAGCAGTGTCGGGACCTGCCCGCCAACGCCCCATGCGACGAGGGGTTGTCCTGTACCATCACGGACGAGTGTGCGCCGCCGTCCGAGTCTGGCGGCGATGGGCAGGTCTGTAGGCAAAACGGAGAGTGCGATCCCGGTCTAGGTTGCGTAGTTTCGTCCGAGTGTGGCGGGGTGGGTCCGTGCTGTATGGCGGGCGTTGGGCAAGCCGACCAGCCATGCCGCGGCTACGCGTCCCCCGAGTGCGACGAAGGCCTCAGCTGCCATCAGTGGATGTGTCGAGCTGAGTGCATCGCATCCCAACCGGAGTGTCCCGCGGACTACCTGTGCGTCGGATCCGAGGAGAGTTCCGTGTGCGTGCCCGATGAGTGCGTTGGCGCAGACAGCATGGCGTGCTCCAGCGAATTCCATATCGTGCACGCCTTGGCCTGTCCGGGTTCGTGGGTGGGCGTTCCGAGCGATCTGTTCTGCTACTCCGAGGGTGAGATCGGCGACTCGGGGTACGAGCTGGTCTGCTGTGAAGCTGCCGTTTCCGGCTAGGGTCCTGCCCGTGTGGTACGCTGCAGGATGCGGCGGCCTCGAACCGGGCGAAAGCGGCGAATTCCCGGTCCACTAACCGAAATGACCAGGTTACTGAAGGCCGCCCAGCGCGGCACCATCGTGCATGTCCGACGAGAGCTCTGCCGTCGGGCGGCCGCCATCGACCAACCGGACCGCCGGGGCAATGCACCCTTGCACTACGCCGCCCTGCGGGGCCAATCGGCCATGGTCCAGCTTCTGCTGCACGCGCGGGCCGATGTCCGCCTGCGCAATCGGGAAGGATACTCCCCCTTGGACCTCTCCGTCCTCGAAGGGCATTCCCGCGTCGTCACTCTGCTCCTCGACGCGGGCTCCCCCGTTGAAGGTCAGCGTGCCCGCGGGCTGTCGCCTCTGCACCTCGCTGCCTTCGCCGGACACGAGAGGATCGTTGCCCTGCTGCTGCTTCGAGGTGCAGATCCCCATCACCGTGACGAAGGCCGAGGCGGCCACACCCCGCTGCACTATGCCGCACAGGAAGGACACTGGCGTGTCGTTGAGCGCTTACTCGAGTCGGGCGCACGTGTCAACAGCACATCCGGTGGCTTCACGCCCCTGGCTCTCGCGGTCGGTTCCGAACGCGCGGCTGCCGTGCGAACCCTGCTTGTTCACGGTGCCGACCCCAATATCCGCTGCCCGCAGGACGACCATGACACACCGCTGCATATGGCCTGTGTCTGGAACGATTCGGACAGGGTGATCCGTTCTCTGCTCCGATGCGGGGCCAATCCGCGTCTGCGATCCCGGGACGGGAAGACTCCGGCTGAGACTGCAGAGGAGCGAGGCAAGACCAGGTTCTCCGCACTGCTCAGAAAGGCAGAACCCCGACAGAGACCCCCGCGCCCGACCAAGCCCCATGCCGGAAGGTCAAACCGCCTCGTCTAGCCTCGCTGACATGAATCGCTGTGCCTCGCTACGCTCCTCGGCACGGCCACGGCATGCCACCTTCTGGCTCTGCGACAGCATCGACGCTTCTGCCAGCGACTGTATCCAGGTGAATGGGCGCGTGTTGACGGGGTGGACTCGGGCGTAGGATGCTAGCGGCCCGCCTCGGGAGAAAGCCATGGCATCTGGACCCGCGCAAATCGACGATGGTAGGCCCGGTCAGCAGCAGACCGGCTCGATGGAGTCGGGCTATGCACCAGCCACGGGCAGCGCCGAAGCCGGAGGGGCCGAGGACCACCGACCTGCGCAGGCGTCCTCGACGCTCCGGGCAGCCTGGTGGCGGGCCGCGGTACGACGACCTGAGTTCTGGGTCGTGGTCTGCGGCGCGGCAGGCGGCGTTCTTTCCGGTGTCTACGGCATCTACGTGGAGAACACGAGCCCTGTCGGATATGGGCTCAAGTGGCTGTACTCTTGTCTGCTCGGCATGGGGTCTGCCTTCATCGGCGTCTTCCTCATGGCCAACAGCGATGTGTCCTCCTCGAACAGTCTGCGTCGGACGCTCGCGTTCGCGCTGATGTGCGGCTTCGCCTGGCGCCCGGTCCTGGAGGCAGGGACGGCGCTCGTCAAGAAGCACGCACGAGACGATCAGTTGAGCGAACAGATCCGCGCGCACGAGAAAGACGTCGCGCAGGTTGCGAACGCTCCGGTCGCGGTGGCCAGCACGACGATCGATCTGCTCAGGAAAGCCGAGCGGGTCGACACCGAGACGCTCAAGGCCAAGGCGAGCGAGCAGGCCGTCAAGGTCGTCAACGAGCTGCGCAGCGCGGCGCCGAACGAACCCGAGGCCGCGGAAGCTCTCGCCGAGGTCGCCGAGGCAGCCACGGACACCGGTGATCAGGCAGTGGCGCGAGAGGCGGTCGTCGCGCTCACGGAGGCGAGCGCCAAGAATCCCGCCCTCGCTCGCCGGATCTCGCCGCGTCTGGAACGTATTGCCATCGCGGCGGATGCCAAAAAAATGCCTGTCGTTGCCGCCAAGAGCCGAGAGGCGCTGCGCGGGAGCCGCACAGCGCTGCCCGACGCAGCGGCGCCCGACGCCTCGACGCCGTAGGCCCTGCCGGGGCCCTGCCGGGGGGGTGCACGGGGCGTCAGCTGGCTACTCACGGCGGTGAGGAGCAGGAAGCCGCATGTCTTGAACGCGGGACCGATGGCCCTGCCGAAGTGGGCCCACATCGACGACTTCGCCGCCCAGTCCAAAAGATCGACATTCAGCGGAACCGCGCGGCAGACAGAAAGATGAGCCGTCCCAGCCACGCCGAGATCCGGCGCAGGCGCAACCCAGGCGCCTTCGGCGCAATACCAGCACAGCCGCCAAGCCCGCCTCCTGGCCGCGGCGCTGGCTTCGCTTTCTCTCGCTGGCGACGCCGCCCCCGTGGTATCGCTGGCACGAAACCCATGCAGCCCCCGCGCGTTCTGGCCATCGGTACCTGGTTTTCCACCCTCCTGCTGGCGTCGCTGGGCGCGGCAGCTCCACCCCCGGCCACCGGCGCTCCGCCCAGCGGCCGAGCCGCGGCGGACGCGAGCGCCGAACCCGAATGCACCACCGAAAACCTGCTCGCCGGCAGGGCCCCTACGGAGCACCAGCAGATTTCGGGAAGGCTCGCGGTCGTCACCGACGGCGCGATCGGAACCGAAGGGTCGCAATGGGACGCGCCTCTGGCGGTCACTTTCTCCAGCTCGTCGGCGTCGCTCACCTACGATCTCGGCCGCACCCGCACGGTGAGCGCTGTGTATGTCCAGGGAGATGCCAACGACACGTACCACGTGCTCGGCTCGACCGACGGCACGCCCGGCAGCTTCCAGATCCTCACCACCGTCAACGACGTTTTCTCGCGCGGCCACGGGTTGCGTGCCCGCGCGATCCGCATCGCCCCCGCCCAGGTACGCTACCTCCGTATCGGAGAGGCGAACGGCGACGGGCGATTCTCGATCTCGGAATTCGCAGCGTACTGCGGCGTTCCGACCCCGTTCCCGCCAACGATGCGAGGGGTCGACGCGCCCCTGGCGACTCAGGCGGCTGCGGCGGCTCCAGCGGCTCCGAAGAAGACCACGCTGTCCGAGCAGCCCGGCACCACCACGAGCCTACTCCCGCTGGCCGCGGTCCTGGCCGTGTTCGGCGTGGGCGGCATCGCAGGGGCTCGCCTGTTGGCCGCGCGGAGCCCTTCGACGGGCAAGCGTACCTCCAAGAAGGCCTCCAAGAAGACCTCCAAGAAGGCTTCCGGTCCGCCGGCGGCCGCGCGTTCCCGCGAGGGCGTCCTGCGCCTCGTCTTCATTGCCAGCGGCTGCGCGGCGTTGATCTACGAGGTCGTGTGGCTGCACCTGCTGCAGCGCTAGTGTCCTCGGCGCGTTCGCGCTGTCGGTTCTCATGCTGGAGTCCCCTTGCCAATGATTACCAAAACCCTAGCCCGAGCAGCCATGAAACTTCTTTTTGGGGAATTCTGCAAGCTAGTGTGCCTGGCGGTTGCGGCTGTGTTCGTGCTCTTGGGCAGCACGCGTCCTGCCCTCGCTGACCCTCAGTCGCCACAGACTCAGTCGCCACAGAGCCCGGCCTCCGCGTTGCCCTGCGGCACCGAGAATCTGCTCGCGTCCAAGTCGCCGTCGCGCTCGCAAATCGTGGGTGACGCCGCCCTGGTCACCGACGGCGAGATCGTGGAGGACGGTGCGCTGTGGGATGGCCCTGCAGCGGCCGAGCTCGGCCCGGCGGGATCGCTCACCTACGACCTGGGAGCTCCGAGGGAAGTCCGCGCTCTATACCTCCAAGCCGACGCCAACGACACCTACCGTATTCTGGGATCGCTCGACGACTCGTCCGAGGGCTATCGCGAGATCGGCGTGGCAGCAGACGTGGCGGCGCGCGGACACGGGTTGCGAGCTCGCGCGATGGAAATCGCGCCCGTCAGCGTGCGCTTCTTGCGCGTGGTCGTCGACGGTGGTGACGGCGCGTATTCGATCTCCGAGTTCGCTGCGTATTGCCAGACTCCGTCGCCGTTTCCGCCGCCCATGCGACAGGTCGAGGCGCCCATGGCCTCGGTGCAGACAGAGGCGATCAAGGCGCTGCCCGCCCTGCCCGAGCCGCCCACCACTTCGCCGGTGGGCTGGTTCGAGATCGGCCTGGTTGCGCTGCTGGCGCTGCTGCTGGGGGCTTGGCTGCGCGAGCGGCGGGTCCGCCCCGACCCGGAAGGCAACGCCGACGTCAAAGCCGAGGCGTTCTTCCCGCTCGTACTCGTCCTGTTCATGGCCAGCGGATGCGCGGCTTTGATCTACGAGATCGTCTGGTTCCAGTTGCTGGAGCTCGTGATCGGATCCTCTGCGATGTCGATCGCCGTGCTGCTGGGCACCTACATGGGTGGCATGTTCGTGGGCAGTCTGGCCATTGCTCGCCTTGCGAAGCGGCGGATCCGCGTGCACCCACTCTGGATCTACGCCATGCTCGAGCTGGGGATCGGACTGTGCGGCCTGCTGATGCTGCCGGCGATGCCCCTGGTTCAGCACGTGTACACTGCGGTAGTCGGCCACGGCGTGCCCGGGCTTCTGCTGCGTGGACTGTTCGCGGCGCTGTGCCTCTTGCCGCCGACCATCATGATGGGTGCGACGCTGCCTGCCGCTGCACGGTGGGTCGAAAGCACGCCGCGTGGGATCTCGTGGATGGGCTACTTCTACGGAGCCAACACGCTGGGCGCGGTGGTCGGTTGTCTGCTGGCCGGGTTCTTCCTGCTGCGGGTGTTCGACATGCCGACGGCCACCTACGTTGCCGTTTCGCTCAACGCGTTCGTCGCCGTCTGTGCTTTCGGGATCACGCGCTGGGCGCCGCGATTCCGCGGTGACTCCGAGCAGGCTGCCGCCCCCGCGGCGACCGAACCGGCCCGAGCCGCCCGCGCGCGCAACGTCTATCTCACCATCGCTCTCTCCGGCATGAGCGCGCTGGGCGCCGAGGTGCTCTGGACACGCCAATTCTGGCTGTTGCTGGGCGGCACCACCTACACGTTTTCCATCATCCTCGCGGTGTTTCTGGTGGGCATCGGGCTGGGTAGCGCGGTTGGTTCCTCCATAGCGCGCCGGACCTCCGAGCCGAATCGCGCCCTCGGGTCGGCTCAGCTGCTGCTGATCTTGGCTATCGCCTGGACGGTATGGAATCTTTCGCATGCGTTGCCGTTCTGGCCGGTGGATCCCGCGATATCACCCAGCACCTGGTACCAGTTCCAGATCGACTTCGTGCGCTGCGCCTGGGCGGTGTTGCCCGCCGCCTGCCTGTGGGGAGCCAGCTTTCCGCTCGCCCTGGCGGCTGCCACGTCGGAAGGCGACGACACGTCGGTCGTCGTTGGACGCGTGTATGCGGCAAACACCGTGGGCGCGATCGTGGGTTCGCTCGGCACCAGCCTGCTCATCATCCCGTTGCTCGGAACGCTGACCGGGGAACGCATCTTGCTGGTGATCGCCGCGCTCGCTGCCGTCTCGGCGTTCTACCCGAGCCTCTACCAGGAGCGATCGATGTATCGTGCGCGAGCGGTTCTGCCCATGGTTGCCGCCCTGGGGATTGCGGGTTCGTTCGTGCGCAGCGTGGCGCCCATTCCGCCCATGCTGGTTGCGCACGGACGCGCCACGGCAGCCGCCTACCACAGCGGCGAGACGTTCCTGTACGTGGGCGAGGGCATGAACTCCACATTGGCCATCTCCCGCGACCCGAACGGCATCATGAGCTATCACAATGCCGGCAAGGTTCAGGCTTCGACGCAGCCGCAGGACATGCGACTGCAGCGCATGCTGGGGCACCTCACGACGCTGGTCCCCGAAAACCCGCGCTCGGTGCTGGTGGTGGCTTGCGGTGCGGGAGTAACGGCAGGCGCCGTCAGCATCGACCCGCGTCTCGATCGTGTGACACTGGTCGAAATCGAACCTCTGGTTCCGCAGGCCGCGTCGAAGTACTTCGGCGAGTACAACCATCACGTGGTCACCAATCCCAAGGTGAAGGTCGAAATCGATGACGCACGGCACTACTTGAACACCACCCGCGAGACGTTCGATGCCATCACCTCCGATCCCTTCGACCCTTGGGTCAAGGGTGCAGCAACGCTGTACACGACGGAGTTCTGGGAGCTGGCCAAGCAGCACCTCAAGCCAGGCGGGGTCGTGACCGTCTTCGTGCAGCTGTACCAATCCGGTACCCGAGCCGTGAAGAGCGAAGTGGCTACCTTCTTCAAGGTCTTTCCGCAAGGCGTCATCTTCGGCAACACCGTGCACGGCGAGGGCTACGACGTGGTCCTGCTCGGGCAGCGTGATCCCAAACCGATCGACGTGGATCGGATGACGGATCTGCTCGCCCGTCCAGAGTTCTCCGCCGTTCGCCGCTCGCTGCGCCAGACGGGGTTCAACTCCGCCGTGGCTCTGCTTTCCACCTACGGCAGCCGCGGCCCCGACCTCAAAGAGTGGCTCGCGGACGCGCAGATCAACCATGACCGCGACTTGAGACTGCAGTTCTTGGCTGGTTTCGACTTGAATGCCAACGAAGCCCAGCAGATCTACCGGGGCATCCTGCCCTTCCGCAAATACCCGGAGGACTTCTTCGTCGGCTCGGCGAAGCGTCTGAACGCGCTGCGCACGGCCATGCAGCGCAGGCCGCCCTGAGCCCCGCGGTATCGCTGGCACGGAAACCATGCAGCCCCCGCGCGTTTTGGCCGTCGGTATCTGGATCGTCACCCTCCTGCTGGCGTCGGTGGGCGCCGCGGCTCCGCCACCGGACACCGGCGCTCCGGGCGCCGAAGCGGGCTGCAGCACCGACAACCTGCTCGCGGGCAAGGCACCCGCGGAGCACCAGGAGATCTCGGGAACACTCGCGGTCGTCACCGACGGCGCGATCGGAGCAGAAGGCTCGCAGTGGGACGCGCCGCTGGCGGTCACTTTCTCCAGCTCGTCGGCGTCGCTCACCTACGATCTCGGCCGCACCCGCACCGTGAGCGCCGTGTACGTGCAGGCGGATGCCAACGATACGTACCATGTGCTCGGCTCGACCGAGGGTACGCCCGGCAGCTTCCAGGTCCTCACCACCGTCGAAGACGCGTTCTCGCGCGGCCACGGACTCCGTGCCCGTGCGATTCGGATCACCCCCGCCCAGGTCCGCTACCTGCGCCTCGGCGAGGCGGACGGCGACGGCCGGTTCTCGATTTCGGAATTCGCGGCGTATTGCAGCGCTCCCAGCCCGTTTCCGCCAACGATGCGAGGGGTCAACGCACCCCTGGCGGACCAGACGCCTCCGACGGCTCCGGAGCAGAACACGCTGCCCGAGGAGCCCGGCGCCAACGCAGCCCTGCTCCTGGTCGCCGCGGTTCTGGCCGTGTTTGGCGTGGGCGGCATCGTGCAGGCGCGCCTGGCGGCCGCACGGAGCTCCTCGACGGGCCGGCGTACCTCGAGGAAGACCTCCAGGAAGACCTCCAAGAAGGCGTCCCGTCCGCCGGCAGCGGCGCCGACGACCGCACGTTCCCATGAGGGCACCCTGCGCCTCATCTTCGTCGCCAGCGGCTGCGCGGCGCTGGTCTACGAGGTCGTGTGGCTACACGTACTCCGGCTGGTCCTCGGCGCCTCCGCGCTGTCGGTCGGGATCGTGCTCGCGAGCTTCATGGGCGGGATGTTCCTCGGCAGCCTCTTGTTCGCCCGTCACGTCCGCGACCGCTATCACCCGCTGCGCTTGTACGCTTTGCTCGAATTCGGCATCGGCGTGTTCGGGCTGCTCATGCCCATCGTCTTGCCGGCGGTCCGGTACGTCTACGTGGGCCTCTTCGGCTACGGCGCTCTGGGCATCGCGCTGCGCGCCGTGATTGCTGCCGTCCTGCTGCTGCCGCCGACAGCGCTCATGGGCGCGACACTGCCCGCACTGGCGCGTCGCTACTCGACGGGGCGGCGGGGCATGTCGGGGCTGGCCGGCCTCTACGCCGCAAACACCATCGGCGCGGTCGTCGGGAGCCTGCTTTCGGCGTTCTACCTGCTCGCGGTATGGGATGTCTGGGTCGCGACGTTCACCGCCGTGGGGCTCAACATCCTGATCGCATCGTATGCGTTCCGGCTGGGGGGCGTCATCCCTCGACACATGGACGGCGGGGCGACCCGCGCCGCTCCCGCCGTGGCGCCCATGCGCACGCGCACCGAGCGGGACATGCTGCGTGTCGTCTACGTGGGCACGGCGCTCTCGGGCTTCACAGCGCTCGGGGCCCAGGTCATCTGGACGCGTCTGCTCACGTTACTGTTCGGCGCGACCGTGTACGCGTTCGCGATCATTCTGGCGGTCTTTCTCGGGGGCATGGGTATCGGGAGTGCGCTCGCGGCCTACCTCTTGCGCCGAGGCCACAGCGCCCTCCGCGGCTTGGCCTGGTCGCAGCTGTTGCTGGTGCCGTCGCTGTTCGTCGGAGGGGTGATCTTGGCCCGACTGCTGCCGTTCTCGTCGCCGCAGTCGTACCCCTGGCTGCCGGTGGGCGCGCGGGAGGGGCTGCACCTGCTGCGCGCCGTGGACGTGATCCTGCCGTCGGCGGTGTTGTGGGGCATGAGCTTCCCGTTCGCGCTGGCCGCGGCGGGCGCCAGTCACAGCGACACGGGCCGCTCGAGCGGCAACGTCTACGCCGCGAACACCATCGGTGCGATCGCGGGCTCGCTCGGCATCAGCTTCTGGGCGATCCCGCAGTCTGGTACGCGAGGGTCTGCGCAGCTGCTCGCCGTCGCTGCCAGCCTCTCGGCGGCGCTCCTGTTCTGGGCCGCCAACGGCCGCGTGCGCACCGAGACCGCCCAGCGCCAGCGGCCCGGCGCCCGCTGGCTGTCGCCGGCGCTGGCGCTCGCGCTCGGCTTCGCCGCAGCGGCGCTTCTGCCAGGCCTTTCGCGCGTGTTTCTGGCGCACGGCCGCTACGTCTGGGCCGTGGATCCGCGCGACCAGTACCCGTACGTGAGCGAAGGCGCCGCGTCCACGGTGGCGGTCCACATCGCCCCCGACGGGTACCGCCATTTCCACGTCTCGGGCCGCGTGGAGGCCTCCAACAACCCGAACGACCTTCGGACCGAGCGCCTCATCGGTCACCTCTCCGCGATCCCCCACCCCAAGCCCGAGTCGGTGCTGGTCGTGGGCCTGGGCGCTGGCGTCACCGCGGGCACCCTGGCGCTTCACCCGGAGGTGAAGCGCATCGTGATCTGTGAGATCGAGCCGCGTGTCGTGGGCGCGGCCCGCCGCTTCGCGACCGAGAACTACGACGTCCTCTCCGATCCTCGCGTACAGGTCGTGTTCGACGACGCCCGACACTTTCTGGCCACCAGCCGCGAGAAGTTCGACATCATCACCTCCGACCCCATTCATCCTTGGGTCCGCGGCAACTCGATTCTGTTCTCGCGCGAGTACTACGCCATCGTCAAGTCGCGTCTCGAACCAGGCGGCATCGCCACGCAGTGGGTGCCGCTCTACGAAACGAACGAGCTCGCGATCAGGGTGCAGCTGCGCACCTTCATGGACGCGTTCCCGAACGGCAGCGTGTGGAACACCATCACGGGCGGAAGGGGCTACGACGTCGTGCTGGTGGGCGGCCTCGAGCCGCTGCGCGTCGATATCCCGACCACCGAGCGGCGGATGTTCGCCAACCCGCGCATGTCCGAGTCCTTCAAGCAGGTACGCATCACGTCGGCCATCGACCTGTTGTCGGCGTACGGCGCGAGCGGCAGGGACATGGCAAGCTGGCTGCAGGGGGCGCCTGTCAACCGGGACTTCAGCCTCAAGCTCGAGTACATCTCGGGTCTGGCGATGGATCAGAAGGAAGCGGACCCCATCTACGCCCACATGGTCGCGGGCAGGACTTTCCCCGCCGATGCCTTCACCGGATCGCCGGCGCAGCTGAACGAGCTTCGGCGGCGCATCCTCGGCCTGGCCTCGGACTGAGCAGCGCGTCGGCATCGGCCGTCGCGCAGTACCGGGCGAGTCCTTCGTCACCCATGAAGCGCCGGAGGATGTTCCGCGGTGTCACGTCGAGCTCGACGAGAACGAACGCATCGATGCAGTTGCCGAAGTTCGGGTCGACACTCAACGCGAGAACCCGAGCCCCGAGCTCGAGATACCGTTCGAGCAGGATCGGTGCTCGCAGTCCCGATGAATCGAGTTCGGACAACGCCTGGGATAGCTGCCGAATGTCACGACAGCTCTCCTTCAGGATCCGTCGCTCGTTGGCATCGAGTTCGATTCGCAGTGCCCGTTTCGGGGCAACGAGCTTGCCCAGCTGGACGTCCCCGTGTGCTTCCTTCAGAAACGAGACCAGGAGCCGGCGGCAGCTGCCGCGATAGCGGTCGCTGATACTGACCGGCCCCACGAGTCTTCGATATCGCGGGTTTCTGCAGAGCACCTCCCCGATACCCCGCCACAGAAGCGCAAGCGCCAGCGGCTTCTTCTGGTACTCGGGGCGCACGAACGAACGGCCCAGCTCTATGGCGCAGAGTAGCTCCCGGCGCATCGACGGTCGGAATCGGAACAGCGTACTGGTGTACAGCCCCCTGAGCCCACGGGCCTTCATGGCTTCATCGCAGAACGCCAGGCGATACGCACCCACCACGCAGGTCTGGTCGCGATCGTAGAGGACCAGGTGGTGATAGGTGCGGTCGTACGCGTCGAGGTCCCTGGCAGCCCCGGTACCCTCACCGACGTGGCGAAAGGTGAGCTCACGCAGGCGCGCGATTTCCTCCAGCGTTTTCGGGATGTCGCTCTGCCTCGCCAGGTACACCTGGTACGGCCCTTGCTCGGCGAGCCGCTGGGAGTTCGGCAGTCTGCCGAGTTCCAGAGCGATGTCACTCGGATGGGCCGCTGCAGCGACGGGCTGCATGGGCTTGGGTCTCGCGCGGTCGTGACCCTCCCTGCGCAGATCGTAGGTGCGCAGTCGAAGCCACGCAGCCAAGGTGGCATCATCGCCGAATCGACGCATTGTCCGCGGCTGCATGGGATGACCCACGTGGAGCTGTACGCGCGTGTCGCGACGTGCCAGCAGCTCCCGTGGCAACAGGGCGGTGCTCAGCTGTTCGTTGACGACGCCGATCGCATGGAACAGAAGACTGTTCTGCCCAGGGAAGTAACAGGGGACGACCGTTGCGCCGCTGCGTCGTGCCAGCATGCCGATGGCCGGATTCCAGGCGCCATCGGCTACCGTGCCCTGGAGCGGCTGGAAACGGGACACGGAACCGGCTGGAAACACGATCAGCAGGCCACCCTCGGTGAGATGCCGGAGTGCTCCGCGGAGCTGTGCGGCGTTGCTGGAAACTCGATGGGCAGCGTCGAACACGAACACGTCCACAAACCAGGGCGCCAGCGTGCTGATGCGTGAAAGTACACTGTTCGCGATGATTCGGACATCGCTGCGACACCGCAACATGGCCGCGGCGAGTGCCAGGCCGTCGATCCCACCGAAGGGGTGGTTGGCGACCACGAGGGTGGGCCCTGAAACCGGTACTTGCGCCAGTTCCTCGGGTCGGACCTCGAGTTTCACGCGCAGTAGGCCCAGGGCCTCCTCGAATACGTTGCCAGAGGCATGGCTGCGCTTGGAGAGGTCCGCGTAGGCGCGGTTGAGGTCCGCGAGTCCGGTGAGACTCAGGAGCCCGGCGGCAACCCACGGCGGCGTGCGTTTGGGAAGGTACCGGACGACGTCGTCCGGTGCGACGATCTGCGGCTGTGCGTTCCACTGAGTAGGGGCCATGTTGACAGCCGCCACTCTCGCAGAACGCTGCGTCAGTTGCGCGACATCTCGGCAACGCTATTCACAGGGCGCGATGGTCGCGACGACTGCGGCCTTGGCCGGCACCCCAGCGAATCCGTTACGCGCACGTCACGCAGCGGTTGCGCTGTCGTCGCCGAAGCTCCCTACGGACAGCTCATGGCTCCGGGGCCGTCAACTCCAAGAGCTTGTCCACCGTCTGCTCTATCCGCTCGAGATCCTTGAGACGAGCCTTCTTCGGCTTCAATCGCAGCTTGCGCAACGTGGCCAGCATCGCACCCACTCGCTTCGCAGCCATGGCGGGAGAACGCTCTTCGCCGGGGGCATCGCGCGTGAGCCTCCGTGAAGCCTCGGCGAGCTGTGCGGTCAAACGCAGGCTGACTTGCTCCATGACCTCCTGCGTGGCCGTCCTCATGGCTTCGAACTGATAGGCGAGCTCGGCACGGGATCCCTCGGCGGTCGCCTTCTTCGTGCGTCGCTTCGCACGCGAATCACGGTCTTTTTTCGACGGTTGACCCGCTTGGCTTGCCGCGGTGGGAGACGTCTGCTGGTGCTTCTTTTTCTTCTTGGGCATGGAGAAATCCTCGGTGGGAGGGGGGCGTCCGAGACAGGAGGCGGACGGCATCGAGAACGCGTGCGACTCGGCCGCGAAGCTCCCGTTGGATCGCGTGGACCGCCCGGTTCGCGTTGATCGCCATGAAGCCGTACTGCTGCTCCATCAGCCGAAACTGAGCTCGGATACGGCGCTGGTAGGTGACGAAGCTCTCCATCCAATCGCGGCTCAGACCGAGATCCATTCCGGACTCCCAGTAGTCCAGACGGCCGTGCGCCTGGAGCGTTCGTTCCGCCAACGCGGAAGACGACGCCGACAAGTAGAACACGGCGTCGGGCACCAGGGCACGTGAATAGAGCGACTCGACCCACTCGACGTCCGCCCCGCGGACTCTGTCGCGCGCCATGAGCGTGAAGACGTACCGGTCGGCGAGCACGACGTAGCCAGCCCGCAACGCGGGGACGATTCGGTTCTCGAGCTGGTCGTAGAAGTCCGTCGCATAGAATAGCGACATGGTGCGTGGACTCAGCACGTTGCCTTGCTGGGCCCGTTCCAGTGCCGACGCGACCAGCGCAGAGCGCTTGAGTCCCACGGCCTCCACGCCGTGGCCCCGCTGTTCGAGCCACTGACGCAACAGCTTGACCTGCGTGGACCGACCCGAGGAGTCGGGCCCCTCGACGACGATGAGCGGCCCTGTCAGCTTCGACAGGTCCACGCCGGGCGGCGGCGCCGCATAGCAGGAACGCGAGCTCACGACGCCACCCGCCTGCGAAACAGTGCCAGGTCGAGCTCCCGGGAAATCGCGGCGCGAACTTGCTCCTGCTGCTCGTGGATCGGCTGCGTCGCATCCACGCAACTGAACCCGCATTCCTCCACCATCGATTCATATTGGTCGTGCACCCGGCTCTGGAACATCCGGAAGCTCTCCACGATGTCCGACGAGAAACCCAGGTCCATGCCGGCCTCGAAGTACTTGAGCCGGGGGCGGCCTTCCAGAATGCGCGCAAGCGCCGTCTCCAGCGGAAGACGGAAGTAGAGAGTCACGTCCGGACGACGCGCGAACCCGTACAGCCTCCTCAGCCACCCCGGGTCGCAGCCCCTCACGGCGTCCCGTGCGAAAGACGTGAAGATGTAGCGGTCGCATGCCACCACGTATCGCCCTTTGAGCATCGGTAGTATCTGCCGCTCGTAGCGGTCGGCGAAATCGGTCGCGTGGATCAGACTGAAGGTCGTGGGCGTCAGAAGCTGGCGCTTCTTGCCTCGGCGCGTTGCCTGTTTCACCAGCTCCGATGAGTTCCATTCGGAGAAGAAGACCCGACACCCGAGCCCTTCGAGCCACTGGTGGACCAAGTGGATCTGTGTCGACTTTCCAGAACCGTCGAGGCCCTCGACCGCGATGAGCTTGCCCTCCAGGGCGACCTCTTCGTTCATGACTGCAAGACTCCAGGAGAAGCCTGAGCTCGGCGAAGTCGACCGCCGTGGCAAGGGGCGCAACCGAAACCCTGTGGGGCAACACGAGCTCGCGACACGGACCTCGAAGCGGGCATCTCGGGATCCAGCATCTACAACGGCCAAGCTCCCACCCCCAAGTGACGTTATCGAAATGGAACCGTGGCAAAACGATGGCAACAGGGTGACGGCCACGCACGAGGCTGCGTACTTGCCTTCAAGCTCAAGCTCTGCCGTCTGCGCAACGAGGCAGCGCTGGTGCTGGGCACATGGTGGGAGATCCCGTCGGAGCTTCGGCAGAGGGGACGCCCTGCGCCAGTCTCGTTGTGAAACGCTCAAGGGAGTGCACATCGTCGAGACGACATCCGTGCCGCGTTGCGCTGTGCCACCCGTGTGCCATGTCAACCACGCGCACCCAGAGGGGTCCCGCCGCAGGCCTCGGATCTTCCACATTCACCGCGGCCGTCCCTTCCAGAGGTGGCACGATACGTGCATAATGGGCGGGTCATGGCAAACGGGAAACAGTTGGGTCGATTTCTGGGCGGACGCTGTTCATGGCTCCTGGCGGGTGGTCTCTTTCTCTCGGGTTGCGCGAGCGGGGATCCGAATGGCCCGGCGAAGAACGCCGAGGACCCGGGCGGCAAGAAGGTCGATGGCGACGGCGCCACGAGTTTCGTCTCCGAGGTCGTGGGACAGTCGTCCGGGGGTGACGACCACAATGGTTTTGCAGATTCCGCCGGAGAGGCTGCCCCCACGGCGTCTGACGACTCCTCGAAGTCCGCCGAGCGGGCCATCACCGAGGCGGACATCCTGAAGATCGAGGGCGACACCCTCTTCGCGTTGTCCCGCTACTCGGGCCTCACGCTCATCGACATCAGCACGCCGAGAGATCTCGCCGTTCTCGGCAACTACCGAAGCACGGCAACACCCTTCGAGATGTACGTCGAGGAGGACACAGCGTACATCATGTACAGCGACTGGGGCTACACCGAATGGGACGAGAGTGAGAACTCGTACGTCTGGCGTTCGACGAGCCGCATGCAGGCGATCGATCTCAGCGAGCCACGCCAGCCGCGGCTGATTGGTGAGAAGCTCATGCCCGGCACCATCTCGGACTCCCGCAAGGTGGGAGATGTCATCTACGTGGTGACCTACCAGAGCGCCGGCTGCTGGCAGTGCGACGCCACGGCCAATACGCGTATCAGCTCTTTCGACGTCACTGACCCGCAGGAATTCGCCCCGGTCGACGAAATGGTGTTCGAAACCGAGGACGAGTCCTACGGCGCACGCAGTGTGTCCGTGTCCCCCGAGCGGATGTACGTCTCCGGCTGGGCCTGGAGCTCGGACGGCCAGAACCAGAGCACGACGATACAGGTGGTCGACATCTCCGATCCAGGCGGCAATATCCGGGAGGGCGCCACGGTTCCGATCGCCGGGCAAATCGAAAGCCGCTGGCAGATGGACGAGTACGATGGCGTGTTGCGCGTCATCAGCCAGCCGGGAGAGTGGCGCGCGATCGATGCTCCGGTCGTGGAGACGTTCCAGATCGAGTCGGCTACCTCCGTCGTTCCGCTCGGCCGCTTGGTGATGACGCTACCGCGCTCGGAGGACCTGCAAAGCGTGCGCTTCGACGCAGGGCGCGCGTTCGCGGTGACCTTCGAGCAGACCGACCCGTTGTTCACGTTCGACCTGAGCGACCCGGCCCATCCGCTGCAGATGGGCGAGCTCGAAATCCCGGGCTTCCTCTACCATATGGAACCCCGGGGCGATCGCATGTACGCGCTGGGCTTCGACAACCGCATGGACAACGGAGCCCTGCATGTCTCGATCTTCGACGTCAGCGTTCTGAGCAAACCTACCATGCTGGATCGGGTCAACTTCGGCGGCGACTGGGGCTGGCTCGCCGAGGACCAGGATCGCGTGCACAAGCTGTTCAATCTGGCGCTGGACCAGGGGCTCATCCTCCTGCCCTTCACCGGCGGCGGGACGACTGATGATTGCTCATACAGCTGGACGAGCGGCATCCAGTTGATCGACGTGCGCGACGATGATCTCACCCTGCGCGGCGTTGCACCTCAGATCGGCGAGGCACGCCGAGCCGTGCTGCACGACGACGTGCTCTTCGGCATCTCCGACAACGCGGTCCAGACGTTCGATATCAGCGACCGCGACCGACCGGTGCGCCTCGACCGGCTGGACGTGGCGCGCAACGTCACGCAGATCAAGGTCATGGGGGATGAGCTATTGCGCTTCGGGCAGGATTGGTGGACCGGCGAGGTCGCTCTGGATGTGGCGACCCTGGAGCAGGCCGAAGCGGCCGACGCCCTGGGCGTGCTCGACCTGTCCGCACTGGCCGACGTCGCGACCCGGAGCTGCGAGGACGGGACCTACTCGAGCACCAGCTTCGCGGGGCAGGTCTTCGTCCACGGGAACGTCGCCTTCGTGCCCCGCACCGTGTACTCGAGCCACAGAGACTCACAGGACCGGTGGAGCTCCTCCGAGACAATGACGCTCGTCATCGTGGATCTGGCTGACCGGAGCCACCCGGTGGTGAGCGGTGAGATCACCCTCGAGCCCACCGGGTACGACGAGGCGCGCGAGATGGCGAGCTACTACTCCGGGATCGTGCAGACCGAGAACGCCCTGCTCGTCGGGCGTTCGACGGGCTACTACCGCTACGATCCCGTCACGGGTGAGCGCGCGGAACCCACCTACTCGTACGACGTGCTGGACCTGCGCAAAGGCGCAAAAGCCAAGGTCGTTTCACGCTTGGAGGTTCCCTCGGCGCTGGCGTGGGGTGGCTGGGGCTATGGCGTCGACGGCTGTATGGCCGACATGGGCTGGGGCTGGTGGGGCGGCTGGGGCTACGGCGCCGCCGTCGTTTCCGGTGACATCGTGGCAAGCCAGCACGAAGAGGCGCTGGACGACGGCACCGGACGCGTGCGCTACTACCTGGATCGCATCGACGTATCAGATCCCGCGCGCCCCGAAGTCATGGGCCCGATCAACATCCCGGGCCAAGTCCTGCACTACGACCATGCGCTGGGGCGCCTGGTCACGCTCGACTACGAGCTCGTTGACGTTGCAGAAGGCAAGGACAATCAGGAGGCGTGCTACGACGCAGGCGGCAACACGCGCTTCGAACTCGACCCGCCGGAGCAGACGTCCCGTTCTGACTACGACTGGCTGACCGCCACCGGCAACTGCCATCGGTGGTACCGTCGCCTCAACTCGCTGGTGCTGGAAGACGGCAAAGCCCGACGCGTCAGCCTTCTGCGGGTCGAAACGGACAGCGACAGCGGCAAACCACGCTATGCCGACCAGATCGCCGTTACGGACAGTCGCCTGTTCTTCGAGCGCTGGACACAGGGCGAGGAGAACTGGGACCGGGTCGATCCCGAGGTCGTGTCCCTGGCTCTGACGGAAGATGGACGGCTGTCGGAGCTCGGAAGCATCGTTCCGGAAAGCGCCTACGCCTGGGGCGAGCTCGTCGGTCGCGGCAAACGCGCTTTCCTGACCGGGAACGGACGGTTCGAGGTGATCACGAGCGAGAGCGGAAAGCGGCTCACCTCCTCGGTGCATGAGCTCCGAAGCTGGGGCTGCTACGGAAGCTCCCTCGAGGTAGCTGGCGACACCGCGCTTTGTGCTCTCGGCATGTACGGCGTGCAGCGGATACCGCTCGAGTAGCGAGCGGGCGACGTCGGGGCCCCCGCGCGGGCCGGACGGCCCGCGTTAGGCGGGCCCCTCGCGCGCGCAGGCGAAGCCGAGCACGCGAGGCCGTACCAGAAACGGTCCGAGCGGGGGCATCCCTTGTCCTGGCTGCTCAGGCCCCGTGAGGTGCCGTTCATCCCCTGGGTGCACAATTCCACGCAAAGGGGGGCGACGAATTTCGCGCTATTGTGCGTTGGGACACCTGGCTACAACGTAGTTGGACTCTAGTTTCTCCCAACACGAGCGACATCTGGCTCGGCATCGGACCGGATCGAACCATGAGCACCCGCTGCACCTCATTGCGCACGTTCCGCCCCCATCGACCTTCTGGGCTGATACTCGGCCTCGCCCTCTGGGCGCTCGCATGCTCGAGCTCCACCAGCTCCGAGTCCGAAGAGGGCTCCGGCGGCTCGGTGGCGACCACCGGCGGCATGAGCTCGGGCGGCACGCAAGGCTCGACCGCGATGACCGGTGGTGTGAGCTCCGGCGGCACGGCCACGGGCGGGTTCACGGCAAACACGGGTGGCGCTGCCACGGGCGGGCTGACTGGCACAGGCGGCACCACGACAGGCGGCGTCGAGACGGGCGGCCTGTCAACCGGTGGCGCGGCCACCGGTGGCGCCAGCGAGAATACCGGCGGGGTCGCAACGGGCGGGAGAGCGATCGGCGGCAGGTCAGCGGGCGGCAGATCAGCCGGCGGCGCGAGCTCTGACACGGGCGGCAGCTCGACCGGCGGCGTGGAGACGGGCGGCAGGTCAGCGGGCGGCAGCTCGACCGGCGGCGCAGACACGGGCGGCAGGTCAGCAGGCGGCAGCTCGACCGGCGGCGCAGACACGGGCGGCGCGGACACGGGAGGGAGCACGGGCACGGGAGGGCAGAGCGGCGGCTACTGCACCGCAGGTGAGCCTTGCAGGATCTCTCCGCTCGGTGACTCCATCACCGAAGGGATCAACATGGCGGGCGCCTATCGCATCGAGCTGTTCCGCCTCGCCACGGAAGCCGGAAAAGACATCACCTTCGTCGGGACCCGCTCCAACGGTCCCAATGAACAGATCGCCGGCAAGCAGTTCCCGAAGGCCCATGAAGGGACCAGCGGGATCAGCGTCGAGGGTCTACAGCAGCAGGTGGTCGAGGCAGGAAAGCTCTCTCGCGAGGACGTGGATCCCAACATCATTCTCTTGCACATCGGCACGAACAACATGTACGGGTCACATCCGTCCCCGCCAGAACAGCTCTTGCCGAAGCTTCTCGACGCGATCATCGCCGAGTGCCCGGACGCTCTGCTGGTCGTCGCCCAAATCATTCCTTACAGCGGGGTCGATTCATACAACGCCGCCATACCGGGTATCGTCCAGCAGAGGGCGCAAGCAGGCGCTCACATCATCATGGTGGACCAGAATACCGGCTTCCCGAACTCCGAGCTCGCAGACGGCGTTCATCCGAACCAGGCCGGCTACGAGAGAATGGGGAAGGTCTGGTATGACGCCATCAAGGAGTACCTACCCTGAGCGTCAGGGCGCGATGCAGCGCTCCTCGATCAGCTGCCAGACGGCACGCGCGCTCACGCGTGAGCCAGCGTCGGAAAACACGAGACCGTCCTCGCCGGTGGCATAGTCCGGGTGTCCCTCGAAGGCGGGCCGCAGGTCGAGCCAGTGGCACGGCACCGGGCTCCTGCCGCACGCGTTCCGGATGAGCGGCCGCAGTACATCGAGACCTGCCTTGAGATCGAGGTTCTGTGTGGCGTCCGGGTAGAAGAAGTAGACGACGTGCTCGACGCCGCCTTCGGCCATTTGCCCGAGCAAGACCTCGGCTCCTTGCACCGCCGCTTGCACCGCCGGGCAATCCGTCGTCGGCACGCCCGGGCACGTTTCCAGAACCATGTCGGCGGCGCCGCCGTCCATGACGACGACTCGAGCCGGTCCGTCCTGTTGGCACGCAGCGTACTCGTTCGCGATGCTGAACGTTCCCTGAGCCAGCATGGGCCCGGGCGATGCCGAGTAGTCCCGCAGGTGCTCGTCCTGCGCCAGCTCGACGCCGCCGGCAGCGACGGCCGCGGCTTCGAGCTCGCTCGTGAAGGTGCTGAGCTCGATCATGGAATCGCCGATCACGACCAGATCGTCCGCGCCGAGTGCGGTCGGCTCACAGCTCTGGTCGGTGGAGTCCGGGCCTGATGAGTCGGCCGCCGGCTCGCGGCAATATCCCGCCTCGCACGCGTAGGATTCGCCGAGCGAGCTGCAATCGCTGTCCAGCAGGCAAGAGAGCTCGCAGAACGCTTCGGAGCTCGAAGCGGGGCACGCTTGCGTCGCGACCCGCGGCCCGCTCAGAACACACTCGGCTCCCGAGGCCCAGCGCTCGCACTCGGAGCCGCTCTGACAGGGGTTCGTGCACACGCCGCATTCGCACTCCAACCCCGAGGCGCAGCCGGACTCGCAGCGCTTGAGGAAGTGGGTCTCGCTCCCGCCGGTCCTGTCTCGGTGGGTGCCGCACGCGCACAGGGCGCAGCCTAGGGCGCAGGCCACGAGCAGCCGCCAGGCACGGGCACGACGCCCTCTACTCATGGTCTCCGGCCCGATCGTTGTCTTGTGGGATCACGCACTGACCGACGTACAGCAAGACCTTCGCGAAGTTCTCCGGGCGCATGTGCTCTGCGTTGTACTCTTCGACCTGGGCTCGGAGCTCGCCGAGCTGGTTACGCAACGAACGCAGCGTATCATAGACTCGCTCCTGTAGCGGGTGAGTCGGCCAGACTTCCAGGGTGTACGTGCTACCGCCGGTCCGATCCGCCAGGCTCGGAGCGGCCCGCTCCACGCGCAGCCGGGTGGTGATCGTGTTGACGAGCGCCTTGAAGTGGTCGAAAATGGCGGCTTCCCAGCCGATTTCGGTCCCAAGCGGCAAGACCAGCGTGCTGGCGTGGTAGGAGGCCGTCTCCTCACAGTACTCGATTCGTCCGGACTCGACCAGACGCTCGAGCGCCGCCTCGAGCCCGGAGGTCTCCGGATACTGCTCGCCGAGCTGCGCGGCGCTGAGCGGTCCTTCCCGATACAGGAGCGCCCACAGCAGCTCGTCGAACCCCTCGTCCTGCCGCGCCTGCCTCAGCCGAGCCAGCTCGTCCTCGGAAACGATGCGGTAGGTGACGCTAGCGCCCGCGCCCAAGGCCATGACCAGCCCGCTCTCGCACAGGTCGTGGAGCACTCCGCGTACCAGCGCCTCGTCGTCGTTCAGGAAGTGGCTGAGCACGTCGGCGCGCGAGGCAGGGCTGTGGCTGCCGACGTATTCCAGCACGGCGATCCATAGGGTTTGACCAGGAGCAGTCGCGCTCTCGGTCAGGCGCTGGATCTTGCGCTGGTAGGTGCGAAGCCCCAGGCCAAACATGTCGGCGCTCACCTTGCGGCTGAGGCCCTGGCGCTCGAGCTCACGCACCAGATCCAGGAAGACTTGGTTCGCGACCTGGGCCAGCGGGGCGCGCGTCCCTCCGGTCGTCGCCAGCTGAGCGATCAGGACCGTCATCTGACGTACGAGTGAATGGATCAGTAGCTCGATGGTCACACGCGCCCGCCCGAGTCTGTGGCAGCACAAGCCACCAAAGCAGACTACCCCCAGGCCACAGCGAGGGGAGCGACAGAAATGCCGTCCCTCGGCCGCGAGGGCAACGCACGAGCCACCGCGGGCTTTTGGGGCCCAGGCTGCGCGGCCGAGTCCCCGCGTAGGCGCGCGGCGCCTACTCAGCCTCGGAGCAGCTTGTCCCAGAGTGCATGATTCCGCGGGAGGCGGGGCGACGGATTTGTCGCTACCGCCTCCTGCGACCCTTGGCTCCACTGTGGCCGGGCCCCGCCCGTCTCAACACACGAGCAGACTGCCTCCGCATCGAACGGGATCGAACCATGAGAAGCTATCCTCAGTTCACCGCTCTGTTACTTGCGCTGGGCCTTGCTGGCCTCGGCTGCAGCAACTCGGACGCCGAGGCCCCCGGCTCCGGAGGAGCCGGGTCGAACGGCTGCGCAGCCGGTCAAGTGCCGTGCGGAAACGAGTGCGTGGATCTCAGCAGCAACTCGTCGCACTGCGGTTCGTGCGACCACGCGTGCGGCGCGGGTCAGAGTTGCAGCAACTCGCAGTGCGTCTGTGGGCCGGGCTACCTGCTCTGCGGCGGCGCCTGTGTGAACCCGACCAACGACTCGAACAACTGCGGCCAGTGCGGGGTGGTTTGTACAGGCGGAGGCTCCTGCCGATCGAGTCACTGCAGTTGCCCGGGCGGACTCACTTCGTGCTCCGGCGTGTGCGTGGACCTGCAGAGCGACGGCAGCAACTGCGGCGACTGCGGCATCGTCTGCCCCACAGGACTGGTCTGTTCAGCCGGCAGTTGCGGAACGCAGTGCAACCAAGGAGAAACCCCCTGCGGCAACAGCTGCGTGGACCTGCAGACGAGCACGTCTCATTGCGGACAGTGTGACCGCGCGTGTCCTTCGGGCCAGACATGCTCGGCCGGTGACTGTACCTGCGCTGAGGGCGAGACCGCGTGCGACGGCTCATGCGTGAACACAGCGACTGACTCCCGCCACTGTGGCGACTGCAGCACCGTGTGTACGGGCGGGCAGTCTTGCCAGAGCGGCAAGTGCACCTGCCCCTCGGGGCAGGACTTCTGTGCCGGTGCGTGCACCGACACGTCGACGGACGGCTCCCATTGTGGTCGCTGCGGCAACGCCTGCGGCGCAAGCCAGACCTGTCAGAGCGGCGCGTGCGTAGGAGGCAGCACGGGCGGCGGCGGAAACGGCGGCGGTAGTGCGGGCGCCGGCCGAACGGGCAGGGGCGGCAGCACGGGTGCGGGCGGGACCGCAACAGGCGGGATTGGTGGCGGGAGCGGCGGAGGCGGAGGCGGAGGCGGAGCCCAGGGCCCCTGCTCGATCACTGTCACCACGAAGTCGTTGAGCTCCGTGATTTCGACGGTCGGTATCGTCGAGTGGTCGACGGATCTGTCGAACATGACCGAGGCCAGCATCGAATTCGGGCTCGACACCGCCTACGGGATGACGGCGCCCGTGGATCTCAAGGAGCCGAACTACCGCACGCTCATCCTGGGCATGAAGGCCGGTGGAATGACCTACCACTTCCGTGTCGTGGCCAAGGCGGGTGACACGGTTTGCACGAGCGCAGACGACACGCTTCCCGCGACTGGTGATCCGCCGACCAGTCTTCCGAAGCTGAGCATCACGCCTGCTGAGGCGGATGGCCTGGATGGCGGCTTCTTGGTCTTCGAAACGCTCAGGCAGACCTTCGGTACGGGCGTTCCCGACAGTCCGGTCTACATCATCGACGGAGACGGCGACTTCGTCTGGTGGTACACCAATACGGGCATCGTCGACGTCGGACGTGCACGGCAGAGTTATGACGGAAAGCACATGTGGTTCGCATCGGTCAACGTCCTGAGCGGCTTCAACCGGATAGTCCGCGTGAAGATGGATGGGACGGACGAGCAGGATTTCACCAAAGATTTCGCAGATTTGAACCATGATTGGGCCGTCCGGGAGGACGAAACGATAGCCTTCATAGCCTACGCCTCCACCAACAGTGATGATATCAAGGAGCGTGCGCCAGACGGAACCGTGACGACGATTATCAACAGTGCCACCGCGCTGAAAGTCTCGGAAGCCCACTGCGATGCCATCCACTACGACCGAAACGACGACACGATCGTCGTCTCGGAATTGCATTCGAGCTCGATCTTCAAGGTCACGCGCGACACCAAGCAGGTGGTTTGGGTGATGTCATCCCAGAATCCAGCAACGACGATCACCGGATTGAGCTGGACGAACCAACACGGCCTGCACATCATCGATCCTACCCACTTGCTCTTCTTCAACAACAACACGGGCCCCAATGCGGCGGCCATCGAGGCCGAGCTCTCGATCAGCAATGGGACGGGTACTGCCAAGCAGGTCTGGTCCTACGCCAGCAATCTTACCGTCCAGATCCTGGGCGATGTGCAGCGCCTGGACAACGGGAACACACTGATCAACTTCTCGACGGCTGGCGAGATCCGGGAGGTCAGCCCGTCCGGCACCGTGCTGCAGACGATCAAGAACACGGGCTCGGGGAACCTGTTCGGATTCTCCGAGAAGCGCAAATCACTCTACGGGCCGCCACCTCGATAGGCTGGTCGGGTCGAGCCATTTCTGAGCGAAGATGTCCCTGCAATGACGTTCCACATGATCTCGAAAACACTCTTTCCATCTTTGTGTATCGTGCTCGGCCTGGCCTGCGTCGCGTGCAGTAGTTCAGAGCCGGGCGAGGAGGGCCCCACCAACGGCAGCGGTGGCGGCAACAACGTCGACGGGGGCTGCGCGAGCAACGGATACGTGGCTGCCAGCGCAACCTACAACTTCTCGTTCTGGAGCGTGGTCGAGCTCCCCAATCTGACCCAGGTGAAGCCCGGGTCCGACCTGAGCTTCGATTGGTCTGCTGTCACCATTGACTTCCTCACGAAGCCCATGGACCCGGCGGCGGATATCATCCTGGCTACGGTGGCGCTTTGGGAGATCACGCCAGAGCAGTTCGCGACGCAGATCAACGATGATACGCTGGGGACCCCAGCCGTCGCCGCCTTCCTCAAGCCCGAGGGCCGGCGGACGGCCACCAGGCTCTTCGAGATGGAGCCTCCGGCGGGGCCCATCCCCCAGGAGCAGATGTTGAGCTTCTTCGACATCGACGTCTACCCTCCGGGCAACAACTTCTACACGTTCATCGTGGGCTCGGATCTGACTCCGGGAAAGAAGAGCCGCATGATCGCGGGGTTCGAGCTCAACGCGGAGACGGAAAACACCCAAGTGATACTCGACAACAACTCGACCCACCTGGACTATGGGGTGGATTTCAGCAGATCGCAGCCGACCCTGATCCCGGCCGGCACAGCGGACATCACGGTCGACTGGTCGGGCATGGAGACCACGTCGAGGAGTGAGACCGACCCCGGAAAGCTCAATGCAGCAGGTCTTCCCTTCATGAAACGGAGCATCACACAGGTCCGGGTGGGTCGCTACACGCAGACCGAGGACGAGCTCAAGCAGAGAGAAGCCGTATTGAAGATCGACGACCTGGCGGATGCCACGTTCACTGGCTCCGTCGAATCGGGCGCCACGCTCAACCTGTCGACGCTCAAGGATCCCAACGGCAACGCGTTCACGGGGATCGACAGCAGCCACACCTGGATACTCGCCCTCATCAACACCGATTCGAACAACCCTGCCCCCTGGTACTTGACGTTCCTCCACGCGTGCGACTGACGTGATCATCGAGCGAGAAGATCCCGTGATGGCGGTGCGCCTCGTTCTCGGCCGGTCCGTCATGGTCCTCGTGGCAGTGACCACGACCGCCACGCTGGCTGGATCCGCACGCGCGGACGGCGGCTTGTTTTCGGGCACGCAGGGGGCGCGCGCGACGGGTCGAGGTGGCGCCTTCACGGCAAGAGCCGACGATCTCTCCGCCGTGATGCTGAACCCTGCCGGACTGGCCCACATCGAAGGCACGCTCATTCATGTTGGCAATCGGTTCTCGTACAACGCGCAGGCGTTCACGCGTGCGCCGACGACCGACTATGGTAGTCCCGACGCCTCGGGCGGTTTTCCCATTCACCGATTCGACACGGCCAGCAATCAGCTGCCCCTGCAGGCCCTCGATCCCATCCTCGGCGTCGCGTCGGACCTCGGCCTCGACACGTGGACCTTCGCGCTAGCCGTCCAGGCCCCCCCGGGCGTCGCGCGCCAGTCCTTCCCCATCGAAGGCGGCCAGCGCTACATGATGGTGGACTACGAGGTGTTGATGCTCAACACCTCGTTGAGTGCCGCGTACAAGCCCAGCGCCCAGCTCGGCTTGGGGGCCAGCGTTCAGTGGATTCATGTTCCGAGTCTGGAGTACAGCCTCGTTGTGAACGGCAATCCGTTCGCAGGGGGGGCGAATCCCGTCTCGAGCAACCTCGACATGCTGGCCAGACTCACGGGGTCCGCGGCGTTCACGCTCAATACGGTGGTGGGCGCGTGGTATCGTCCTGTTCCCTCGCTGGAGCTCGGCGTCGCCGGCCAGGTGATCCCGACGCAGCTCGAAGCAGAGAGCCGCCTGGATATCACGCCGGTATCCCCGGACCCTGGGACGGATGACACGGTGATCCTCTCCCGAGGAGACGACGAGACTCCGGGCAACGACGTGACGCTGACCATTCCGCTCCCGCTCGTGGCTCGCGCCGGCATTCGCTACCGCCACCTTCAACCGGACCAGACGGAGCTGTTCGACGTCGAGCTGGACGCCGTCTACGAAACCTGGTCGCGTGTGGACCGCTTCACCGTGGACACGAACGGCCTGTATGCTGAATACCAGGGCGATCGTCGCCCACTGGGAGACATCTCCGTCGACAAGCAGTGGCGCGACACGATAGGGATCCACCTGGGCGGCGAGTACGCGCTGATTCCGAACGAGTTTGCCGTGCGCGCTGGCGTCTTCTACCAGACGGCCCTGGTCGATCCCGCTTACGCCAACGTGGACTTCGTAACCGGAGCACAGCTGGGCGGCTCGCTCGGCGCGTCGGTCTTCTGGCAGAAGCACGAAATCGCGTTTGCCTACGAATACCGCAGAGAAGAAACCATCAGCTTGGGCGAGGCAAAGTCACGCGTCTACCAAACGATGCCGCTGAGCCCGTGCATGGCTCCGTACACCGACACGCGCAACTGCTCCCCGTACTACCTCGGCAGGCCGGGACCTCCGGTCAACGCGGGGACATACGACGCGTTCAGCCACTTGCTCGTCGTGGATTGGCTGTATCGGTTCTAACGATATCGGGCGATGCGGAGGGCGGATCCCCGGCCCCCGGACCCGCCGTTTGTCCCCAGCGTGCATGATTCCGTGCAAAGGGGGGCGACCGATTTGTCGCTACCGCGCCTTGCGACCCTTGACTCCAATGTGAGCGGGTCCGGTCCGTCTCAACACGAGCAGACTGTCTCGACATCGAACTGGATTGAACCATGAGCACCTGCTTCACCGCCCTGCACACGCCTCGCCCCCATCGACCTCTGCGAGCACGAAAGCCGAAAAGGCGATGTCTGCGCGGTTGCTCTCGGTTCGCCGCTCTATCGCTTGCCGCAGGCTTCTGGCTAGCAGCAAGCGGTTGCTCGACTTCCGACGGGAGTGAGGGCAGCGGGGGCCACGGCGCGGCAGGCTCGGGCGGCACCAGCGCAGTGGGCGGCGCAACCGGCTCGGGCGGCTCTGCGGCCACAAGCAGCGGCACGACGGCCGCTGGCGGCGCTCTGACCGGTGGCCAGCCTGGTTCGGGCGGGATCGCCGCATCGGGCGGCACCAGCGCAGTGGGCGGCGCCATCGGTTTGGGCGGCTCCGAGGGCACCACCGGCGGCACGACGGGCAGGGGCGGTTCCACCGGCGCGGGCGGCTCCGAGGGCACCACCGGCGGCACGACGGGCAGGGGCGGCACCGCTGGCAGGGGCGGCGCCACGGGCGCGGGAGGGTCTACGCGCGGCGGTGGCACCGGTGGCGGTGCCGCAGGCAGCGGTGGCCAGACCGCAAGCGGCGGGGCTGCAGGCAGCGGTGGTGGAGGAGAAGCCGCGGGCGGCTCCACGGCAACGGCCAGTTGCACGTTTGCTCAGGAGGCAACCACCAGCTCGAAGATAGCTACCGTGGGCATCGTCACGTGGTCGACCACGCTGGCCGACCTCACCGAGGCGCACATCGATTTCGGGTTGACCACCTCCTACGGCTACACCGCTCCGGTCGATCTGAAGGCCGCGGACTACCGTACCTTGCTGCTCGGCATGAAACCAACCAAGACCTACAACTACCGCATCGTGGCCAGCAATGGCAGCGGCCAATGCACGAGTCCGAACTACACCATCACGACGGGCTCGCTCCCCACGGGGTTGTCGAAGATCACGGTATCCAACAAGAGCACCGCTTCGCCCTTGTTTGGCGGCTTCCTCATCACTGGCCAGTTCGTGCAAAACGGCAGCTCAGGTTCGGTACCGGCCTACATCGTCGACGCGGACGGGGACTACGTGTGGGTGTTTGCTCCAGGCGGGGATGTCCCTGGCGTCAAAATGAACTACGCAGGCACCCACATATGGACCAATTCGGTCAATATTGCATTTGGGGGCGGGGCGACGGGCAATGCGACCGTGCACCGGGTGTCCATGGACGGACTGACCAACGACAACCTGTCGAGCAAGTTCACCGGTCAGAACCACCAGCTCACGGTACTTCCCGATGAGACCGTCGCATTCTACGCGTACGGGTCCAATGGCTGCGACGACATCAAAGAATACTCTCCCGGCACCGGGAACACGAAGACCATCGTCAACTCGTGTACCGCAATAGGCGGAGTCTCGGCCGCTCACGTGAACGACATCCAGTACTCCAAGGATGACGACACGCTGGTGTTCTCCGAGCTCGACAACCAGGTGATCGTCAAGGTCAAGCGCAGCGACGGCTCGACCGTCTGGACTCTCAACGGAGGCCAGGCCGCGTTCACCGGCGACACGTGGAAGGGTGGCCAGCATGGTATCCACGTCCTGGGACTCGACAAGCTGATCTTCTTCAACAACAACAGCACAGTCAACATGGGAGGCGGAGCCGGCCTCGGCGGCGATGGCAGCGGCTCGAGCGCCGTGGAGCTGGCGCTCGACCTTTCGGGGAAGAAGATGACCAAGGCGTGGTCATACAAGGCCAGTCCCAGCATCCAGAACGACATCATGGGTGATGTGCAAAGGTTGCCCAACGGCAATACCATCGTCGCCTACTCGACCAAGGGCGTCCTGCACGAAGTCAGCGCCGACGGTACGCTGCTGCAGGAATGGAGCTGGGACCTGGGAGGGCAATTTGGCTATATCGAGAAACGAGCGACCCTGTACGGACCGCCACCCCGGTAGACCGCCCGCGGCGAGACTTCAGGCTCTTGGAGGTACTTGATGACGCACAGGGCGAACTTGATGCATGAGGCTGTCTCGATCTCTACGTGGCTCCTTGCCCTCAACCTCTGCGCGTGCGGCGGCGGAGGTAGCGAGGGTAGCGGCGGAAGCAGCCAGGGCGGCAGCGGAGGCAACCAGGGTAGCGGCGGAGTTGGCCAGGGCAGCGGCGGAAGCAGCGGGTTGTGCATGGGTACGAACGTCACCGCCAACGAGGCCAACAACTACTCGTTTTCGAGCACGCTGACGTTTCCACCAGTCCAGGTCGCACCGATGTCCGACCTCCAGTTCGACTGGGGCGCGGTCACGGCGGACTTCCTCGGTCACGCCGTCGACCCAAGGAAGGATCTGAACACCCTGTTGGTCTTCGTGTGGGATCTGAGTCTGGACGATTTGCAGACCAAGCTCAATGCCGATGCGCTGGCTTCGCGCGATCTGACCGTCGTGCCGCCGCTTTCGCACACCACGGATGGGAATAGCACCAGCGCTCGCATGCTCGAGTTCACGTTCAGCGGCGGCCCGATCGGCGAGGGCGGAATGGTGACCGCTGACCAGGTCCTGAGTTTCTTCGACCCCAGCGCCTACGACCCGGCGACCCATACTTACACGCTGATGGCAGCTACCGGCGATGTTCTCGGACAGGGCACGCGGATGGTCCAGTCCTTCCTGGTCGACGCGACTTCTACCAATACCACGGTCACGATGACCAAGGACTCGACGCACTTGGAGTTTCAGGCTGACCTGACCAGCCTCGCGCCCACGACGATCCCAGCGGGTCAGCCCAACGTCAGCGTCGACTGGAGCATGATGACGACCAATGCCTTGGGAGGCGACTTCACCGGCACGAGCGCGACGAAGATCACGTCCGCCTTCATCGGTCACTACGAAGAAAGCCCATCCGAGCTCAGCGGCGACAAGTTCCTCGACCTGGAGTTGATCGCTACGACGCTCTTCCGCAAGAGCGTGGACACCGGAACCTCGGCCGATTTGTCGACCTTCGTGGATGGCGACGGGAATAGTTTCGCTGGCATCGACAACGATGGAACCTGGCTGCTCGGTCTTCAATGCGGCGAGTGCCGCAATCCGGCGCCGTGGTACATCGCCGTACTCAAGCCCTGTGGCTGACGGACCCGAGGCCGAGCGAGCACCTCGAGCAGACGCCAGTCGGGCCAGCGCTGCGCCACCCGCACGACGACGGCCGTGGTCTTGGGGCCGAAAGCGCCGTCCGCACCCCGCTGGCCAGCGCCTTCGGCCCCTCGACTCGATGGACACGCGGCATTGCCTCTTGTGTGCCCGTCTTGGAGACAGGGTACTGGCGTCGCAGCCCACGCCGTTCTACAGACCGGACATGCTACCAGCAGGCCCCAGGGTCTCAAAACCGCGGACCCGGGCAGTACGAAGAAGATCGCGAGCGAGCTACAGGAATCGGTAGACATCGGCCTCCCGCTCATCGTCGGCGAGTTCGCTCACGCGGGGGCAGTCCCTCTCGAAGCTCGGGCCGGTTGGGGAGAACTGAGAGCAACGGAGCCGCAGAAAAGACGTGAGAGAGCTACGGAGCCGAT
>JAFGIS010000463.1 GCA_016929495.1 Polyangiaceae bacterium | reverse complement strand
CGGGTAGCCGAACATCGTCTCGGCAGCCTGGTTCCAGTGCGCGATGTTGCCGTCACCGTCGAGGATGATGATCGCGTCCATGGCGGCGCTGCTGATCACGCGCAGCTGCTTCTCCACGCGGCGTTCGTGCAGCAGCGCTTCGTGCAGGCGGATCTGGGTCCTGACGCGCATGCGGACTTCTTCGACGTCGAAGGGCTTGCGGATGAAGTCCACGGCCCCAGCCTCGGCTCCGGCTTCCACGTCGCCGGGGCGCACCTGCCCCGTCATCAAGACCACCGGAACGTGCGCCGTACGAGGGTCGTCGTGCAGGCGGCGGCAGAGCGTGATGCCATCGATCCCCGGCATGTGCACGTCGATGATTGCCAAACAAGGTGTGATCGAGCTCAGCGACTCGAGCGCCTGCTCGGGGCCGAGCGCCTCGAACACGTCGTGGTGGTCCCGAAGCAGCAGGTGCTTCAGGCTGCCGAGAAGCTGAGGATCATCGTCGACCACGAGCACGCTGTGACAATCGTGAGTCTGCTGGAAGAAGGACATTGGGTGGTCCCCCGGACGGATGATGGGCTCGTGGCACAGCGGGTTGGTTTGCTACCTCCACCAGCGGCGGGTCTCGGCGAAAGGTAAGCGCGGGGCCTGCGCAGCCGGCGTGCCTATTTTGCTGAACGATTTGGCGCACCTGGCGCTCTGCCGGCCCTGCGTGCCGAGCGGCGCACCTTCGCACCTTCGCGCATCCGACGCCCCCGAGGCCAGACCGGGCTAATCCCGGACCGTGGACTGCCCGTTACTGTGGCACAAGGCGCTCGGTACGTCCCTGGCCGCTGCCTCGAGCGTCGGTGAGTCGACTCCATGAACTCCGCAGCAGCCAGCATGCCGGTACTATCGCTCCTGCGGCGCGCGAGCCAGGTCATCCTGTCGACGCACGACAGCCTGCGCCTTCCACAGGTCATCGTGGAAGTGAGCATGAGCGTCATGGCGGCCGACACTGCGACCCTGCTGGTCCCTGGAGTCGACGGCTCGCTTTACGTAGCCTATGCGCAAGGGTTGGATCCCGCTGTCCAGAAGGCCATTCGCATCGCACCCGGGCAGGGCATCGCCGGTCGCGTGGCCCAGACGCTCGAGCCTCTGGTCATCAACGGTGACGCACCCGGCGAACGTGGAAGAGGCCGGAGCTCCAGCAGCCGCGTGCGTGCGAGCATTGTCTATCCCATCTCGTCCGGTAGCGACGTGCTCGGCGTGCTCACGTTCAATCGGTTGGACGACGGGCGGCCCTATTCGGAGGACGACCTCGAAACAGCCTCCGTCCTGGCCTCCCACGTCATGCTGGCGCTCGAAACCCGCAGACTGGCCCACCAGGTCTGCGCGTCCGAGAAGCTCGCCGCGGTGGGTCAGCTCGCGGCGGGTGTGGCCCACGAGGTCAACACGCCCGTTCAGTTCATCAGCGACAGTGCGCATTTCCTCCGGCAAGCCTTTGCGGACATGCAAACGCTTCTGGCGCACTTCGGGACGTGGCGTGACCGTCTGGCTACTGGCGAGAGCATCGATGTCCTGGCACAGGAGCTCGCACAGCTCGAAGAGGAGCTCGAGCCGGAGCATCTGTTGGCGGAGATCCCGAAGGCGATCAGCCGGGTCGCGGACGGCGCGGCGCGCGTTTCGGAGGTCGTCCGCGCCGTCAAGGACTTCGGCCGGCCCGGGCTTCACGACCTCGAGCACGTCGACCTGAGGCAATCCATTCTTTCGACGCTCACCGTGGCTCACCGGGAGTACGACGGCATCGCCGAGGTCGAGACACATTTCGAGGAGATGCCGCTCGTCCCGTGCAACCCGAGCGAGATCAACCATGTGCTCCTGAACTTGCTGGTCAACGCAGCCCACGCGGTGGCCGACACGGGGCTGCCCGCGTCTGGCAGGGGACGCATCTGCGTACGGGCCTTCGGCGACGGCGGCGACGCGGTGGTCTCGGTGGAGGACAACGGCGTGGGTATTGCGCCCGAAATCCAGCACCGCATTTTCGAGCCATTCTTCACGACCAGGGAGGTGGGGCGGGGTAGCGGGCTCGGCCTCGCAACGAGCCGCGCGGCCGTGGTCGACAGGCACGGAGGCTCGCTCACCTTCGTGAGCGAGCCCGGTCGCGGCACGAAGTTTACCATGCGCCTGCCCGTACGGCCGCAAGGTGAGCAACGCTCTGGCTCGTGATCCTGCCGTGGCTGCTCGCCGTGCCCGCGATCGCGAACTCAACGCGAAGCCCGCTATGCCGTGGGCCGGTGCCTCGAAGCCAGGACCAGCTCGCCGACCATGGTCTTGAGGTTGGCCGCGTCGAATGGCTTCTCGACGCGGAGGTTGCCAGCGCGGTGTATGTACTCGCGGGCCTTGGGTGTGAACGCGCCGCCGGTGAGGAAGACCACCCGTACGGCGAGCTCGGGGTAGCGCCTCACGAGCCATTCGTGAAGAGCCGTTCCCGACATCTTCGGCATCATCATGTCGCACAGGATCAAGTCGAACGCCTGGTCCCGCTCGAGCACGCCGAGCGCCTCCTCGCCTGACTCGGCGAGCACGACCTCGTGCTGCTTGCCGAGCAAGCGCTTGAGCGCCGTACGGATCCCCTGTTCGTCGTCCACCACCAGGATCCTGCCGCCGGCAGGCCGTGCGGAGGGTAGCTGTTTCTGCTGCTCGGGCCCTGGCGCGGGTTCTTCCTGCCGGATCGGAAACCGAAGCTCGAACCGTGCCCCCGAACCGAGGTCGCTCGAAACGCTGATGGTGCCTCCGTAGTCGGTCACGATCTTCCTGCAAATCGCCAAGCCGAGACCCGCGCCCATGCCCTCGTGCTTGGTCGAGAAGAAAGGCTCGAAGATCCGATCGAGCTGCTCGGGCGCGATGCCCTCGCCCGTGTCCTGCACCTCGGCGCAGGCCCACCCGCCGTCGACCCAGGTCCGAATAGAAATCCGATTGCGCTCGACGTCACCCTCGGGGATAGCGTGCGCCGCGTTGATGAGCAAATTGAGGAACACCTGTGAGAGCCGCCCGTCGGAAGCCATGATCGACGGCAGCTGTCCGTAGTCCTTCACCAGGCGAGCGCGGTACTTGATCTCGTTGTACGCCATGTTGACGGCGCACTCGATCGCATACTGTAGATCCACGGGCCGAACCTCGTCCTGCTCGACACGCGAGAAGGTGCCGAGTCCCCGTGCGATGTCTCTGATGCGGTGCGTGCCACTGAGGGCCTCTCTGAGGCGGCTCATCACATCCTCGAGAGCAGCGGGTTGCGTCAGCTCGAGCACCGGGCTGCGACCGGATGAAACCGACCCATCGTGCGGCACCAGCGCCGCACCCTGCTGCCGTGACAGGGCGTTGAGAAGGGCCGGCAAGTCTTCGACCAGGCTCTCGAGATGGTACAGGACGTAGGCGAGCGGATTGTTGATCTCGTGCGCCACGCCGGCAGCGAGCATGCCCATGCTCGCCAGACGGTCTGCCTGCGCCAGGTTGAGCTGCAAGAGTCGCTGCTCGGTGACGTCCTGATCGGCGCCGATGATCAGCAGGGCCCGACCCGGGGCGTCGCGCTCGGCGACTCGTGCACGAGAGTGTATCCAACGATAGGCCCCGGCCTTGGTTCGAAGGCGGAATTCGCGCTCGTATTGGTCGCTCGAAGCCGCGCGATACGCTTCGACGCGCGCCTGGGCGCGGACGAGGTCGTCGGGGTGAAGCAGGCTCGTCCAGGCCTCCAGACTGGGCGGAAACTCATCGGGCGCGTACCCGAGCATCGCGTAGTAGCGGGGGCTCAGGTGATACTCGTTCGTCACCAGATCGTGCTTCCAGATGCCGTCGGCCGTGGCGTCGAGGGTCTGAGACAGCTCCCGTTCGCTTCGTCGTACGGCTTCCTCGGCACACCTGCGCTGGTGCACGTCCCGGATGGCTCCGCTCAGTCCGAGCACGCGACCATTGTCGAGCACGGGTCGTATGGTCGCGGAGACCCAGCGATAGGTCCCGTCGGAGGAGAGCGCCCTGCATTCCGTGCGCCGTTCGTCTCCGAGGAGCGCTTCGCGCATGTCGGACACAAACCGGTCGCGATCGTCCGGATGCACGAAGGCAGCCGCATCCTGCCCTTGCAGCGCCGCCGGGGAGTAGCCCGCCATGCGCTCGATCGCAGGACTGATGTACACGAAGCGCAGGTCGGCGTCGAGCGCATAGACGGCGTCCGCCAGGTTTTCGACGAGGTCGCGGTAGCGTTCCTCCGACTGGCGCAGCGACACCTGTGCTGCGTGCAGGGCCGTCAGATCGCGCACGCACACGGCGGCCGCGGACACGCTGCCGTCGGGCTCGCGGCAGGGAGCATAGGTGGCTTGGACGAATTGGCGGTCCCGGTTGGCCACCTCGATCCACGTTTCGAAACAGACTTCTTCCCCGGCGAAGCAGCGGTTCAGGTGCGAAGCCGCCGTGTCGGCGAACGACGCCCCGGCAGCCACGTCGAAAACCCGCCTTCCGACGATTTCCGAGGCAGGCAGACCGACCAGACGTTCGTAGGCCGGGTTGACCTCCAAGTACTGCGCATCGGGGCCCACGAGGGCCATGGCATCCATGCTCGCTGCGACGATACGTGCGTAGCGGTCGCGCTGAAGCTCCGACTTGCGCCGCAGGCGGTCGACGGCCGTGCTGTGTGCCGCGAACGCGATGTCTCCGGCTACTCGAACCAGCAGCGAGCACTCCTCGGCGTCGGGTACGGCCGTACCGTACATCGCCACTCCGAGGGCACCGTGGATCTCGCCCCCGTGGCGCAGCAGAACGACCGCGGTCCCTTGGCCCTGGTGAGCATCCCGGAGCGGACAGCCAGCGCAGGGGTCACCGGGCGCGGTGAGCGCCAGACCCGTCTCGCTGCGCAGGGCCCGCGTGTAGCATTCGGGCCAGAGTCCGTGCGCCAAGTCGTCGGCAAACTTGCAGGACACTTCGTACGCGCCGGCCGTTGCAGACACGTGCCCAGCTCCGTCACCGTCGCGCAGGGCGAGCCAGGCGCCCGCATAGCCGCGAGTCTTGACCAGGAGCTGGGCAGCGTGCATCACGAGCTTGTCGAGGTCCGGCTCCTGGAATACGAGTTGGCCTACTTCGTACAGCGAGCGAAGCACGCTGTTGAGATGCTCCGCCCGGGCCGCGGACGCATGGACCTGCCGATTCAGCTTGAAACGCTCCGCCGCGTTGTAGGCCGCGCCCACCAGGACCGTATGGCTGCGTCCCTTGACGAGGTAGTCTTGTGCTCCACGGGCGACGCAGGCCCTGGCGAGCTCGTGATCGCCAAGGCCCGTGAGCACGACCACGGGCGTGTCGGGCAGCGCGGCGTGGAGCCGCTCGAACGTGGCGAGCCCCGAGCTGTCGGGAAGGCTCAGATCCAGGAAGACGACGTCGAAGGTGAACCCGCCAGACAGCGCGAGGGCGGCGCCCAGGGACTTGACGGTCTCGACGGCAACCGGCCGCGCTGGATCCACCGTCAGCATTTTCGTCGTGACGTCCGCGACGGTTGGCTCGTCTTCCACCAGCAGCACGGAGAGCGCGTGGCGGTTTTCTGCAGTCTTGGTCATATGCCTTCCGTTCGTTGCACCTGCGCATCCGGACGTGAGAGCGAGGCCTGTCTCTTTGATTCGGTGTCCGGCGTTTCTCGTCGGATCGGCGAGAGCGCGGAGCGGACGGCGCCCGCGTCCTCTCGAAGCGCCAGGCTCGCAGTGTACCGCCCGGTGTGACGTTGCGCTGACGCGAACCAGGCCACGGACGCAGTGCCGAATCTGGACAATGCGCCCCCAACATGGCGCGCCCGTTCGGGTTTCTCGGTGCGACGGCAGAGGGCAGACCACAGGTGCGCACGATAGAGCACACACGGGGCCCGCACCGGCCTCGCCAGGGGCTCGACAGACCGACAGCGCAATGCGTCATGCGTGGCCCAGCGTGCGAAAGCAGCGTACCGCGGACCGTTCAGCGCTGGACTCGGGCCGAGTGCCCCCAACCCTGTTTTCGGACCTGGAGTCCGCGCATGGGCGAGACTACCCGCTCTGCCGCTGCCGCCTGGCCTATCGTCCGTGACAGGCTGGCCGTTGTTGCAGCAGAAGGCCAGCCACGCCGCCATGAAGCGGATTCTCTTCGTCGACGACGAGCCCAAGATACTCGACGGCCTGCGGACCCTGCTCCGGCGGCGCAGGCGCGAATGGGACATGGCGTTCGTGGGCGGCGGCAAGGAAGCGCTGGCGGCGTTCGAGCAGCAGCCGTTCGACGTGATCGTCTCAGACATGCGCATGCCGGAAATGGACGGCGCAACCCTGCTCAAGGAGATCCGGCGCCGCTACCCGCACGCCGTGCGTATCGTGCTCACCGGACACACCGAGGTCGAGACGGCCCTGCGCACCATTCCCATCGCGCATCAGTTCTTGACCAAGCCTTGCGATGCCGAAGTGCTCAAGTCGGTCATCGATCGCGCCTGCAGTCTGCAGGCCCTGCTCGACGACGAGCTCATTCGGGGACTGGTGGGCGGTATCGGCGAGCTGCCGTCGGTCCCCCGCATCTTCAGCGAGCTCAGCACTGCGCTGGCGGACCCGGACCGGGGGCTCGCCGATGTGGCGGGCATCCTCGAACAGGACGTTGCGATGTGCGCCAAAGTCCTGCAGCTGGTCAATTCGTCGTTCGTGGGCCTGGGCAGGAGGATGAGCAACATCCGCGACGCGGTCGTGTACCTCGGGGCCCGAACGCTCAAGCAGCTCGTTCTGTCCGTGGAGGTGTTCAGGGCTTTTCCGGCGAAGCTCGCCCACGGCGATCTCAGCCTGGACGCATTGCAGCGTCACTCCCTATTGACCGCGCAAGTCGCGCGGCGGATCGTCCCGCCGGGGGCAGACGCAGAGGACGCGTTTGCAGCGGGCATTCTGCACGATGTCGGCATACTCATCCTGGCCACGCACGTGCCGGAGCGCCTGGCAGAGGCGCTCGATTCCGCCAAGCAGAAATCCATCCCCTTGTACCAGGCGGAAACGGAGCTCTATGGCGTGACGCACGCCGAAGCGGGGGCCTACCTGCTGGGGCTCTGGGGTTTGCCGTATCCGGTGGTCGAAGCCGTGGCGCACCACCACCTGCCCGGGCGGGTCCCACACGAGGGACTCGCCATTCTGGACGCGGTGCACCTCGCGGACGCTCTGAGCGCAGAGGCACAGTGCTGGCTTGCCCAGGATGTGGACCGGACGCTGAGCGACAGCGAGTACCTGACACGGATTGGCGCCGACGTTCACCTCGAGAAATGGCGCGCCCTGGCCAAGGAGCTCGCGCGGGCGTCCGCAAGGGTATAGCGTAGCGAGCGGATACGATGCCTCCCAAGCCACGACCGAGGATCCTGTGCGTCGACGACGAACCGCGCGTACTCGAGGGTCTCGCCTTGAACCTCCGACGTCACTACGAGGTCCATCTGGCGAACAACGGCGTCGAGGCGCTCGAGGCGTTGGGCAGGCTCGATGATCTGGCAGTCATCGTGTCCGATATGCGCATGCCCGGGATGGATGGTGCGGCGCTTCTGGGCGAGTCTCGGCGTCGCGCGCCGGACACGGTCCGTATGCTGCTCACCGGTCAATCGGACCTGGCCATGGCGGCCGCCGCGGTCAACGAGGGGCAGATCTTTCGCTTCCTGATCAAGCCGTGTCCGCCCGACCAGCTGCTGGGGGCCCTGCAGGCTGCGTGCGAACAGCATCGTTTGATCACGGCCGAGCGTGTGCTCGTGGAGCAGACCCTGCGCGGCGCCGTTCGCACGCTGACCGAAGTGCTCGCGTTGGCGAATCCGGCCGCGTTCGGACGCGCCGTTCGCATCCAGCGCCATGCCAAGGCCGTAGCAGACCGTATCGACACCCCGGACAAATGGGCCGTCGAGGTGGCGGCCATGCTCTCGCAGATCGGCTGGGTCACCGTGCCGGCCGAGCTCGCGCAGCGCTACGACGGGGGCGAAGTGCTCACGCCGGCCGAGAAGGAGGTCGTGGAAGGCTTGCCGGCAACCGCGCAGAGGCTCTTGGCACATATTCCACGTCTCGAGCCTGTGCTCGAGATCCTGGCGGGCTGCGCGCGTTCGAGCTCACCGAGCGCACGCGCAGGGGTCGGTGCGCAGATCCTCAGGATGGTCAATGACTTCGACGCGCTCGACACGCAGGGCTTGACGCCGTCACAAGCGCTCGACACGATGCGCGGACGTGGCGGCGCCTACGACCCGACGCTCCTCGG
>JAFGIS010000462.1 GCA_016929495.1 Polyangiaceae bacterium | reverse complement strand
GCAGGGCCCTCCCCCACCCGCTCCGATCATGCCCAAAGCCGAGGCGCCGAAGGAATCGATGCCATCCAGACTTCGCGCAGACAAGAAGGGGGCGGAACGGGACGAGGCTGCCCCAGGGCAACCCCAGGGGGTCCCGCTGACCGTGCGCCAGAACTGGAATGCCCTGGCGGCCTTCGTGCCCGATGCCCGCACCGACGCCCGGGGCCGCGCGACGGTGAAGCTCGCTCTGCCCGACAATCTCACCCGTTATCGGGTCATGGCCGTGGCCGCGAGCGGCGCGAACCAGTTCGGCAGCGCCGAAGAGGCGATCACCGCGCGCCTGCCGTTGATGGTGCGGGCTTCGCCCCCGCGCTTCCTCAACTTCGGTGACCGGTTCGAGCTCCCGGTCGTGCTGCAAAACCAGACGTCGGCCGCCATGCGGGTCGACGTCGTGGCCCGCACCGCCAATCTCACGCTCACGGGCTCGCCGGGCCTGAGCGTCGAGGTACCCGCCAACGACCGCGTCGAAATACGCTTTCCCGCTGCGGCCATTCATCCCGGCACCGCGCGCCTGCAGCTCGGCGCCTCGAGCCGGGCTGGCACGGACGCCAGCGAGCACGAGCTGCCGGTCTGGACGCCCGCCACCACCGAGGCCTTTGCCACCTACGGCACGGTCGACCAGGGCGCCATCGCCCAACCCGTGCGTCGCCCGAGCGACGTCCTGCCCGAATGGGGCGGCCTCGAGGTCATGACCTCGTCCACGGCCCTGCAGGGCCTGACCGACGCGGTGCTCTACCTAGCGACCTATCCCTTCGAGTGCAGCGAGCAGCTGTCGTCGCGGGTGCTCAGTATCGCGGCGCTGCGCGACGTGCTCGACGCGTTCAAAGCCGGGGGGCTGCCGCCGAAGGAGGCCCTGATCGCCAGCGTGAAAGCCGATATGAAGACGCTGGCCGGGAGACAGCACTACTCCGGTGGCTGGGACTGGTGGAGAAAGGACCGCGAACCGGTGCCGTTCGTGAGTATCCACGTCACGCACGCGCTGGTGCGCGCCAAGGCCAAGGGTTTGCAGGTTCCCAAGCAGATGTACGACCGAGCGCTCGGTTTCCTGCGGCGTGTCGAGTCCTACATCCCATCCATCTACCCCCCGTCGGTGCGGCAGACGATCATCGCCTATGCCCTGTACGTCCGCGACCGCGCCGGTGACAGAGATGCCGCGCGAGCCAAGCGGCTGATCCAGGAAGCCGGCGGGGTCGACAAGCTCCCGCTCGAAGCCGTGGGCCTGATCTGGCCCCTGTTTCAGAACGACGCCGCCCATGACGCGGAGCTGCGGGCGATCCGCCACCGGGTCGCCCAGAAGGTCACGGAGACGGCCGGCGAGGCGCACTTCGTGACCGGCTACGACGATGGAGCCTATCTGTTGCTCCATTCGGATCGTCGCGTGGATGGGATCCTGCTCGAGGCCTTGATCGGGGACCAGCCGCAGAGCTCGCTCATCCCCAAGGTCGTCAGGGGCCTGCTCGCCCATCGCAAGCGCGGCCGCTGGTCGAGCACGCAGGAGAACGCTTTCGTTCTGGTGGCCCTGGACCGGTATTTCGCAACCTACGAGAACGTCACCCCGGATTTCGTGGCGCGAGTCTGGCTCGGCGACGGGTATGTCGGCGACCACCGTTACAAGGGGCGGAGCACCGACCGTCAGGAGACGCTGGTGCCCATGGCGTACCTGGCCAAGCAGCCCCAGCCTTCGACGCTGACGCTGTCCAAGGAGGGGCCGGGACGGCTCTACTACCGGCTCGGGATGCAATACGCGCCGAAGGACCTGTGGCAGAAGCCGGCGGAGCATGGGTTTGCGGTGAGCCGGACGTACGAGGCCGTGGACAAGCCGAGCGACGTGCGGCAGGACAAAAACGGCGTGTGGCACGTGAAGCGAGGCGCCACCGTGCGCGTGCGCGTCGGCATGGTGGCGCGGGCGCGGCGCTATCATGTGGCCCTGGTTGACCCGATCCCGGCCGGGTTCGAGCCCTTGAATCCGGCGCTGGCCACGACCGGGAGCATCCCGAGTGATCCCAGTGAAGCTCGGCGCGGCTCGCCCTGGTGGTGGACCTCGGCGTGGTACGAGCACCAGAATTTGCGCGACGAGCGGGCGGAGGCGTTTGCGTCGCTGCTCTGGGACGGGGTATACGATTACGTCTACTACGCGAGGGCGACGACGCCGGGGACGTTCATCGTGCCGGCGCCGAAGGCCGAGGAGATGTATGCGGAGGAGACGTTTGGACGAGGGGGGAGTGATCGGGTGGTGGTGGAGTAGGCGCTCGTTGGAGCTTGGATGCCTCGCCGACCACTTCCGGAAGGACCGAAGAGGATGTCAGAGTCCGTCGGACGGGTACTGGATGTCGCGGGTCGCGGGCCTCGCGACGGTACTTGTACTCGGCTGCGGGGCCAGTTCTGTCGAACTGGGGCGTCTGCTCCGGGACAGGCGTGAACACGAAGCCTGACCAGACTCAAGAATCTCGACGGAGTCGGCGCGGCTGATCCCAGCCGGTCGGGTGGGCCGCGCGGGACGGACATGGCTGGGCATCCCCGGCACAACGGCGTCCCTGGGAGACAGAAGGGCCGGATCGGAACATGCAGGGGCATGCAATGGGGAAGCTCGGGATATGCAGGTGGAATTCGGGTAGAGTAGTCGCACGTCGCCGACCGTCGTCGAGTCGCGACTGCACCCGGCGCAACCTGGGAGGCGCGGTGAATACGAACGCGATCCGAATTCTACTCGCTGTTGGTGTCGCGGCAGTGGCCTGCGCGTGTTCCGAGCAGGGCGTCACAGGGTCCAGAAACACAACGGGCGGATCCGCGAGCCTCGGCGACGCTGGTGGCTTGGCGGGCTCGACCGGCTCCGGCGGAGCCCTGCCAAACGGCGGCAGCGTCCACATGGGCGGAACGGCGAACTCGGATGCAGGGACCCTGGCCGGGGCCACGGCCACGGGCGGAAACACGGCCGCGGCCGGAAACACGGCCACGGGCAGCACCCCCGCCGAAGGCGGCACCACGGGCTCCGGCGGTATCGCCGGCTCGGGTGGCACCACCAGCGCTGGTGGCACTACGAGCTCCGGGGGAGGGCCGGGCCGCGGCGGCTCGGGCGCAGCTCATACCGGTGGCACCCAGTCTGGAGGCTTCACGGGTACGGATGGCGGCACGACGGGCGTGACCGGCGGCGGAGCGGCTCAGAGCGGCAATGATGCTGGGGGCTCGGCCACGGGCGGGACCAGTGCCGGCGGAGCGGTCACCGGCGGCTCGGGCGGCGCCACGGCCGGGAACGCGGGCGCCGCGACGGTGCAGCTCGACAAGCCCAAACAGACCATAGAGGGGTTTGGCATCAGCGATACCTGGGCACCTGCCATGACGAACTCAGAGGCAGACGCGCTCTTCGACCCAACCAAAGGGCTCGGCCTGTCCATTCTGCGCATCGGCATGGATTCGGACGGTGGCCCGATGAACGACGACGTGTGGAACGATATCGAGAAGGCGAAGGCGCGTGGCGTCGACAGATTCATTGCGACGCTCTGGAGCGCACCCGGCAGCTGTAAGGACAGATACACGGACGGCGGCGGCGGACACTTGCTCACGAGCTGTTACGACTCTTGGGCAACCACCGTGGCTACGTTCCCAGACACGGTGAAGCAGAACGCCAACGTCGATCTCTATGCCATGTCGGTGCAGAACGAGCCCGATTTCTGTGGCTTCGACGGCGAAGGTCCCTGCAGTGACGACTATTCTACGATGCTCTACACGGCCGAGGAGATGGTGGCTTTCGTCAAGGTGGTAGGGCCGAAGCTCCGCGCCTTGAACCCGCCGGTCAAGGTCATCGCGCCGGAGGTATCGGAATGGATCCACCTCTGGACCAACGACTCGGCCCACGGCAGCACGAACCCGCTGGACGGGGAATACGACTACGGCCACGCCCTGGCCGCGGACACTGAGGCATGGGCGCAAATCGACATCCTGGGGACGCACCAGTACGACACCCAGGTTGCCGAGCCGTGGCCGAGCGATGTTCCACAGACGAAACCCGTTTGGATGACTGAGATGTCCGGCATCAAGTTGTGGCCGGAAGCGGGCCCGAGCAGCGATATCGACAACGGCGTCGCGGTCGCAGGATGGATCCACGACGCGATCGTGAACGGCATGGCGTCGGCCTGGCTATGGTGGTGGTACAAGGCGAACTCGGACGACAACGAGGGTTTGTACCTGTCTGACGGAACCGACACCAAACGCCACTACACGCTCGGCAACTACAGCCGGTTCATCCGGCCCGGCTACGCGCGGGTGGAGGTTGCGGGTAGCATCCCGACGAATGTCCTGCTCTCGGCCTACCTGGGCGCCGACGGTACCCTGGTCGTCGTGGCGATCAACCGGGGCAGCGCGTCAGCGACCGTGCCGATCTCCATCTCCGGCGGGACAGCGCCAGCCTCGCTCGTGCCGTGGGTGACGTCGTCGAGCGACAACCTTGCGTCCAAGACCGCGGTCACGATGAGCGGCGGCTCCTTCACGGCCGAGCTCGGCGGCATGACGGTCACGACGTTCGTCGGCAAACAGTAGCCTGGGGCCAGGGGCCTTGGCTGCGCGCAGACAGGAGGCTCCCAGCGCTCGACCAGCCGAGGCGGCGCCAATTGTACCACCGCGACCGGGCATCCCTTCCGCTGCATTTCCGCTACCTCCAGCCTCATGGCAACTACCTCGGCCGTGACGACCAACAGGTCCGATTCGAGCTCGGGCGGCTCGCGACGTCCGCCGCCAGCGAGCCACGTGACAGTGCCCACGCGCTCGTTTGCTGCCAGAGGCTTGGCCATTGCGATCCTGTCGGTCGGCGTCGCCGTGTCACTGGCGCTGTTCGCGGGGACGACGCTGCGCGGACGGGCTGCACGAAGAATCGAGTTCGACCGCCAGGCCGCCAGCGTTGCGCGCGCTGCCCAGGCGAGTCTCGACGTACCCCTCGAGGTACTGCGCTCCATTCCGGCGCTGTTCGGCGCGTCGGAGACGGTGACACGAGCGGAGTCCCGGGTGTTCGTTCAACCAGCGACAGCAAGGGTCGAAGTGCGAGTGACAGCTCGGAGCGCCTGGTCCCGAGAAGCGACTGCCCGGCTCGCTCCGGCTCCGTGCCGTCCCCGAACGACGGGCCGCCTCGACATCACATGGCTCTCCGCGCCGCGCCGGACCTTCGCGCACGATCCGGGGGATCCGCAAATCCGTCACGCCACGGTTTTCGCGTGGTTCGTCCCAGGGCAACAGGGTCGAACTTCTGCGTCGCCGAGGTCGTAGCGTTCACGTGCCAAGGCGCCCGGCGCGACCGCACGGCCACCCACCGAAGCTCTGTGCAGAACCGCCCGGACGACACGCTGGAGGTTGAGGCTATGCCTTGAAGTAGTGGTAGAGGATCACGCCGGGGCGCGCACACTCGAACTTGGCATAACCACCCGGCGCTGGTACGTAGCCCCAACCCCCAAGGTACTTCGGGTCCCCTGGCACGACCAGGACGCGTCCACCACCGAGCCCACTGATGTAGCTTTGGAGCTGAAACGACGCCTTGAGCAGCCCGTGGTTGTGTACGGGCTTGATCTCGTAAACCAGATTCGGTGTCGTATTCGCTACCAGGATGTCGGGTTTCCCCGAGTAGAGCTTCGACTCGGCCCTGTCCACCAGGGTATTGAAGCTGAGACGAAGGATCTGATCGATGGCGACGTCATTGGCGAACACAGTGTGCACGGGGTTGCGGCGCCGGTAGAGCCGTGCCAGCTGGACGTGGGTGGCTGCTCCAATGTAGCGTGGGTCGTCCGGTGTGCCCCGTTCGTAAGGGAGCGGAGCAGGAATGCGGTACTGGTCGTAAGCGTCGTCCACAGTTCCTGTGGCGTCGTTCATGGTTTGCTCTTGGGGGCGCGAGAAGAGGAAACGTGCCAGGGACGCCGACGAAATGGCCCCAGGTAGGACGTCGGAGACCGTGCCATGCCCGGACGAGACTATGCCGGACGCGGCGGAATTCCTAGTGGTGCCCGCCTTCACCGCATCTGCACGGGACGTCGGACGACAACGACTGCGCCTACTGCGTCTCGGAAGACACGATGACCATGGCCCCACTGGCCAAGAGGACGGACACGGTGTCGGGCAGCATCGTGTTCCAGAGGCAGTAGGCCTGCGTCCCCGTACTGCGCTAGACTCGCGCCCAGGACATGCGGCTTCGCAATTCTCTGGTCGTGATAGGGGGACTCGGCGCCACGCTGCTCGGCTGTGGCGGCAAGGCTTCGGGCTCGGACCCCGGCCCGAGCGGCGGCACGGCAACAGGCGGCGCCAGTACCGGTGCTGTCCCCACCGACACGGGCGCAGCGACGACGGGCGGCAGCACAGGGACAGGCGCTCCCTCTGACAGCGTGGTGACTGGCGGCAGCCCCACGACCGGAGGGACCACTGCCACCGGAGGCACCACCAGGGGCTCGGGCGGCAGGGCAGCCGGTGGCTCCTCTGGTAGCGAGTCCGGCGGGACCGTCACCAGGGGTGCCGCGGGCAGCGGGGCCGCGGCGGGCTCCAGTGGTGGCCAGGCCGGCGCCAGCGGCGCAGCTGGACAGGAGGGCGCGGACGAGACCGCAGGGGCCGCGGGCTTCGCGGGCAGCGTGGCGGTTGCGGACTGCCAGACGGACGAGGACTGCAGCCTGAACAACGACTGCTGCACATGCGAGGCCAGTCCCATCGGGGCGGAACGACCGGCCTGCGACGTCAAGTGCACAGACCCCCGATGCGCCGACTACGGGCCCGATGCAGCGGCCGTCTGCTATCGCGGTTTCTGCGTGCTCGACGTCACCTGCGAGCGATGGCAGCTCACCTGCAGCGAAGCCGAGCCAACCTGTGCCCCGGGCATGCTGCCGGTGGTCATCGACGGGTGTTGGGGGCCCTGCATCGACGCCAGAGAGTGTCCATCGGTGCCCAGCTGCGACTATTGCGCCGAGGGCGACGTGTGCCTGAAAAACCAGCTACTGGGGACCACGACCCACTGCATCGAGGTGCCGAGCGTCTGCGCCGCACGCCCCGATTGCGCGTGCCTCGGAGAGGCGGTGTGCCTGTCCATCTGCACCGACACCGGCCCGCGTGAGCTCACTTGCGTCTGCCCAGGATGCTGATGCACCGCTTGGCCCATGCCCTGCCGGGCGTCCCTTCCGCTGCATTTGCGCTACCTCCAGCCTCATGGCAACTACCTCGGCCGTGCGGCATCCGTCCGCTTGTCGTGCTGGGCCTCGTCGATGGTACGCAATGCAGCCAAGAGCTCGGGGTAGCTGTTGGCCGCCAGCACGTCCGCACGTACCCGCGGGTCTTGCAGCGTTCGCGCGATGTCGGCCAACAGCTCGATCTGGACGTTCGGCGTCTCGGCGGGCGTCAGCGTCAAGGCGACGATCGTGCACGCCGATCCATCGACGGTGTCGAAGTCGGCCCCGCGCGGGCACAGGCCCAACGCCACCACGGGAGAAACCAGCCCCTCGATTCGAGCGTGGGGAGTCGCCACGCCCGACTCGAGCCCAGTGGACATCATGCGCTCGCGCTCGAGTACCGCCCTTTCGAGCTCGACGCGGTCGATTCCGGACGCTCGGGCAGCTGCTTCGGCGAGCACGCCAATCACGGCGGCCGGATCGGTGCTATCCAGCCGCGGCACGAACGTCTTGGAGGTCAGGTGGTCGACGAAGCGACGACGTTGCGTGGTCTTCAACAGTCGCTGGAGCACCGGCCCGCTCAAGGAGGACGTCGCCAACGCAATGACCACCAGGGCCACGAACAGGCGCTCGCTGATGATGTGAGCACGCAAGGCCAAGAGACCGAAGATGATTCCCATCGCTCCACTGGAGCTCAGGGCAACCCCTGTCGCCCATGCCTGGCGTCCCACGATCCCTCCCAACCGCGCTCCCAGGGTGGCGCCCAGCACTTTGCCGGCCAGCGCTACGGTCAGCACCAACACCACCAAGCGCGCATCGAATCCACGCAGGAAGTCGACCCGGAGCCCGATCGACGCAAAGAACAAGGGGGCGAAGACGAAAGAGACGAACTGCTCCAGCGTCACCCGCGTTCTTTCCCTCAGGTGACGCGAGTCCCCGATAGCAACCCCGAACAGGAACGAGCCGAACACGGCGTGGACCCCGATCCACTCGGTGAGTGCGCCGGACAGCATGCCCAGGGTCGCCGTGAACCCCAGGATTCCGCCCGGCCAACTCGCGAAGGCCTGCAGCCAAGGTAGCACCCGATTCAGCAGCCAGCGGCCCACGGTCAGCATGGCGCCAGCAAACACGACCACCAACGCGATCGTGGTGGGCACTGGCGTCGATTCTCGGCCGGCACCCATCATCCCCAGGACGGCAGAGAACACGAGCCAACCCGTGACATCCTGCACGATGGCGGCGGCCACGACGACCATCCCCAGATCGCTGCGAAAGATGTTCAGATCGATCAACATCCGGACGATCACGGGCAAGGCCGAGATCGCGAGCGCAGCCGCCAGAAAGAGCGCGAACAGCAGGCGCGGCACGTGGGGTTGTGCGCCGACCGCGGCGGGAACGAACCAACCGAGCCCCAGCCCCAAGGCAAACGGAACCAGCATGCCGCCCAGACTCACCAGCAGGGCCGGACGCCCTTGCCGCCAGACAGCAGACAAGTCGACTTCCATCCCAGCTACCAGCATGTAGAGTACGATGGCTACGTGGGAGAAACCGGCCAGCACGATCGGCTCCGGTCCCGTCGCGGGAAAGAGCCACGTAGCCAAGCCGGGCGCCAGCCGTCCCATGACCGTCGGGCCGAGAAGCACGCCCGCAACGATTTCTCCCAGGACGGCAGGCTGACGGATCCTCCTGGCCAACTCGCCCAGCAGCCGCGCGGTTCCCAGCAAGGCTGCGACAGAGAGCAGGATGGTCATGACGTCTAGCGATGACAACATGCCACAACCGGGGATCCCTTCTGCCGAGCACGATCGCTCGATGAATCGAGTTCGCGTCCAGTCCCTGAAGCGAGGCTCATTCTAGCCGACCCCGAGGATGCCCGACAGCTGAAAGGACGTGAACGGGTACGGTGCCAGGGCCGAAGTCCAAGCAGATGGACACGCCGGAGTCGGCCTACGACAGCTTGCGATACGTGAGTCAACGCAGTTCGGTGGGGCACTTGCCTGCCGGCAAATCGAACAGATCTTGACCTGCCGTACAGGCCTCGTACCGCCCCGTGGGAGGCCACTGGTCCGCGGGCTGCCGCGACTTCTCGTACTCGCGTGCCGACTCGTCACCCATGCTCTCGAAGGGCAGTCCGGACGCGGCCTCCTGGAGCTCACGCGCGTGAAGATGCAGGACCAACCCAATTGGCTCCAGGCGCGCGCAACCATCGGCGCGGATGGTGCCTGAGTTCTTCTGCGCTCACAAGGACTTCCAACGGGAGCGTACCGCCCGCCGCGTGGAGCGGGTCGCGCGAGACGTGTGCCTCGATTTCACGGTCGGCCCCCACGTGATATCTTCGCTTCCATGGCAGAGAACGTGGCGAGACCTGGCGAGCTCAAGAAGAAACTGCCGAAGGAGTTCGAACGCAAGGTCGACGAGCCGTCGACCAAGCTCGGGGAGCTGCGGGCCGTGTTCGACGAGCACGATGTCAACGCTCGGGGAGGCTACGGCGACCAGACGGCGCTCATGATGTGTCGCAAGAACGTGTCGTTGGCGCGCTGGTTGCTCGATCGTGGAGCCGACGTCCACGCCGTCGACCAGTTTGGTTACACGGCGTTGCACGAGGCCGCCAGTCACGGCACCCGGGCCGTGATGCTGGCTTTGCTGGAGCACGGGGCCTCGATGAAACCGAAGACGCTGGACGGTGACACGCCCCTGCACTGCGCTGCTGATGCGAGGCATCTCGACGGAGTGAGGATCCTGCTCGAGCATGGCGCGGCGGTGGCCGCGAGGAACTACGAGGGCCTCACACCGCTCGAGCTCGGTCTGGAGAACTGTGCGAATGCCGATCTCGTCGAGATGGTGCCCGTGGCCGAGGCGCTGCTGAAGGCGGGCGCGAAGAAGTCGCGGCAGGCCGGCGAACGTGTCGCGGAGCTGGCGGCGACGTTCGAGTTCCACAAGGCGGAATTCGACCCCGACAGCGTGGAACAGACCGCTGCCGCCATGGGGAAGCTGTGTCGGATGTTCGGGGTGCCGCCGCGTCCAACCCGCAAGATGCACGATGGCCAGTCGAAGATCACGGTCAAGAGCAGGCAGTGGCAGAAGCAGCACGCCGAGCTTTGGGATCTGCTGGTGCCGGGCTCGGGCCCCGCGAGGACGGTCCAGGGCGAGGTGATCCGGATCAGCGGCCGCATTGCGGACGAGATGGTCCGCAACGGCGGCATCAACTGGGACAAGGACTACGCTGCAATGGGCAAGGCGCTGCTGGCGTACCTGGCGTCGCCCAAGGCGGTCGACGGGGCCACTCTGGCGGACTGCCGCAAGATCCTGGCCCACCGTCCCGCTGACACTGATACGGACCGCCTCTCGAAGGCCGCCGTCGCGTGGGTGCTGGCAAACCCGATGCCGAAGCCGCTCCGCAAACTCACATACCGGCGCTGAGTGTCGTGAGCTCGAGCGCGCTCAGGAGCACGCGGCGGAGACAGGGCACTACCGGATCTCCACCGGGACCGGTAGGTCCCCCGGCTCGCTCGAGGTGGTGCAGATCTGGAAGTACCCGTCCGAGCTGACGCAGCTGAAGGTATTGCCGGGCCTATCTTTCGGTTCGGCTTGCATGAACACCAGAACGTCCGCGTTGCGCGCCTCGCACCGATTCCCGGCCGGAAGCTCGAGGTGAAGCGGCAGGATCGCGTCCAACGTGAGGCTTTCCTTGCTGTAGTAGCGGACGGTAAGCGGTTCGCCCAGTGTGACGGCCGTGTGCTGCCGGACGCCGTCCACCGCGGCACAGGTCAGCACCTCGACGCCCGCAGGCGCGCTGTACCAGCGCGTGGCGACCGGGTCCGGCAGGAGCGACACCGGAGCCTCGAGAGAAAACGTGAGGTCGCTGACGTCGATGGGGTCGACTTCGGTGTCATATTGGAACGGGCCGAGTGCGACGCGGAGCCGGCGCAGGGTCATGCCGCGCGGCTCGATCACGATTTGGCCTTCAGCGACCGTCAGGGCCACGATCTCGCCCCCGGGCTCCGCGTAGTACGCGGCCCAGCGATCAGCCGCAAAGAACAGGTTGACGTCCTTGGCTCTCGGATCCTGGTCCGCGGTCGGGCACGCGACACCGTCCCCGCATTCTTCTGGACCCGTGCAGCCGAGCAGGCCCAGCACGAAAGCACACCCCAGAAGACGCTCCAGCATGCTGGTCACAAGGGTATGCTGTGCCGCGGTGGCCGGGGAGTGACGAAACTGTCACCGGTGAAAGGCTACCCAGCGGTGCCCTCGCCGCGCCATTGCCGGCCTCGCGTGCGAGTTCGTCCGAAAACCGACCCACGATGCCCAATCTTTGCCCGATCGAGTTCCGTGCGCGAGCGGCGGAGATCGGTTCCGCCTGAGAGGTTGGGCGATGCGCATGAGCGGTCCGGGCCCGAGACGCAAGGGTCCTGCGCCGATGCTGAACGCCAGCGTCAACGCTCCGCGCGCGCAACGCTCGGCAATCACCGAGCCTCCCGCAGGACGGCGTGTGGCTCAGAGCGCGCGTGCCGGTGCGATGGCTCACGGAGACCGCCCACCAATCCGTCGTTTCGGTTGCCGGCCCGCTGGCCCACTGCCACGGACGTCCGTTCCACGCGGCAATGGAAGCTGCATTGCTCGTCGCAGCGGCACACAACCGCCGTCGACATGCCAAGTATGAGCCGCTTGAGCAGCCATGGAACACAGAAGGCGCATGGCGACAAGCTCGTGGCGGACACTCTGGCATCAAGCAGCAGCCATGAGGCGTGCAGCGTTGGAGAAGGCGTACGGCGCCACAGGGGTGCTGGGCGTCGTCCTTGCGTCCAGCTGCGGCGATCCGTCAGGGTCCGCGGATACATCGCCCAACGAGAACGTGGGCGGCACCAGCAACACCGGCGGCGCAGACAACACGGGCGGGACACCCAACACCAGCGGCTCGAGCAGCACGGGCGGCACCAGCAACACCGGCGGTGCAACCAACACCGGCGGTGCAGCCAACACCGGCGGTGCAGCCAACACCGGCGGTGCAGCCAACACCGGCGGTGCGACCAACACCGGCGGTGCAGCCAACACCGGCGGTGCAACCAACACCGGCGGTGCAACCAACACCGGCGGTGCGACCAACCCGGGTGGCGCGAGTGCACTGGGCGGTACTGGTAATCCTGGCGGTTCGGGTGGAGCCACGGGCGGCGCAGCGGGCAGTGGCGGTACTTCTGGCACCACAACGGAGGCCGGAGATCTCTTCGAGGTAGACGCCTGGCTTGCCAGCGAGGATCCCGCTGCCACGGCCGACACCCCTGGCACGATCGGCATCGTGACATGGTCCATTGCAGCGGCCGGCGTCGATCAGGCCCAGATCGAATTCGGGCTCGATACCGACTACGGCATGGTAGCGCCGGTCGATCTGAACGAGACGGACTTCAGGACGCTGCTTCTGGGCATGAAGCCGTCGAAGACCTACCATTTCCGGATCGTGGCCAAGGCTGGCGCGACGAGCCATGCGAGCAACGACTACGTCATTCAGACCGGTCCAGCAACGACGCTCGTGAAACTGGATCCTCTGCGAGTGGTCGACGAAGGCGCGCGAGAACGCGGTTTCATCGTGACTTCGTATTGGCAGGGGCAAGGCGGAAACATGCTCTTCATCATCGATCCCGACGGCGAGATCGTATGGTGGTACAAGTCGAGCTTGAACAGCATCGCTCGCGCGCGCATGTCCGAAGACGGCAAGAACATGTGGATGACCATCTCTGGATTGGACGGCGGCGCGCTGGCGCGCGTGACCATGGATACGCTCGACGGGCAGACCTATAGCAGCACCGTGGCCTCCCACGACATCACGCCCGTGAGCGGCGCGACCATGGCGTACCTGGACTACGGCGAGTCGGACTGCAACAGCATCTTCGAGATGGACCCGAGCGGGACGACCCAAGAGGTGTTCGAGGCCAGCAGCTACCTTACTGGCGGCGGCGGCGGCGGCATGGGGTGCCACGGCAATGCCGTGCGATACTCCCAGAAGGAGGATGTCTACACCTACTCGGACTTGAGCCAGGACGTGCTGGTCGCGAACCGGTCCGGCGGCGTCGAGTGGCGCTTGTCCGAGCGGGTCAGCGGCGGCAACAGCGCCTGGAGTGGTGCCCAACACGGCCATCACCTGCTGGACGACAGCATCGTCATCTTCGCCAACAGCGCCGGGCCGAACCGTACGGCCGCGATGATCGAATACAGCCTCGATGGCAAGGAGATCCTCCGATACGAGGGGGGCGTCTCTACCAGCAACTTGGGTGACGTTCAGCGTCTGCCGGGCGGCAACACGTTGATCACCTACTCTACGTCGGCCGTCATCCATGAGATCGACGCACTGGGGAACCTGGTACTGGAAATCACCGACGCCAGCTCCAACCGAATAGGGTACGCCCTCTGGCGGCAGACGCTCTACGGGCCACCGCCGGACATCCTGCACTGAGAAAGAACGATGCGCAGCACGATAGCCTGGTGCCCCGGCGCCCGTGCTATCCTGTGCCGGTCATGTTGCCTCTCTTCGCTCGCTATCCGCGCCTGCGGTCTCGTTTACACCACCTCGAGCTCGCAACCCTGCCAACACCGCTATCGTCGCTCGATGGCCTCGGCCGATCTCTCGGCCGACGCGGGCTCTTCATGAAACGGGACGACCTGAGCGGCGCGCTCTACGGAGGCAACAAGGTGCGCAAGCTCGAGTTCCTTCTGGGTGACGCGCGGGACCAGGGCGCGCTGCGGGTCGTCACATCCGGCGCGGCCGGCTCGAATCATGCGCTCGCGACGGCCCTGTACGCCGGCCGTTGTGGGTTTCGAACCACCCTGATGCTGTGCGAGCAACCATCCGTCCCGGGCGTGGCAGCGAATCTGGCGGCCGACGTCGCCTGCGGAGCCGAGGTTCTCTTCGATAGCAGCTACGACGAACAGCAGGCTCGAGTGCAAGCCGCGGAGGCGCACTACCGGGCCTTGGATGGCATCTCACCGTATCTGATCCCTCCCGGAGGATCCGTGCCAATCGGAGTGGTTGGATTCGTCAATGCCGCCCTCGAGCTCTCGGCGCAGATCGACGAGGGCTCGCTCCCCATGCCGGACCGCATCTACGTCTCGTTCGGCACCATGGGGACGGCGGCAGGACTGCTGCTCGGGATGCGCGCTGTGGGCCTCCCGAGCAAGCTCGTCGCGGTCCGCGTGACACCGGAGCCCGTGGCCAACGCAGAGAAGTTCCGCGCGCTGTTCGACCGTACGGGTGAGCTCCTGCGCGAACGAGATTCCTCGTTCCCGCGTTGCTCGTTCGACCACCGGCATTTCGGAATCTGCGACGACTACTTGGGCGGCGGCTACGCCATCGGCACCGAGGTCGCGTGTCGGGCGATCGACCAGTTCGAGGCGAGGGAGGGGATCGCCCTCGACCCGGTCTACACCGCCAAGCCTGCGGCCGCGTTCCTGGCCGACGCGGTCTCCGGACAGAAACGGGATCGAGTCTTGCTCTACTGGCACACGAAGAACAGCCGTCCGCTCCCGGTCCCGCCTACGACGTTCGACTACCGGCGATTGCCCGAGGGCCTACATCGCTATTTCGCCGGCTGTTGAGCGCTGGGAGGCGAGGTCCACCGCGCCGCGTTCGTCGGGGCCCCGGTGTCCAATGCCTCCCTCACTTTGCCCAAAAGCGTTTGAGGCGTATAGGGTTTGGCAATGAAGCAGAACTCACCTTCGAGCACGCCGCGGCGCACGATCGTGTCTTCGGTGTAGCCCGACGTGTAGAGCACCCGGATGGCGGGGTACCGCGCTTGCAGCCTGCCGCTGAGCTCCGTGCCGCTCATCCCGGGCATGACCACGTCGGTCAGGAGCAGGTCGACTCTGCCGGGGTGCCCCCCGGCCAGCGTGAGCGCTTCGTCGCCGCTCGATGCGACCAGCACACGGTAGCCGCTGCGCTTCAGGATCCGGCATGCGAGCCGCCGCAGGACGGCCTCGTCCTCCACGACGAGCACGGTCTCATGGCCCGCCGTCACGTGCTGTTGACGCGGGGCCGCAGACGTCAGCTTTCCTTCCGATCGCGGCAGGTAGATCTTGAACGCAGTGCCCTTGCCGAGCTCGGAGTAGACCTCGATCTGTCCGTTGCTCTGCTGGATGACGCCGTACGCCGTCGCGAGCCCGAGACCCGTTCCCCGTCCCTTGGGCTTGGTCGTGAAGAAGGGCTCGAACAGATGCTGCCGGACTTCTTCGGACATGCCCACTCCCGTGTCGGCGACCGCGAGCGTGACGTAGCGGCCGGGTTGGGTCTCTGGATGGGTCTCGCGACAGTTGGCGTCGAGCTCGACGTTGCCGGTCTCGATCACGAGGCGCCCACCATGCGGCATCGCATCCCGGGCGTTGACGCAGAGGTTGACCACCACCTGCTCGAGCAAGCTCGGGTCGACGGTCACCAGGGGAGGACTGGCCGCGCACACCGTGCGAAGCTCGATGTCTTCCCCGATCAGACGGGTCAACAGCTTGCGCATGTGCTGCACCAGCTGGTTCACGTCGACCAGGCGCGGCTCGAGGATCCGCTTCCGCGAGAATGCCAGCAATTGTGTGGTCAGCGAGGCTGCGCTCTCGGCCGCGTGCCGCACCTCGTCGAGCGGCTCCAGCAGCGCATGTCGGGGCCCGAGGTCCTGCTGCATCAGGTCGATGTTGGCGATGATGGCCGTGAGCAGGTTGTTGAAGTCGTGGGCCACTCCCCCGGCCAGCAGCCCGATCGACTCCATCTTCACGGCGTGCTGGAGCTGCTCGGCCAGTCGCTGCCGCTCCTGCTCGGCGCGCTTCCTGTCGGTGATGTCTCGCGCGACGCCCATGAAGGCGGGTTCCCCCGCGTACTCGGTGCGATTCACCGCGAGCTCTATCGGTACCAGAGTGCCGTCCTTGCGGCGGTGCAGCGTTTCGTAGCAGGCGCGGCCCTGCTCCAGGACCGCCCGTAGGCTGTCCTGGACCTGCTCGCGGCTGCGTGCGGAGATCGCGCCGAGAGACCGCCCAACGAGCTCGTCTCGAGTGTAGCCCACCTGCTGGCACGCCGCGCTGTTGACTTCGAGCACGCGACCATCCCGGGCCACGATGTAGATCCCGTCCATCACCGCCTCGAACAGCAGCCGGTAGTTGGCATGATCCCTCTGCTTCTCGAGTTCGGCCTTCAGCCGCGCCGCGTCGGCGGCGCTCAGCTGGTCTCGCCGCGCTCGCTCGAGGACCCCGAAGTGGCGCCGGAAGAGGATAAGGAGCGCTCCGGTCACCGCAATGATCACCAGGATGGCGATTCCGGTACCCGTGCGATGGGGTGGCATCGGCGTCACCGCAAGCTGGACCGCGACGAGAACCACGACGGCGACCAGCACGCCGATCACGCCGCGTTCGCTGAAGGCGAGCGCCGCCAGCAGGATCGGAATGGCCGCGGTGGCGATCAGGCCAATCTCCGCGTCGGGATCGGGCATGAAGGGAGCCATGACCGGAACGGCGAGGGTGGTCGCCAGGTAGAGGAGCACGCCGAAACGGAAGCGGCCGCTACGCAGAGCGACCAGGGCCGCGCCGATCACCACGAGTCCGCCGAGGACCACCCATGCGTCCATGTCGTCCCAGATCGACATGCCGGTCTGCGCCTCGTAGACGGCATTGACGACCAGAAGGCCGCCCACCGACACCACGATGTGCGCCACCATCAGAACCGCCAGCAAGCGCGCGGTGTAGCTTTGCTCGAGGTCGGTGAGAGACGGGTGCGGGCGGACCAGAGACTCCCAGAAGCGACCCACGGCCGCCCGAGCCCGCGCTATTCCGCCGTCCGCTCTCGGGTCGGGAACCATTCACGGTCATACTAGCCGAGCCAATGCCCAGGGCCATGTGGGCGGCGGGCGCAGATGTCGCTCGCCTGCTGCGACGGGCGTGTTGTCCCGCCGTCGCGAATTGCGCTCCGGCTGGACGGTGCGCACCATGTGGGTTCGGGCTCGAGGCCGGGTTCCGCGAGGCGCTGTTGGAGGATCGGTGGTAGGCAGGCGAACGAGCTGGCTGCGCTGACACCAGAAGATGTCGTCGTAGCCGTCACCGTCGAAGTCGCCGGAGACCGGGATGTACGTCGAGGAGACAGAGCTGTTGTACCGGACCTCGAAGCCCACCTGGTGCAGGTCGAACCAGGGGTCAGCGTACGCCTTTGCGTCGCCATAGCTGTACCAGGCGACGTCGTTGCGGCTGGTACCATAGAGCGACTGGAACGCGGAAACGTCCAGGGTGCTCAAGTAGCCGTCGCCGTTCCAGGCGGGGTTGCAGTAGTTCAGTATCCCAAGACCATCCCAGTATCCGTAGTCATACCAGTCGTCGTCCGTGTGTACCGCCCTATCGGGACACCAGGTTGGAGTATCCTCTCGGTACTGTTCGTGCTTGCCGCCCAAGGCGTGTGCGAACTCGTGTATTGCACTCATCTCGACGTAGGCCTGCTGATGAGAGGCCCAGTAGCGCCCTGACGGACCCGTGAAATCGCCTTGAAGGTTGGCGAAGGTGATGAGATAGACGGAATGGTGGACGGCTACGGGCCAGGTGTGGGCGGGTTCGTCGAAGAAGACCGTGATGTCTGCGCCCGCGGAGTCGCAGATGCCCCAACCGGTCAGGTTGATTCTGATGGGATGCGTGTAGACCGCCGTGATCGCGTCTTTCACCCATTTGCGCTCCGCTTCCCGGCAAACGGACTCACGGGAGCGCGGCTGCTCACAACGCCTCCGTTCGGGCGAAGGGGCATTGCGCTCGTTCCTCAGAGCAGACGGCTCGAACGTGTTCGAACATGTCCGCACATGTCCACGGACCATCCAGCGAGACCGTGAGTGCTCGCGACGACGCTCCTGATCGAGTATGGCGCGAGCTGCGTTGAGCCGCGGTGGCTCGCTGCCTCGCACCACCACCGTGCGCCACCATCTGTCCGGACGCTAGGGCTGCATCAGCGCCTCGAGCCGTGCTCGAAGCTCGGGGACCACGCTGCGCAGCCCGTCCACCGCGCTGTCGAACGACGAGTAGGTCGTCGGGGTGTGGTCGGCCCTGACCTCTTCTTCGATGAAGGCGGCGTGCCGGTCGATGGCGTCGACCATGGCCTGCTCGGTGAACGGCCCGTCCAGAAGCGCCCGGCACGCCGCGCGCCACGGTTCGAGGTCGGCGATCAGCGCCTGGAAGACCCGGTCACAGGCCGGCGCCAGGGCAAGGCCCTCCCAGTACGGATAGGTGGTGCTGCAATCGTCGGGGATCACCGTCCAGTGAGGCGCGGCGTGGTCGGAATCGATCCAGAAGGTCGACTCGAGGTCCCACGGGATGAGCACGAAGTTGTCCGGGGCCTGCTCGTAGAAGTAGAAGTTGTGGCTATTGGTGTAGACGCCGTCGGTCCAGAAGTAGCTGATGCCGTCGTAGTTGGGGAGGGCGTCGTCCACGGCCATGTATCGGGCCAGGTAGTCCAGATCGACGTACTGTCGCAGAACGCTCCGCAGATCGGCCTCGTCGGCAGAACGGAATGCGTCGGAGAAGGCAACGAACGCGCTCACGTCTGCGACGTCTTCGTTCGTCTTCAGGCCCTCGACGATGCCGTCGGCGCGCTCGATCGTGGGCCAGACCTCCTTGTACAGGTTGCCGTCCGGAGTATCTGGCCAGCGATCCGCCGTGAATCGTCCGTCGACCTGCTCGACCATGCCGTACAGGCCCTGGGACTCACCGTTGACGCGAAGCACCGCCCACGCCGCACGCGGTGCCACGATGCCCATCGAGCGGAACAGGTCATAGGCAAGCCTCTCCTTCATGCGACTGTCGTCGTAGTAGTAGGCGTGGAAGTTCAGCCGCTTGAGCCCGTACAGTCGCTGCTCCCCCTCGTACTCGTCGAACCTGATCTTCATGCTCAGCCTGGGGCAAGTCATGTTCCCCTGGTCGTCGAAGCAGTTGTAGAGCGACCCGTAGTAGCCCTTGAAACGCAGGCCCACGGTGCCAACCAGCCTTCCCTCGAAGCAGAGCTGCGCTTGGGTGTACTGCTCCTCGGTGGCCGTGGCCTTCAGATGCTCCCAGTCAGCCGGCGGCAAGTACAAATCGAAGGTAGGCACGTGGGGATAGTCGAACAGCTGCTGGGCATCCGCCTTGGCGATCTCGGGATCGGGCGCGTCACACCCGCTCACTTCCACGGGCCACCGCGCCGCGCCGTCCGTCTCGCCGCCCGCATCCTCGCCGAGCCCCCCCGCGGCCGCGCCGCCATCGGTGAGACCACGGTCCGGTGCGCCGGTGTCACAGCCCACGGGCAGCGCCAGCAGGATGACGGTCACGATGGTCGAGATCGAGCTGAGCTGTTTCATGCAATCGTCACTGGGGAAGACTCACCGTCCGGCATCGGGTCAGCGGCTCGTCGTGCCCAGTGTCGCGATGGGTCCTTGGCGGCGTTGAACAGCCCTGAAGGATAGCACAGTGCCGGCTTGGCGCCCCGACTCGAACACGACCTGCAGCGGGTCGCCCGCGGCGGCCTCGGGTCGGTTCAACGACGGAGGGCGCAACGGACACGCTGCGTCCCGCACGCGGCACAGAAGCGTGGCGAGAGCGAGATCTCCGGGCGCACTTTCTGATAGGCTCGACGAGTGGTCAGGATCCTCTCCTTCGCGCGCGACCGCCTCCCGTGACGGATCCGCTTCACGGTCGTGGGCCCCTGTCAGGCGGGGGACGGCGCTCCGGCCCCTCGCTTCGGGGTGCGCATCAACGCGACCCGCAGCCACATGGCACCCGAAAACGACACCGGCGCCTGTGCGGGCGCAGCGTCCCACACGCGCCCGAGCCGGGCCGAGCCACGTGCTAGACTCCGGGATGCGTCGTTCCTGCACTGTTCTCGTTTCTTTGTCTCTAGTGTCTCTCGTGGGCTGCGGCGGCGGCAGTTCCCCCGACGCCGCCGGTAGCGCGGGTGCGCTCGCGAGGGAAGGGCCCGATGTCGGCGGGTCGGGTTACGAGGCGTCGGCCGGAGCGAGCCCGGGTGGCGCAAGCTCGGGAGGCTCCCACACCGGCGGCTCACCCGCCGGAGGCGTGCGCACGGGGGGCTCGCATTCGGGAGGGACAAGCTCCGGACAAGGCGGGGTAAGCGCTGGCGATGCGGGCGGCTCCGCGACGGGCGGACGCGACACGGGCGGCTCCGCGACGGGCGGGATGGCCACGGGCGGCTCCGCGACGGGCGGGATGGCCACGGGCGGCTCCGCGACGGGCGGACGCGACACGGGCGGCTCCGCGACGGGCGGACGCGACACGGGCGGCTCCGCGACGGGCGGACGCGACACGGGCGGCTCCG